>QCEG01000010.1 GCA_003278535.1 Prochlorococcus sp. AG-355-N18
TTCTTGAGAGAGTTGAGAAATCATTAAAACTTGCCATAAAAAATGGATACCGAGCTATTAGAAGTCATATTGATACTTTCAAAAGTCAATCTATTGATATTTGGATTGAACTTTTTAAATTACAAAAAAAATTTTCATCTGAGTTGACTTTACAATTCGTTGCTCTAGCTCCATTGGAATTCTGGGATACAAATAATGGAGAGAATTTGGCAAGAATATTTTCCTCTAATGGAGGTATTTTAGGAGGTGTAATTGTTCCTCCTTTCAATAAAAAAGATACAAGCAAATTTCTCGCAAAGATGCTTCTTCTAGCTCGTAAATATAAATTAGAAATTGATTTGCATATAGACGAATCGATCAATGAGCCTGGAGCGGGAATAAAAGTTTTGTTGGAGACAATCGAAAATTTAAATATTAATAGTATTCCAATTACTTGTAGTCATTTGAGTAGTCTTATTTCTCTAAGTCATAAAGAGATTTTGAATTTAGGAGAAAAAATGGCTGAGAAAAATATTAAAGTTATTGCTTTACCTCTAACAAATTTTTGGCTGCTCAATCGAAGTAATAAAACTACCTCATTAAAAAGACCAGTTGCTCCAATAAAGCAATTACAAAAATCACACGTGGATGTATCTCTGGGTAGTGATAACGTTCAAGACCCTTGGTACCCATTTGGTAATTATGATCCTTTTTATATGTTGTCTTGCTCGATACCTATGCTTCAACTAAATCCCTGGGATAGAATGACTCTATCTTCTATTTTTTTAGCTCCAAGCAGATTATTAAACTTAAAATGGGATGGTTTAATTAAAAAGGGTTGTCCTGCTGACTTTGTGATTTTAGATGCACAAAGATGGGCAGATATTTTTTCGAGTACATTAAAGAGAAAAGTTTTTATAAAAGGCGATTTATATCGCTAATCGGCTAATTTATATACAAAACAATAAAAATTTTATTAATGAAATCAAATAGTCTCAAATTTATAGACAAATTTAGGGAAGTCAACAACTTAGAGATTATTGAAAGCCAATCTGACAGAAGAAGACTTTCAAAAGATTTTTATAACTACTCTCCAATCCTTACGGAAAAATTAGACGAATGTATTGCTGATTTGGTGGTAAGACCTAGTGATCACAAAGCGGTAAAGGAAGTAGCAGAAATTTGTTGGGAATTTTCTATCCCAATTACTTTAAGGGGTTCAGGTACAGGTAATTATGGACAAGCGGTCCCATTGTTTAAAGGAGTTGTAATGCAGATGAGTCACTTTAATAAGTTAGAAGAATTTGATCCAGATACAGGTTTTGTAAAAGTACAGTCTGGCTGTGTTATGGGAGATTTGAATAAACAATTAGAGAAATATGGAAGGGAACTGAGGTTGCTTCCTAGTACTTGGAAAACTGCAACAATTGGAGGTTTCATCGCAGGTGGATCAGGAGGTATTGGGTCTATTAGGTGGGGATTTTTAAGAGATCCAGGAAATCTTATTGGTTTAGAGGCAGTAACAATGAATGAAGAACCTAAATTATTAAAATTTGATGCTGAAGAATCCGAACCTTTAAATCATGCTTATGGGACTAATGGAATAATTACTTCTTTATTACTTGCTACTGATATCAAACGTAAGTGGTATTCAATAGTTATCGACTGTATTGAATTTGAAAAAACAATAGAAATATTGAAAACTCTTACGAGCGCAGCAATTGATCTGAAATTAGGAGCAATTCTTGAAGAAGAAATTGTAGATCAAATGCCAAAATGGTTTAAAAGTAAATCTAGAAGTCACAAGATATTAATTCAATCTACTCTTGGAGGAATAAAAACCATTGAGCTAATTTGTAAAAAATTTAAAGTCGAATCTACCCTAGTTGGGGAAGAAGAAAAGCTCGTCAATGGAATTTCTGAAGTCGTTTGGAATCATACAACTCTTCATATGAGGTCTAGGGATAAAAATTGGACTTATCTACAGATGCTTTTACCGCTTAATAATGAACTAGAATTAATTAATTTTTTGAGAAAAAAATGGGGTAAAAAAGTTCTTTGGCATTTAGAGGCAGTTTCTCAACAAGGATCACCGCGATTAGCGGCTTTGCCTTTATTAAAGTGGAATGGGGCAGAAGAACTAAATGAAATAATGGAAGATTGCAAGAAACTTGGTGCGTTTATTTTTAATCCCCATGTTTTAACAGTTGAAGGCGGAGGTCTCGGAGTGGTGGATGCAGATCAAGTAAAAGCGAAATTAAGATTTGATCCTAAAGGGCTATTAAATCCAGGAAAATTGGAAGGTTGGGAAGTAAAAGAACAATTTAAAATTTAACATTTCTGTTTATTGGCAAATTTAATAAATTCAGCAACTAAAAAAATAGAACCTGTTAGAACAGGAATATTAGGCGGCCATTTTTTCAGGGAAAATAAATACTCAATGGCAAGTTCAAATGTTTTAAATTCAATTGTTTTTTGAAAGTCAATTTCTTTAATCTGAGAGAGATCATTTAATTGCCAACTAGGTTGATTTGGAACTGGCACAAGTAATAAGCGATCATTTTTCTTTAGAAGTGTTTTTAATATTGCGTAAATATCTTTTTGTCTTTGGACACCTACAATCCAATAAATTCCTTTATCTTCATTCTCCCAATTTCTTCGCTCATTAGAGAGTGCTTTTGCCGCAGGATAATTATGCGCACAATCTACAAGAATTTGTTTGTTGAAATAATTTATTATTTCTAGCCTTCCGTTCCAAGTTGTCTTTTTAAGACCTTCAGATATGTGTTTTTCTTTTATATTAAATCCCAAATTATTCAGCGCTTCAATTGCTCCAACAGCTACTGAAGCATTTTGCTTTTGAAAAATTCCTTTTAATCCAAGCTCATAGCTGTTTGAAATTGAATCTTTCCAAATAATTTCTGCTCCTACCTCTTTAACTTTTTTGGTTATTAAATTTTCAACTTGACTATTTTGATTGCATGAGATGACAATTGATTTTTTTTCAATAACTGCTAATTTTTCTTCGGCAATTTTTTCAATCGTATCTCCAAGAAATTCTTTATGGTCTAAGCCAATATTCCCAATAGCAATGATTGGTCTAGATTTATGGGCTGTTGTCGCGTCTAATCGTCCCCCTAAGCCAGCTTCAAGAATGAGTAATTCAACTTTTTGATGGTCAAAAAAATTTAGTGCGCAGCAAATGATTTTTTCAAAAGGAGTTAATTCAAATTTTGAAGAATTTTTTTCTATAAATCTATAGATTTTTTCAAAATCAGTTCTATTAATATTTTTTTTATTAACTCTAATCCTCTCGCATACATCCAAAAGATGAGGAGATGTCGTTACACCGAAATTCCTTTTAGCTTCAAAAAGTATACTTTCTAAATATGCCGCGATTGATCCTTTACCATTGGTTCCAATAATCTGTATCGCAGGGATATTTTTGCAAGGATTACCAAGTTCTTGTAGAGCTTTTTTAATTCTTGATAAACCTAACTTTATATTATCCCTTTCATATTTAGGAGATAATAATTCAAAATTTTTTAAATTTGCATTTTTCAAAATTTTAATTGCTATAACTCTTCAAAAATTGAATTTAGCTTATCCAAAAGAATATTAATTTCTCTTCGAGAAATAACTAATGGTGGGACAATCCTTACAACATTTCCTCCTGCAGGTACTACCAATAATCCTTTATCAAAAGCTTTTAATGTAATTTTTTTTGCATCAGCATAATCATCATTGATCACAAGACCTTGTATTAAACCTAAGCCTCTTTTCCCGCAAATAATATTTGGAAATTTTTTTGACAATTCTTCAAACCCAGTACTTAATTGTTCCCCTCTTAGATAAACATTATTGATAATATTTCTTCTATTTATTTCTTCTAATACAGTTAGGGCAGCTTTACAAGCGAATGGGTTCCCTCCAAAGGTGCTTGCATGATCCCCTGGAGAAAAAATGTTGGCTTTTTCTTTTACCAATAATGCACCAATTGCATGACCTCCTCCTAATCCTTTAGCGAGGGTGAATCCATCAGGTTCAATTCCTAAATTCTCATAACCCCACATTTTCCCAGTTCGACCTACTCCACTTTGGACCTCATCTAAAATGAGAAGAGAATTATATTTATCACATATTTCTCTCAGGCTTTTAAAAAATATTTTACTTCCAGGAATTACGCCGCCTTCGCCTTGTATTGGTTCAACTAAAACGCCGGAAATTTTTTGATCATTAGTTTCACACTCTTCAAATAATCTTTTTACCGAATCAAAATTGTTAAATTCAAAAAATTTGAACCCTTGAATCATTGGTTCGAAACCTTTTTGATATTTTGGTTGTCCAGTGGCACTCAAGGCTGCAAGCGTCCTTCCATGGAAGCTGGATTCTGCTGCGAGAATAATTGATTCTTTACCTTCATTTGTTTTATTTCCATATTTTTTAATTAATTTAATTGCTGATTCATTTGCTTCCGCACCACTATTACAGAAGAAGACGCTTTTAGCACAACTAATATTCGTTAAAGTTCTGCTTAATTGTTCTTGTTCATCAATGTTGTAGAGATTAGAAATGTGCTGAATCTTTTTTAGTTGAGTTGATAACCTTCTTCTTAAAACTCTGTCGCTATGTCCAAGACTACAAGTTGCTATACCAGCAACTGCATCAAGATACCTTTTACCTGTTTTGTCCCATAGCCAACAACCTTTTCCTTTTTTGAAAGATATATCGAATCGACTATATGTATTCATTAAAGTGGGAGCGGTCGGACTTGAACCGACATACCCGAAGGTGCCGCATTTTGAGTGCGGTGCGTCTACCAATTCCACCACGCTCCCAAGGCTTTTGAAAAAATGAACTTTTTTATTATAACAAAAATCAATTTATTGACTATTACTTTGGTCAAGGAACAGTTTTCAAGATTACGTTTGTTAATAGTTAATCTTTTCGATAAAAATATAGAATTATTTATTTCATTTGCTGACAAGAAATGAGGGGAAGAAAGAATATTTAAACATTTCTGATACATTTTTGTGATTAAATACGTTTAAAAGTCTTTTTTAAAAGTAGATAGCTTCATCATTAGTAATATTGTGTTATATTTAGTAAAAAAGCAAATGTCTAAAACTCAAGCTAACAAATTATCCTTTAAATTTGTCCCCTATTTTTTTATTGCAATAACTATACTTACAACATTCGGATCTAATAGCGGAACTTGGGCATGAATGAATTCAAATTTAATGGTTTAAATAAAATTTGGTCTAATCGCTTTCTAATTTTGTTTATATTATTTTTGGGGTGTATTTCGCTAATTAATATTGCTTACGTTTGAATAAACTTTCTTTGTTTTAAAAATATATTTGGAAAAGACTATGCTACTTCGAGTTTTGAAAAATTCTCAGATCTTTGTTCAATTTTAAATCCATTCTCTTCAAAAGTATTTTTACTGATTTCTCTAATTATTTTTACACCTAATTTTTTTAGTTTTAATTCAAAATTTTCATAACCTCTATCTAGATGTTCTAATCCATAGAAATTACTACTACCTTTTGCGATGATTCCTGCAATTATTAATGCAGCTGATGACCTTAAATCTGAGCCAACTAAATTAATCCCATTAATTGTTTTAACACCTTTGATGTGAGCTACGTTTTTGTTTAGTTTTATACTGGCGCCCATTTCATTAAGTAAATAAATATGATTCATTCTGTTTTCGAAAATTGTTTCGGTTATCTTTGATTCACCATTTGCAATTGTCATTAGAGTTGTAAATGGTGCCTGCAAATCAGTAGGAAAGCCTGGGAAAGGAGCTGTTTCAATATCTACTCCTTTAATCTCTTTACTCTTGATAGAAATCGAATTACCTTTAATCGTAATTTTACTACCACTCTCTTGAAGCTTATTAGTGACAGCTTTAAGATGATGAGGGATTACTGGAGAAATTGTTATTGAAGAGGAAGTTGCAGCAGCAGCTATTAGAAAAGTTCCAGCTTCTATTCGGTCTGGAATTACTTTATGGGTACATCCGCCAAGCTTATTAACTCCATCAATAATAATTGTTTCTTTACCGGAGTCATAAATTTTTGCCCCCATTTTATTAAGCATATGGCATAAATCTTGAACTTCAGGCTCTCTAGCAGCATTTTCAATAGTAGTTCTTCCTTTGGCTAAAGATGCTGCCATTATTAAAGTTTCAGTCGCACCTACACTTGGACAATTTAATTGAATATGAGTGCCATGAAGTCTATTTTTGTTCCCCCTTGTTTTTGCCTTTACAATTCCCTCTTCAATAATAATGTCTGCTCCTAGTGCGATTAATCCATTAATGTGCTCGTCTATTGGCCTTGAACCAATATTGCATCCACCTGGTAACGGTACTTGAGCTTCTCCAAATTTAGTTAATAGTGCACCTATACAAAAGAAACTAGCTCTTAATCCTTTAACAAGTTCATATGGAAGTTCTTTAATCGAAATAGTTGTTGGATCTATTGCTAGTTGGTTGTTTTTACGAACTAAATTCACTCCTAAATTCTTTAAGATATTCCCCATCTTTTCAATATCAGTGAGAAAAGGTACATTTTCAAGAATTATTTTTTCATTAGTTAGCAATGATGAGGCTAATAAAACTAAGGCGGAATTCTTCGCACCACTTATTTCAACTATTCCATTTAACTTGCCTTGGCCAAAAATCTTTAAATTTTGCGATTTAAGATATGACTTCGTTTTGCTTCCGCAAATCATTAAGACTTAATTTATTAGATTCATCATGACAAACTAATAATATTAAGTCCACCCTATGTAACGTCATGAATATTAATTAAAAGTGAAAATGTATTTTTTAATTTCTTGGGAAATAAAAATTTAATAAATAATTGATCAAAATATTTATGTAATTAAAATATAATTAATAACAAATTTTTCAAAATACTCATAGAAAATACTTTTTTAAAAATAACTAGTAAAGACAATAATCTAGTTAAAAGATTTAGATCTTTTAAAAGAGGATCATCTCCAAAAGATCAAGACTTTTTTTGCATAGAGGGTACACATCTCATTGAAGAATTGCTGAAGTCTGGAAAAAATCCCTCTAAGATTTTAGTTACCGAAAAATGGCTAAGAAAGAATCAAAATCTAAGCAAAAAATTTGATGAGTCATTAATAAATATTGTTTCAGAGGCAGTCTTGTCATCTGCGATTTCAACAATTAATCCAGATGGGATAGCAGCTTTAGTAGAGATTTCAGCAATACCTAATTATCAATTTAATAGAAAAGATGATTTTGTTCTTGTTCTCGACAGAATTCAAGATCCTGGGAATATGGGTAATCTATTTAGAACCGCTTTAGCTGCGGGTGTTAATGCAATTTTTTTAGCTGGAGGTGCGCACCCATTAGGTCAAAAGGTATTAAGAGCATCCTCAGGTGCAGTTTTTCATCTGCCTTTTTTAAGATTTGATGGCATTGAAGAAGAAATATTAAATTCTTTACTTAAGTCTTTGTCTGAATTATCAAATGTAGGATTTAAGATTTTCTCTACTAGTAGCCATAATAAGAGTTCAAAAAAACCTTCAAAACCTTACTGGGAAGTTGATTGGTCTAGACGTACAGCATTAATTTTGGGTAATGAAGGCCAAGGTATTCATAAAAAAATTCAAGAAGCTTTTAATGAAACAATTACAATTCCGCATAGCGAGATTGTAGAATCATTAAATGTGGCTTGTGTTGCAGTTCCGTTATTACTAGAACGAAAAAGAGTCGCATACACCTCTAAATAAATAAATAAAAAGTGACTGATTCAAGTTTTGATTTTGATTTAATCGTAATAGGAGCAGGATATGGAGGTTTTGATGCCGCTAAACATGCTGCTGGTAAGGGACTTAAAGCCGCAATAGTAGAATCTTCTGATATGGGAGGCACTTGTGTTAATAAGGGTTGTGTTCCATCTAAAGCTCTTTTGGCTGCAAGTGGAAAAGTTAGAGAAATAGCTAATTATGAACATTTAGCTAAATTTGGTATACATGCTTCACCCGTAAGGTTCGAGAGATCAAAAATTGCAGATCATGCAAATAATTTAGTTTTAAATGTTAGAGAAAATTTAACAAAAACTCTTAAAAGGAGTGGAGTTGAAATTATTTTGGGCATTGGAAGAATTGAAGGAAATCAAAAAGTAGGTGTAAGAGATAAAAACGGAATTGATAAAATTTTCACATGTAAGAATATTGTTATAGCAACAGGCTCTTCTCCTTTGGTGCCTCGTGGAATAACTTTGGATAATAGGACCGTATTTACTAGCGATGATGCGGTTAAACTTGAGTGGCTTCCAAGATGGATAGCAATAATTGGAAGCGGATATATAGGTCTAGAATTTGCTGATGTTTATACCGCCCTTGGTTGTGAAGTTACCATGATCGAGGCTTTGGAGAATATTATGCCAACATTTGATCCAGACATCTCTAAAATTGCTAAGAAGAACCTTATTCAGGCAAGAGATATAGACACAAAATCAAATGTCTTTGCGACAAAAATAACACCTGGATGCCCTGTAAAAATAGAACTGACTGATGCAAAATCTAAGGAAATTGTAGAAACTTTAGAAGTTGACGCTGTACTAGTCGCAACTGGCAGAAGTCCTAATAGTAATAACTTAAATCTTGAGTCGGTTGGTATCGAAACAGTAAAAGGTTTCATTCCTGTAGATGATCAAATGAGAGTTAAGAATGGTGATGAAATAATATCTAACATTTGGGCTGTTGGAGATGTAACGGGCAAACTAATGCTTGCTCATACTGCTGCAGCGCAGGGTACTATTGCTGTTGATAATATTTGCGGTGGAAATGTAGAAATTAACTATAAAAGTATCCCCGCAGCAACCTTTACTCACCCAGAGATAAGTTCAGTTGGTCTCTCTGAAGTTGAAGCTAAAGAGAAATCTACAAAAGAAAATTTTACTTTGGGAGTTGTCAAAAGTTTCTTTAAGGCTAATTCAAAAGCATTGGCTGAATTAGAGAGTGATGGATTGCTAAAGTTGATTTTCAACAAAGATAATGGGAAAGTATTAGGGGCGCATATTTTTGGGTTACATGCAGCTGATTTAATTCAAGAAATTTCGAACGCTATTGCAAGGAACCAAGATGTAATTGAATTATCTAAAGAAGTTCATACTCATCCTACACTTAGTGAAGTAGTTGAGGTCGCATATAAACAGGCGGCTTCTCAAATAAAATAAATATCTAAAATTAATGGAGATAAGACGCAGGCCACCAAATCCAACAGTAAGGGTAGAAAATTTAGAATATGCGGTACCTCATAGAGAAGCACAAGCAAAAAACATTCTGGAAGAAATTGTATGGCACAAGGATATTGAAATTAAGAATTTTAAAAAAATAGTCTCTTTAGAAGATCTCATCAAAAAGATTGAAAAACTTCCTACTCCCAAAGATTTTTACAAAAATATCTTGGAGTCAAAGATAAAACCAGGAGTTATTGCTGAAATAAAAAAAGCTAGTCCGAGTAAAGGAGTTATTAGAAAAGATTTTAACCCTGAAAATATAGCAATTTGTTATGAAGAATTAGGTGCATCATGTATCTCAGTACTTACCGATAAAAGGTTTTTCCAAGGTAGTTATGAAATACTCGAAACTGTAAGGAAATCAACTAATCTCCCTCTACTTTGCAAAGATTTTATTATTTCTGCTTATCAGATTTATAAAGCAAGGGTATCTGGAGCTGATGCAATATTATTAATCGCTGCGATATTAAGTGATGATGATTTAATTTATTTAAAGAAAATAGCTGATAATTTAAAGATGAGTGTTCTTGTTGAAGTTCATAACTCTAATGAATTAGAAAGGATTCTGAATTTAAAATCTTTTAATTTGATTGGAATAAATAATAGGGACTTAAAGACTTTTAAAACGGATTTAAAAACATCAAAAGAATTGATGCATACATATTCAGATATATTTTTAAAACAAAATATTATGCCCATAAGTGAATCTGGAATTAATTGTGCCGAAGATTTAGAATCGCTTAGATCTATTGGAATCATGGGAGTATTAATTGGTGAAACTTTTATGAGAGAAACTGATATTGAACAATCGTTCAAGAAATTATTTAACTCAATTTAATATTGACTTCAAATCGTGCTATAAAATTGAAGATACATAGTTGTACTGAATATATATGCAGACTGTAATTTTAACAGGTATAGTAGCAGGATTTGTACATGTAGTTAGTGGCGCTGATCATCTAATTGCAATGGCACCAGCAGCGATAAATAATCCCCAAAAAGCTCTTAAAAATAGTTTCTCATGGGGATTGGGACATTCTTCAGGAGTCCTTTTGTTAGCTTTTCTAGCGATTTTTATTAAGGATATTACGCCATTAAACAAATTTTCAATTATAACCGAATTCCTAGTTGGAATTTCACTTCTAATTGTTGGAGTATTTGCTATAAAAAATTCTTTTCAATTAAGTATCCACTCGCATTCCCATAAGCATGAGAATGGAATTGCCCATCGTCACTTTCACTTACATGTTAAGAAACAAAAAAATAATAATAAGCACTCGCATGCTTTGACTGGTTTAGGCTTGCTACACGGTTTAGCTGGAGGTTCACATTTTCTTGCAGTTCTTCCTGCTTTAGCACTACCTTTAGTAAGCGCTTGCTTATATTTAGTTTCATATTTGATTGGTTCACTTATAAGTATGAATCTTTTTACGTGTTTAATATCTTTTACTACCTTTAAAGCAAGTCAAAAATTTATTAAAAGATTAATAGCTGTAGCAGGAGGGTTATCCTTTTCTTTGGGATTATTTTGGATTCAAAGAAGTGCTTCTGTTTTTTTGAATTAAAAAATTTTTTAATTTAGGAATAATTAATTTAGAGGTGACAATCCCAATTATTTTTTCGTTATTGATTAATCCAAATTTATTACTATCTTCGCTAAATTCAATATTGTCGCCAATAACCTCAACGTTATTTTGATTTACTAAATTTATCCTTTTAATTAGGTTTTTATTTTTAATTGGATGATTAAAAATAATTATTTGTCTATTTTTAAGTATTGATTTATTCTTTTTATATTTTTTAAAAAGTACAATGTCACCTTCTTTTAGGTAAGGAAACATCGATTCACCACTGATAATCGCGGTTTTTCTTAAACCTAAAAAAAATAAAATAATATCAAAAAAACTTTTGAAAATAACTCTGATTAACTAGCTTTTACAAAAGCGTCTGATCTTCCTTTTGATGCCCAGAAAATATTATGAATTTTTTCTACATAACTCATGAGTTCTTCAGCTTGGGCTAAGTCAATATTAACTTTGCATGCACTGCATAATTTGGCCGCCTTCCAAATGGTTTCATGTAAGTCTGGATAAGTTTCTAAGTGAACTGGTTTAAAGTAATCTGTCCACAAAATTAGAATCTCTTTCTTTGTTTCTTTTGCTTGCTCTTCTTTAACTGCAACATATCTAGAAAATGTATTACTGTATGCAGCCCATTCTGCTGAATCAGTGCTAGAAGGAGCTTCTAATGCAATAAGTTTTTTTGTCATTGATAAAACTGCCTCAGCTGCAACTCTTGTAGATGCTGGGTCGTAAACACCACAAGGACCATCGCAGTGAGCATGGACTGTCATTGGGTTTTTTTTATCTAGAAAAGAATTGATGAATTTACTTAACATTTCAAATATTTGGTGTTGTATATATATTACTTGGAGATTAACTAAATTGAAAAGTCTTAGATATTTTTCTTACTTAATTTAATTGACTTTTAATAATTCGACTTCAAATATTAAAGTCGCATTAGCAGGTATTACATTTCCAGCTCCTCTTGATCCGTATCCAAGTTCCGGAGGGATTGTTAATTTTCTTTTGCCTCCAACTTTCATGCCTGCAACACCTTCATCCCAACCTTTTATTACTCGTCCAGCACCCAAGGGAAAGCTGAATGGAGCTCTGCCGATACTGGTATCAAATTGTGTCCCGTCGTCTAGTGTTCCTGTGTAATTTACAGTAACTGTTTGCCCAGCACTAGCCTCATCTCCTTCCCCGTTTACAATATCTGCAATAATAAGACCGCTTTCTGTAGTCCTTGGATTGTTGTCTGATGGTGTTTCTTCTGCCATGGCGAATAGTATAGGATTTGGATCAGATGGGTCTAGTTCAAATATATTATTATTTGAGACATTTGATGATTTTGCAAAAGGTGTTCTTTGAACTGACTGAGTTTCTGATTCAGCAGCATTAACAACTTGAGGTGAATTAAATTGACTGAAAAGAGTTAATGAAACACAAAAGACAAAAACTGCAAAACTGATAAAGACTTCTTTCACTTAAATTTTGAAAGTTATTAAAATTTATTCTACAGAATGAAGGTACAATAAATGGGTGATTATAAATTTAATTTCGTAATTTTAGATTGTTAATCCCAACTCAGCTTAAAAGTCTAAGACAATATTTTTATCCTTGTATAGGAGGGATTTTAGGAGGAATTTCAGTTTCAAGTCATCTTTGGGTGATTTTTATGCCCATATCATTATTTATTTTATGGAAGGGAAGTGAAAGGAGAATAGCAAATTTTTGTTGGGGTTTTTTCTTTATCTTGATAAGTCATTCTTGGCTTTATGATCTTCATCCATTGACATGGCTTGGTTTTTCATGGCTTACAAGTTTTATAATCACCATTTTGATATTATTATTTTGCGCTTTTTTGGGTGGGATATTAGTTTATTTATGGGGATTGTTAGTTGAAATCATTCTCTGGAAAGAAGATGTTTTCAAAATGAAAATATTATCTTTAATAGTAAAAGTATTTTTTTTATCTTTGACTTGGGGTATTGGTGAATTGATACTTTCTCAAACACCTTTTTTTTGGATAGGTTTAGGAGAGAGTCTTATCCCAGGTGATATTTATCTTGCTGGTTTAGCAAGATGGATTGGTGCAAGTGGTTTATGCGTATTACAAATATTGATTGGATTTTGGATTTTTTATATTCAAGGTAGATGGGAAAGAAAACTTTACTTTAAAAAAGTATTTCTTTTAGGACTTTTGGTTCTTATTTTTTTACATTTATTTGGAGGTTTAACAACTCCAATTAAAAGAAATTATGAATATCCAGTAGCTATTTGGCAAACTAACATACCAACAAGAGAAAAATTAAAGATAAATAATGAATTTATTGAAGAAAAGCTATCTATCGCTCAAAAGTATGCTTTATCAAACAAAGTGAAACTTCTTGTTGCTCCTGAAGGGACTTTAGATAGTGATTTTTATTTATCTAAAGGCTTTAAGGTTAATACCTTGGCGGGAGGTTTCAGAAATTCTAATAATGAGTTAAGAAGTTCTTTACTCGGATTTAAAATTGGAGATAAATCTTTCACCTCATTTATAGATAAACATAGACTTGTTCCATTAGGTGAGAAAACACCTAGATTTCTAGATAGTTTTTCAAGAGGATTGTCTGCTTTAGGAGGAATTCAACCTGGCTCTGATTCAAGATTATTTAATCCTAAATTTACACAACCTCTAGCAGTGGCTATTTGTTATGAAATTAGTGATGGATTGAAAATTAGAAAGGGTATTAATAGCGGTGCAAAACTAATAATAACTGCAGCAAATTTAGATCCCTATCCAACTAAGCTTTATAATCAATTCCTGTCTTTGGCAAGATTGAGAAGTATTGAAAATAAAAAAGATAATCTACTTGTATCAAATACTGGTCCTTCGGGTTTAGTTAAAGAGGATGGGAAAATAATTCAACTTCTAGATTTAAATGTGGAGCAAAATAAAGTAGTTTTCCCCAATTTTTCATCCGACAAGACCTTCTATACAAAATTTGGAGATAAACCTATTTTGTTATTGTTTATATTTTTTATGGGATTAAATTTCTTTTGGAAAATTAATTAATTAATCCGCCACCTAATAAAATTTCTCCTTTATAAAAAACTGCAGCTTGTCCGGGTGTTACCGAACTTTGACTTTCTTCAAATATTAATTTAAATGTTTTAGTTGGATTATCTAAATTTTTCAAAGGGATTAAAGTTCCTTTTACTGGATGACTTCTATATCTGATTTGTGCTTCTACTTTTATCTCTTGCTTAGGTTCTTCTATTGAAACCCAGTTAACCTTAGTAATTATTGCTTCTTTATTGAATAGATCACTTTTATCTGCTACATAAACTATGTTTTTTACCCTGTCTAAACTCTTTACATATAATGGTTCATGCCAAGCGATGCCCAAACCTTTCCTTTGTCCTACTGTAAAGTGCTGAATACCATTGTGCGTTCCTAGGACTTTCCCATTTACATGCATAATTTCTCCTTCATTGGGTTCAATGTGTTTGTCGATAAATCTCTGCATTGATCCATAATGCTCAACTAAACATAAATCTTGACTTTCTGGTTTTTGAGCAGTTCTAAGGCCTAATCTCAGGGCTTCCTTTCTTGTTTCTTCTTTTTTCATTTCACCAAGAGGAAATTCTAATCTGCTTAGCACTTCTTGTGAAAGAGAATAAAGAAAATAACTTTGGTCCTTGTTTTCGTCAGCACCTCTTAGAAGAAGGAAGTCCTTAAATACAAAGCTCTCGCAATCAAGTTTTTCAGCATAAGATGATTTTTTTATCCTTGCGTAATGTCCGGTCGCAATATGAGTAAAGTCTTTTTTGTTTAATGCGTAATTAAGCATCTCTTCAAACTTTACATTCTTGTTGCACATCGAACATGGAAGTGGAGTGAATCCTTTCTCATAGCTTTCAGTAGTTTTTTTAATTACCTCTCTTTCGAAAATTTCTCTTGAGTCTATTATTTTATGATTAATTCCCAAATCTTCACAAAGGCCAGCAGCATCTACTAATCCTTCAGAACAACAGGAGCCTTGTCCTTTCATCAGCCAAAGAGTTAGCCCCTCAACATTCCAGCCTCTTTCTACAAGAAGAGCAGCTGAAAGGGAACTATCTACGCCACCAGAAAGACCTACAATAATATTTTTCTTCTTTTTAGTTTTATTATTAGAAGAAAATAAGTTCTCTAATTTTTTATCCTTTTGTGTCTTTAACATGGAAGTCTAAATTTTTGAACAGAACTTCAATTGCTTTGTACTAATTATGAACGAAATTGTATGGCCAACAATTGACTCTAAACATTTAATTGTGGATTCAAAGCAAATGTTGATATTAGAGAAAGAAATGTTTTCTGATGGAATGCCTCAAGAAGCATTGATGGAAAAAACTGCTATTCAAATTAGTAAATGGCTCTTGAAAAGGAAACCTCTTCTAAAGTATGGAATAACTGTTTTTATAGGTCCTGGGCATAATGGTGGGGATGGTGCCGTAATAGCTAGAGAGCTTTTTTTGAGAGGTTTTTTAGTAAAGGTATGGTGTCCATTTCCGATAAAAAAAACATTAACAAATAACCACCTTAATTATCTTACATCTATTGGTGTCACAAAATTAGTAGGCCCCCCTGATGCAAATGGTAAAGAACTTTGGATTGATGCGGTTTTTGGCAATAATCAAACAAGAAAAGTTGATAATAGGTTAATTAAACTTTTTAATCAAAAATTTCATAACAAATATGGCAGGGTAATAAGTATTGATATTCCAACAGGATTATGTCCTGATAAAGGAGAGCCTTTCTTAGATAACGCAGTAAAAGCAGACCATACCTTGGTACTTGGTCTTAATAAGATTGGGTTGACGCAAGATTCTGCATTACCTTTTATTGGAGAATTGCACCATATAGATGTTGGGATACCTATTAGTAAACTTTCCAAAGTTGATAAAAAGATTTTTAAGATTACTTACGAAGATTTAAAAAATATTGATTTACCTTCTTTACCAAGAAATTCCAACAAATATAAAAGAGGTAGAACATTATTAATAGCTGGAAGTGAAAAATATCCTGGTGCTGCATACTTAGCATTAAAAGGGGCGATATCAAGTGGAGCAGGCTATATCTCGGCTGTCCTACCTGAGTTAGTTGCTGAATCTATTTGGCAAGTTGCTCCAGAAATAGTTTTAAAGGGAACTATGCAATCTAATCAAAATGGAGATGCATCTTTATTTAGTGCATTAAAAAATATTGATTTAAGTGCATTTGATTCAGTAGCTGTTGGTCCAGGAATAGGAATTGATAATGATGATTGGCAAAAAGTAAAAGACATTCTCACTGGTTTTGAAGGATTATTGATCTTGGATGCGGATGCACTCAATCGAATTTCAGAATCTAAATTATGTTCAAAATTCTTCTTAGAGAGAAGATTTAAGACATGGATAACACCTCATGGCAAAGAATTTTCGAGATTATTCCCTAATATCAAATGCGAGACTAATGTTGAAAAAGCTCTTAATGCTGCGCAAGAATTTAACATAAGTGTTTTGTTAAAGGGAGCTAATAGCGTAGTCGCTGAAAATAAAAAGGCTTGGCAAATTTTTGGGACTGATTCATACACAGCTCGAGCTGGATTGGGTGATCTTTTATCTGGATTTATAGCTGGTAGTTCTGCGATTGATTTATCCTTTTGTAGAAACATAACAACAGATTTTTTGGCTAAATACGTACTTTTGCATTCATTTGCTGCATCAAAGTGCAAAAAAGGGTCAAATGCTTCTGCTATTGGTGACGAATTGTCAAAATTAATACGAAATATAAAAATGAGACAAATATCTTGAAAGAAACAATTTAAGAGAGTTATTTATAGTTTTAAACACATAAGTGTACAAATATAACTTGAAATCTGAAGCGCGCATTAAATATTTGGCTATTTCTTTAAAAGTGTAGGAGAGTTTTAGTACCTAAAATAGGTCAAAGTATGGTTTCATCATTACCAACACAAGCCGAACCTCCTAAAAGGAGAAGCAATGATCCAATTAGCTGGTATTTGCAGAATATCGGTAGAGTCCCCTTATTAACGCCTGCCGAAGAGATTGAATTGGGTAACCAAGTTCAAAAGATGATGATTCTTACAGAAGATGGACAATTAAATGAGAGGACTAATGAATTTTCAATTCAGCAAAAAAGAACAATAAAAATTGGTCGAAGAGCTAAAGAAAGAATGATGAAAGCTAATTTAAGATTAGTTGTAAGTGTTGCAAAAAAATATCAAGGTAAAGGACTGGAACTTCTTGATCTAGTACAAGAAGGTTCTCTTGGGTTGGAAAGGGCTGTTGAAAAATTTGATCCTACAAGGGGATATAAGTTTTCTACTTATGCTTTTTGGTGGATTAGACAGAGCATGACTAGAGCAATTGCATGCCAATCAAGAACAATCCGATTGCCTGTTCACTTAAGTGAAAGGTTAGCTTCAATTAGAAAAGTTAGTAGAGATTTGGCTCATAAACTTGGTGCTATGCCAAGCAGAATTGAAATTGCAGAGGCAATGGAAATTGATGTAGAAGAATTGGATTCGGTTTTGAGACAAGCTTTATCGACAAGTAGTTTAGATGCTCCAGTAAATGGGGATGATGGCAGGAGCTTTTTAGGTGATTTGATTGCAGATAGTAATAATGAAGAACCTTTAGATCAAGTTGAACAAAAAATGCATCAAGAGCAACTTGGTAAGTGGTTAAGTCATTTAAGCGAGCAAGAACAACAGGTTCTTAAATTAAGATTTGGACTTGATGCAAATGAGAGGCATACACTTGCTGAAATTGGAAGATTATTGGAAGTTTCTAGAGAAAGAGTAAGACAAGTTGAACTTAAGGCACTAAGAAAATTAAGAAATTTAACTAGAAAATTACCTAGCGGCATTTAGTCTAATCTTCTGCCCAAATATATTTAGTTAATTCTTGTGAAGGGGGTTCGGGTGCTTCAATAGCATTTTTAACTGACTCCGATATTTCTGAATCGATTTTCTTTTCAATAATTTTTAATTCTTCTTCCGTAGCGAAGTTACCGTCAATAATTTCTTTGGCTAATTTCTTAATAGGATCTCTTTTCCCCCAAAACTCCTTCTCTTTTTCAGACCTTAATTCATCTGGATCTGCAAGAGAATGTCCTCTATATCTATAAGTCAAACATTCTAAAAGTGTGGGACCTTCTCCTGCTCTAGCCCTCTCAATTGCTCTTTGTGCTGCTCCTCTAACTGCTAATACATCCATTCCATCAACTTCCTCGCCATGCATACCAAAAGCAGACGCTTTTCTCCAGATTTCAGGATTACTAGTAGCTCTATCGTGAGCCATGCCAATAGCCCATTTATTATTTTCAACGACAAAAATTATGGGTAATTTCCATAGCTGGGCCATATTTAAACATTCAAAAAACTGACCATTATTGCAAGTCCCATCCCCAAAGAATGCTGCAGTTACAGCATCACTATTATTATTACCCGCAACTTCCTTATTGTATTTACTTGAAAAGGCTGCCCCTAAGGCAACTGGAATTCCCTCTCCAATAAATGCATATCCTCCGAGTAAGTGATGCTCTCTTGAAAATAAGTGCATAGATCCACCCCGGCCTTTGCTACAGCCAGTAGCTTTACCAAAAAGTTCACTCATTACTTCAAATGAGGGAACCCCCGCACTTAGTGCATGAACATGATCGCGATAGGTACTACAAAACCAATCATGTTTCTTTTTCATGGCGCCAATTACTCCAGTGCTTATAGCCTCTTGACCGTTATATAAATGAACGAAACCAAACATTTTTCCTCTGTAATACATTTCTGCACACTTATCTTCAAACCTACGACCAAGGATCATGTCTTCATAAAGGAATAATCCGGTTTCTCTATCCAATTCGGCTTTTTTTGTGTCTTGAAGATTTGAGATTCTCTCTACGTGTGTTTCCAAGAAAAATACCTTAACGAAGTTTTGATTTGTTAACATTCTAAGCTGTGAAGGGCGATTTTCATGATTTTTTTTAATAACTCTGTAAGACCTTGTGAAAAAATTTTTTAACTTGATAAGATTTGTCTAAGAATTTTTCAATAGGATATTTGTTTGGAACTTCCTTTAGACCATTTTCGTTTAATTGGCGTAAGCCCCTCAGCAACTTCTGAGGAAATATTAAGGGCGTTTCAATTGCGGTTAGATAAAACACCTGATGAAGGTTTTACTTATGAAGTTTTAACCCAAAGATCTGAGTTACTCCGCCTCACGGCTGATCTACTTACAGATCCAGAAAGCAGACGAGAGTACGAAAATTTGTTATTAAATGGGAATTCTGGATTAGATTTTTCCTCAAATAGAGAAGTAGCAGGATTAATACTTCTTTGGGAATCAGGTTCACCAAAAGAAGCTTTTAAAATCACGAGAAAAGCATTGCAACCCCCACAAACTCCAGCTTTAGGAAGTAGTAGAGAAGCTGATTTAACATTATTGGCTGCTTTAACAGCTAGAGATTCTGCAATTCAAGAACAACAGCTTAGATCCTATTCGAACGCGGCAGACTTTTTACATGAAGGTATACAACTTCT
The DNA here is from genome assembly GCA_003278535.1 of Prochlorococcus sp. AG-355-N18. Classification (GTDB taxonomy): domain Bacteria; phylum Cyanobacteriota; class Cyanobacteriia; order PCC-6307; family Cyanobiaceae; genus Prochlorococcus_A. The sequence continues at coordinate 19,399 of QCEG01000010.1, forward strand.
ACAAAGAATGGGAAAGCTTGGAGAAATAAGAAAAGAACTTGAAGAAGATTTGGTTGCTTTGCTTCCTTACAGAATCCTAGATCTACTTAGTAGGGATCTAAATGATCAAGAGTCTCATAAAAAAGGCTTAAGTATGTTGGAAAATTTAATAATCAAAAGAGGTGGTTTAGAAGGTAACAATAAATATGAATATAAAGATTATTTAAATCAGCAAGAGTTTGAAGCTTTTTTTCAACAAATTAAGTCATTTTTGACAGTGCAAGAACAGATTGATTTGTTTCTTGAATTACAAAAAAGAGGATCATTAGAAGCAGGATTTTTAGCGTTTCTATCCTTAACAGCTATTGGTTTCTCTAGAAGAAAGCCGGAAAAATTATTTGAAGCGAGGAGAATTTTAAAGAAACTCAATTTATCAGGTCTAGATTCGATGCCTCTAGTTGGTTGTTTAGATTTGCTTTTAGCTGATATTGACCAAGCCTCTGCAAGGTTTTCGAGTAGCTCTGATGAAAATTTACGAGATTGGCTTAATAATTATCCTGGGATTAGGTTAGAAGCGATATGCATTTTCTGTAAAAATTGGTTAGAGAATGATGTTTTAGTTGGGTATAGAGATATTAACTCAAAAGAGGTGGATTTAGATTCTTGGTTTGAAGATAGGGAAATTCAAGAATTTATTGAAAAATTAGAAAAGAAATCAAATAAACTTGCAATTAGATCAAATCTTCAAAACCAACAAACTGAGAAGGAATCCTTCACAAAAACGACTGAAGATTTTGATAATTTATTGGGCAATATTGATGAAAGAAGATTACCTTGGCCTGGTGGCATAAAACAAGGTTATGAAAAGGTTGAGACCAAAGAAATCGAATTCAATGAGGAATACTTTAAGAGAAAACCAATAGAGTTTTATAATTTTTTAATTGAAAAAATTGCTGAATTAAAGTTTAGTTTTGGGGAATTCTTAAAGGATAAAGAGATAATTAATCGGTCGCCTTATTTAATTTATATCTATGCTTTTTTGATCTTATTTGCATTTGGTATTGGTATTGGATTCTTAAGAAATAATTTAAAAAAATCAGTTCAGGACGAATCTATTGCTGAAAAACCTTTAATTGCAATAGATAAAAATCAAAAGCTTAGTGAGATAGATATTATTCAAGAAATAAAAAAAAATCCTTCAAGTAAATTGAATTCTATTTCGGAGAAATCTACTTCAATTATTTCCAATGAATTCAAAGAACTTAATACCCCTTCACCTTCTTTGGAAAATATTAGTAATTTAATTAATGGATGGCTTATTAGTAAAAGTAATTATTTAGCGGGAAAGAGTGAAATTAATCTTTCTAAAATTGTTAGTAAAGGTCTAATTAATCGAACAATCGAAGAAAGACAGAACGATATCAAGAAAGGAATTTATAAGGAGATTAATTCTCAAATACTTAAAATTGATTTGGAATCGCAAACTTCATCTCGGATAGTTGTTTTAGTAGAATTGAATTATCTAGAGAGGTTAGTAAAGAATTCTGGAGAATTTATTAATGAAACATCTTTAAATCCCCTCAAAGTTAAATATATTTTGGGCTTTTCAAATAAATCTTGGAAATTGGTTGATTTCGTGAGCGGCTTGTAATTACAAACTTCAAGATCATCTATAATAATTAAAAATACTTTTTAATAATGTTTGATGAACTCTCGTCACGCTTTGAAGACGCAGTAAAGGGTTTAAGAGGCGAAGCAAAAATTAGTGAAAATAATATAAACGATGCCTTAAAGGAGGTAAAAAGAGCACTCCTTGATGCAGATGTTAGTTTGTCTGTGGTAAAAGAGTTTATATCAGATGTCAAAGATAAAGCTATTGGAGAAGAAGTAGTTAGGGGTGTAAACCCAGGTCAAAAATTTATTGAAGTTGTAAATAAAGAATTGATTAATATTATGGGGAATGAAAATTCTCCATTAAACGAAAATGAAAAAAGTCCTACAGTCATTTTGATGGCTGGACTTCAAGGAGCGGGTAAAACAACTGCAACAGGAAAATTAGGACTTTATTTAAAGGAAAAAAATAAAAAAGTTCTTTTGGTGGCTGCAGATATTTATCGACCAGCAGCTATAGAGCAGCTTAAAACATTGGGAAGTCAATATGAATTGGAAGTTTTTTCAGCTAAAGAAAAAAATAGCAAACCCGAAGAAATAGCAAAGGAAGCATTGAATTTTGCTAGTGAAAATGATTTTAATTCGATAATTATTGATACCGCAGGAAGACTGCAAATTGATGATTCCATGATGAGTGAAATGGTTCGAATTAAAGAAGTTTCTAATCCTGATGAGGTTTTGCTAGTTGTTGATTCAATGATTGGGCAAGAAGCTGCAGACTTAACAAAATCATTTCATGAAAAAGTAGGAATCACAGGGGCGATATTAACTAAGTTGGATGGTGACTCAAGAGGTGGAGCAGCTTTATCGATAAGAAAAATAAGTGGTAAACCAATCAAATTTATAGGTGTAGGTGAAAAAATAGAGGCATTGCAACCATTTCATCCAGAGAGAATGGCCAGCAGAATTTTAGGTATGGGAGATGTATTGACACTTGTTGAAAAAGCACAAAAAGAAGTTGAACTTGCTGATGCAGAAGCGATGCAAAAGAAACTTCAAGAAGCGACTTTTGATTTTAATGATTTTGTAAAGCAAATGAGATTAATTAAAAGGATGGGATCACTTGGTGGATTAATTAAATTGATTCCTGGAATGAATAAAATCGATGATGGGATGATAAAAGATGGAGAGGACCAACTTAAGAAAATAGAATCTATGATCTCATCAATGACTCTTGAGGAAAAACAAAAACCTGAGGTTCTTGCTGCTCAGCCTTCAAGAAGACAAAGAATCGCTCAGGGTAGCGGTTATGAAGCAAAAGATGTAGATAAAGTATTAGCTGATTTTCAAAGAATGAGAGGATTTATGAAACAAATGTCGAACGGAGGAATGCCAGGAATGGGTGGAATGCCAGGGATGGGTGGAATGCCAGGAATGGGTGGAATCTCAGGAATGAGTGGTAATAAACCGATGAAAAAACAAAAAAATAATAAGAAGAAAAAAGGGTTTGCTGATTTATAGTTTCTAATTTTTTACCTTTCAATGATATTATTATTAAAAACAAATTAATTTAAGATGATTAAACTGCGCCTTAAGCGCTTTGGAAAGAAAAAAGAGGCAAGTTTCAGAATTGTTGCATGCAATAGTACTTCCAGAAGAGATGGTAGACCTTTAGAAGAACTTGGTTTTTATAACCCAAGAACTAAAGAAACCAGGCTTGACACAGAAGCTTTAAGAACAAGACTTACTCAGGGTGCTCAGCCAACTGATGTTGTGAGATCTTTATTAGAGAAAGGCGGTTTATTAGAAAAAAAAGAAAGACCTTCTATCGCAATTGGTAAAGCAAAGTTAGAGAAGGAAAAATTAGCCAAGGCTAAAACTAAAGACGACGAAAATGATACAAGTAAAGCTGAAAGCTAGAGTAATGAAGCTGAAAGCTAGTGATTTGATAAATTTTTATTCAATAACTAGATGAAGGAAGTTTCCAAAACTGGTCACTTCAAAATAGACTTGCCAAGCTCTGATGCTGCTACCGCATTATCAGGGCCAGGCAATTCTTTCTTAAAAAAGTTTGAGTCCTTAACAGGAGTTTCTTTAACAATAAGAGGTCTACAACTTGAGATGAACGGTGTTATATCCAAAATTGAGAGAGCCTCAGCATTAGTAGAGCTAACCAGACCCATTTGGGAACAAGGGTTAGAAGTTCCAGAGGTAGATCTTAAAGCGGCTTTAAGTTCTCTAAATATGGGAGAGTCATCTTCACATGCTGAACTTGGGAAAAAAGTTCTTGCGCGTTCCAAAGAAGGAAGATATTTAAGACCAAGAACTATAAGGCAAAAAGAATATGTTGAATCAATTGAAAACTTTGATCTTACATTCGCGATTGGTCCAGCTGGAACTGGTAAGACATTTTTAGCAACTGTTTGCGCGGCACGATTATTGAACGAGAAAAAAATTGAAAAAATTGTTTTAACCAGACCAGCTGTAGAAGCTGGTGAAAGTTTGGGATTTTTACCTGGTGATTTACAACAAAAAGTAGATCCGTATTTAAGACCTCTTTTTGATTCTTTACATAGTATTTTTGGGTTTGATAGAACAAATTCGTTAATCGATAAGGGAATTATTGAAGTTGCACCGTTAGCATTTATGAGAGGCAGAACCTTAGATAACTCAATGGTTATCCTAGATGAAGCACAAAATACTACTTGCTCTCAAATGAGAATGTTTTTAACCAGATTGGGTGATAGATCAAAAATGGTTGTAAACGGAGATATTACACAAATTGATTTAAAAAAAGATCAGGAAAGTGGCCTCATCGAAGCATCGAGAATTTTCTCTGAAACTCCAGGTATAAAATTTTGTTATTTAACTGTTGAAGATGTAGTTCGTCATCCTTTAGTTCAGAAAATTATTGAGGCTTATCAATAACTTTATAACTCTGGAGATCCGTACCCTGAAATTTTAAAAATCTAGTAGAATAAAATCGTATTTAAAAAAGAAAATGCCAGCAAGTAGTAATTTCAATCAAGCTATTCGTGAAGCTCAAACTAGTTCAATTGTTGGACCTAATGTTGTTCAAAAAGCTTTACCTTACGTAGGTGGAGGTATGGTTCTAACTTCTTTAGGCGTTTTAGCAGGTGTATCACTCATAGAAACAAATCCTGGGCTTTTCCAGCCTCTCTCAATAGTTGCATTAATTGCAGAATTAATTTTGTTTTTTATAGCCACAAGTGCTGCAAATAATGCAAATAATGCAAAGGCTTTGCCTTTATTAACAGGCTTTAGCTTGTTAACGGGATTCACCTTAAGTGGAATAGTTGCTTTAGCAATAGGGACAATTGGTATTGGTTCTGTTGGAACAGCTGCCTTGGCTACAGGTATAACTTTCGTTATTGCTTCTTATACTGGCCAAAGAATGAGTGATAGTGTTGGTCAAGCACTTAGTGGGGTAGTTGGTCTTGGGTTGATAGGACTGCTTATAGCAATGTTTGTCCAATTAATTGGAGGATTCTTTGCTCCCGGAGTTTTTGGAGGTTCAGGACTCGAATTGATAATTGCAGGATTTGGAACTGTCTTATTCGTTGCAATGTCATTTGTAGATTTCTATACAATGCCAAGAAGATATAACGATGATCAATATCTTGCAGGGGCTTTAGGTATGTATCTAACTTATATAAATCTTTTTGTTTTTATATTGAGATTAATGATTGCACTACAAGGCGGTGGAAGAAGAGACTAAACACATTTCGTAAATAGCTAACCTAAAGCGTAGATTTGTTTCTACGCTTTTTTAATGGGCGATATCAAGAATTTGTTTTTTTATAAATTCCTTTTGCTCTGAGTCATACTTTACTGAATTATCAAAACTATTGCCCATATGATCTAAGTCTCTAAGGACTTGATTAACAGACTTTTTAACTGACTTAGTTTCTAGCAGCCTTAAAATAGCCTTACATCTATCTGAAATGTTTTCTGATGTTATCTCATATTCATGATTATTATCTCTTCGATGAATAATAATTTGAGCGGAACTCATTATTAAATTTTTTACTACTATTTCTGTTACAGCATCACCACCTTCGTTCAGTTTGTAAATTAGTGAAAAAGGAAGTTTTTCTAACAAAAAACAATCTTTATCTGATAGAGCATATGCAAAAAATCCTCTAAGTCCATTTCTTGTTTTAGTTAGCTCTGCGATTCTATCTGCTAAAACCTCTTCGCTGAGTAAATCTTCACCCCACTCTTTGCACCATTGTGCGGATATGTTTATTGCTTGCGTGAACGAAGCTTCTTTTAAATTTATGGTTTTTTTTTCCATTTTTGATCAGAATTTTATTATTGATGCATTAAAAGTCTTTGGCCAATTATAGATCTGGGTTTGTAACTTTACTAGGAAGGCCAAATGTGGGTAAATCTACTTTAATAAATAAATTGATTGGAGACAAAATAACAATTACTTCTCCAATAGCGCAAACTACTAGAAATAAATTAAAAGGAATACTTACTACAGACAATGGGCAAATAATATTTGTGGATACGCCAGGTGTTCATAAACCTCATCATCGACTTGGAGAGATATTAGTAAAAAAACGCAAAATCTGCAATTAATGGAGTTGATATGGTAATTTTTGTAATTGATTCAAGTGAAAAACCTGGTAGAGGTGATGAATATATTTTGAACTTTCTACTAGCAAATAAAACTGAGTTTATTGTTGCATTAAATAAGTGGGATTTGGTTAATAAAGAATTTAGGAATTTACGATTAAATCAATATAGAAGATTTTTTGGAATTAATAGAAACTTTCAAGTTGTAAGTGCTTCTCAAGGAGAAGGATGTTCTGAACTAGTGGATTTGGCTCTTAATTTTCTTCCTGAGGGACCAAAACTTTATGGCGAAGAGACTATTTGCGACCAACCATTAGATAACTTATTATCTGATTTAGTAAGAGAACAGGTATTAAAAAATACAAGAGAAGAAGTACCTCATAGTATCGCAGTAAAGATAGAAAAGAGAGAGAAAATGAAAAGGAAAAATGGAAAAGTTTTTACGGCTATTTTGGCTACTATTATTGTTGAAAGGTCCACTCAAAAAGGCATTCTTATTGGAAAGAAAGGTTCAATGTTAAAAATGATTGGTCAGTCAGCAAGGTCAAATATGTCAAAATTAATTGATGGTCCAGTTCACCTAGAGTTGTTTGTGAAAGTTGTTCCAAATTGGAGAAAAAAAGAATCAAGGTTAATTGAGTTTGGTTTTGAGGAAGAATTCTAGATGAGTGGTTTTAATTTTGATGTAATTACATTGTTCCCTAAAGCTTTTGAATTAATAAATAATTTAGGGGTCATAACAAGAGCTCTAGATAAGAATTTGATCGATGTAAATTTGCATGATTTAAGAGAATATGGAGAAGGTTCTTACAGACAAGTAGACGATAAGCCTTATGGAGGAGGAGCAGGTATGGTATTAAAACCTGAACCTATTTATAAGGCATATGAATCAATTAGAAAATCTCCTAAAAGTAAAACTTTGCTGATGACCCCTCAGGGTAAAGTTTTAAAGCAAAAGGATCTTGCGCGGTGGTCCACTTTGGATCAAATAATAATTATTTGTGGTCAATATGAAGGTTTTGATGAAAGGATTAGATGTTTGGCTGATGAAGAGATATCGATAGGCGATTATGTACTTTCTGGAGGTGAAATACCTGCTATATCAATAATTAATGGTTTGACTAGGTTATTACGAGGGACTCTTGGTGATCCAGACTCCTTAGTCGATGAGAGTCATAATTCCTCTTTATTAGAATATCCTCAATATACAAGGCCTTTAACTTTCAAAGATATGAAAGTCCCAGATATTTTAGTAAGCGGTAATCATGAAGAGATTAAATCGTGGAGAAGAAGAAAAAGTTTTGAAAGAACATTGGAGAGAAGAAGTGACTTAATTTCAAATGAAAACTACAAAAAATCCCCACAAAGTAAGAGAATAATAAAAGAAAATAATCAATTCATGAAATTTAGAATAGGCAATGGATACGATATTCACAGGCTAGTAGAGGATAGAGATTTAATTATTGGAGGTGTAAAATTGCATCACCCTGAAAGTTTAGGATTAGATGGGCATAGTGATGCTGATGTTTTAAGTCACTCAATAATGGATGCATTATTGGGAGCTCTTTCGTTGGGCGACATAGGAAAGTATTTCCCCCCATCTGATGAAAAATGGAAAAATGCTGATAGTTTGTTTTTGTTATCAAAAGTAATTGACTTGATAAGACAAGATGGTTGGGAAATAAATAATATTGATAGTGTTCTTGTTGCTGAAAGGCCAAAAATCATGCCACATATAAAACTAATGAAAAAAAACATTTCTGAAATTTTAAATATTGAAGAAAATTTAATTGGGATTAAAGCAACCACGAATGAAAAATTGGGTCCAGAAGGGAGAGAAGAGGGTATAAGTTGCCATTCAGTAGTTCTTCTTGAGAAAAAATGAGATTAAATTTAAATTTGAAAAAAAAAATTCAAAGATTTTGTTTATTATTAATTTGCTTAGTAGTTTTAATTTTTCAATCTGATATTCCCAATTTAAAAGCTCTTACAATGGATAATTTTCAAAGTGAAATGGTCATAGAGGAATTAAGACTTAAAGTACCTGCTGATGTAAAAGCAGCTTGGCTAAATGCGGAAAAAGAAATATGGGAGCCTTGGTTATCTTCTCAAGATGGTTTTTTGGGTAGACAATTATTTTGGGATAAAGAAAAAGAAGAAGCTTTAATATTAGTAAATTGGAAAAGTAAGAAATTATGGAAAGGCATACCAATGTCAGAAGTAAATGTAGTTCAACAAAAATTTGAAGATAATGTTAAAGCTGCTCTAAATGTAGGCGATAATCCTTTTGAATTGATTTATGAGGGAGAATTAGATAAACAAAGATGAATTTTGATATCAAGTTTGATTTTCAAAGAAGAGATAGGATTGGACTCATTGAGGCTATTTGGGGGCAAGATAAGAGTACCGACCAATTAGAAAGATTATGTAGAAATGTATTAAGTAAAAATGAGGTTGTTTTCATTACTAGGATTAATAGTGAAAAGGCTAATTATCTTTTAGATTTGTATGATGATGCACGATTCCACGAAGAAGCAAAATGCCTAACAATTGGGAAAATTTTTAATAAAATAATTACGAATAAAAAAGTTGCCATAATTTCAGGCGGCTCAAGCGATTTGGCTGTAACACTTGAAGTACAATTAGCTCTTGAAATTCATGGAGTGAATTCTCAATCTTTTATAGATGTTGGAGTAGCGGGACTTCATCGATTGATGAGTCAGTTAGAAGAAATTAATAAATATGATGTGTTAATAGTTTGTGCTGGAATGGAAGGTGCTTTGGCAACAGTTGTGGGCGGATTGTTGGCTCAACCGATAATTGCAGTACCTGTCTCAGTAGGATACGGCGTTAGTAAGGATGGAGAAACTGCTTTAAATAGTATGTTGGCAAGCTGTTCTCCAGGTATTGCAGTTATGAATATAGATAATGGTTACGGAGCAGCAATGGCGGCCCTCAGAATTATTAAAAGTATTTCCTAAATAATCACTTTTTTTCTATTTCTAATAGGTTTTCTATCCATAAATTTAGTTGTTTTGATAGCATTCCTTCTTCCCTCATTTTGATTGCTTTTATCAGGACTTCTGTATTTACCCACTCTGGAAATCTTTTCGGCATTTATTTTTATATTTAGTATTTTTAATTTGGTACAAATTTTTATAAAAACAAGATCTAAGTAATAAATTTAATCTTTTATGTTTGATTTTGTACCTAATCTAGACAGCTCAGATGAGGTATTTTCACTTTCTACATTTTTTAATCTTTCAATCAGCTCGGAGAGATCTTTAAGTGCCAACTCCCCATTTTGATCCCATTTTAGCGACCTTGAGTTGCTATTAATTTTTTCTTTCATTGTTAAATTTAAGTATTAAAAATATAAAACGAAAAAAGGAGAAATTTGGTTATTGTTTCAAGCCTAAACTTAAAAAAATATGAAGATTTTTAAAACATTAAATATTTTTCTTTTATCCGCCACCAACTATTGAAACAATTTCTAAATTATCACCATCTTTAAGCTTCACTTTTTCCCATTTCATTGAATTTATAATTAAATTATTTAACTCCACTACAATTGTGTTTGGTTTATATCCCATATGGTGAAGAGCTTTAGATAGTAGAGCATTTTCTTGATCAAGTTCTATTTTTTTTTCTTCTCCATTTACCCTAATTTTCATGAGACAACTTTTTTAGAATCATCATAGCGTCTTCTTTAGGATCTTCAGAATTCATTAATTCCGAAACTAAGGCAACTTTTTTAAACCCATTTCTTTTTAAATATGAAATATTATTTAACTTGATTCCTCCAATAGCAAACCAAGGAATATTTAAATCCTTTGTTAATGTTTTGATATTTTCAATATCTAAAGGTATTTTATTCTTTTTTGTTTTAGTTTCAAATACTGGCCCTATTCCTAAGTAATCACAACCCTCCTTAAGAGCATTTGAAATGTCAATCGCATTATTTGCACTTATACCAACAATTTTTGAATATCCTAATAGTTTTCTTGCAGTTTTTAAATCTAAATCGTCTTGACCAAGATGAATCCCATCAGCATTAGATGCCAGAGCTATATCAATTCTATCATTAACGATAAACAAAGAATTATATCTTTTACATAGATTTTTAATCTGAATTGCTTCTTGAAGATGATCTTGATCAGTTCCCGTTTTAAATCTATGTTGAATAATTCTTACTCCAGCAATTAAAATCTCTTCTATTATTTCTAATAAATTGTCTTTTTGATCTGTTATTACATATAAGTCATTTTCTTTTAATACTTCCTCCGACTTCTTAAACTTGCTATAACTCAATAAGTCAATTTCAATAGTATAAATTTCATATCTAATTTCAGAAGCGATTTTTGAAAGCTCATGATTCTGCAGCCTTGAGAATTCTTCTATGACTCTTAATGCTTCTTGAACTCTTGCTGAATTTGAACTTATGATTTGCTCAGAAGTTTTTCTGTTGAATTGCTCTTGATGACTCAATCCTTTACATTTGTCCTCAATGAGATTTCTAGATTGTTTATAAACTTCTAAATGATTTTTTCCTAAAATTTGTCTAAAATTTTTAATCTTTTCAACATATTTTTCTTTGCCTAGTCCAAATCTAGCCCAATCCTCCAATACTCTTAGTCCTTCTCTGGCTCTATCTAGATTAGCGTCAATAATTTGATAAATTCTTAAATCTTCAGCGTCTTTAGGATTGGAATTCAGCATTTGTAATTTATTTTTTGTAGTTTTTAAAAATTTTCAGAGCATTATCTCTATCTTTTTTAATTTGATTAGAAAGTTGATCTATATTTTTGAACTTGATTTGAGATCTAAGTTTTTCAACTGGTTCAACAGATAGATTTAAACCATATAGATCGATATCTTTATTTATTAAATGAACTTCAACTGCAGAAGGCAATAAAGGATTTATTGTTGGTTGAGAGCCAAGATTCATAATAGATTCAATTTTTTTGTTGGAATCTTCTATGGTTGTCCAAGATGCGTAAACTCCCTCTCCAGGTAAAAATTTTCTGCCATCTATTTCAAGATTTGCGGTAGGCCATCCTATACTTTTTCCAATTCCTTTACCTTTAACAACTTTTCCATTAAAACTATAAGGCCTATTAAGAATTTTGAAAGCATTTTTCAGATCACTTTTCTCTAATAGATCTCTTATTCTGCTGCTGCTTATTCTACCTTCCTTGTCTTCTAAAATTGGAATAATTTTTAGCTTAATATCAGTATCCTTAATCATATTTTTCATTGTATTTATATCTCCACTTCTTCTGAAACCAAATTTAAAATTAGCACCTACAGAAATGTTTTTTGCTTGTAATTGATTTATCAAAATATCTCTTACGAACCTTTCGGCACTTAATTTGGATAGTTCCATATCAAAAGGAATCAGAACTAATTGTTCAATCCCCAGATCTTCAAGAATAGATAGTTTTTCATTAGGGAGATCAAGTCTAAGACGCATCTCTTTGTATAGAACTTCTCGGGGATGAGGCCAGAAGCTTGCAATTGTTGGGGTATATTGATTTTCTTCAACTACACTTTTTATTAATTGTCTGTGGCCAGCATGAAGGCCATCAAAACTTCCAATAGCTATTGAGGTGGGATTTTTAACTTCAGATGGCGATATTAAAGAGATCAAAAGATTACGTGCAATTTTATGATTTTAGTGGCAAATTTGGATTGATTACAGTTTATTCAATCAAATGAATGTCTGACAAAATAGATTTTCAGTCCCTTTCATTTGGAATGCGGCGCATTGGATGGATACGCTTTTGGGTTCAGTCCATTTTAGGTGTTGTTGTTGCAGCTGTTTTGCTTTTTTCAAATGTAGTAAATAATAGCGAAGGACAGCTTGGCTTAGCGCCTGGTCTATCACTTACAACAATATCCCTGATTTTACTACTTTTTAGTCTTTGGCAAGGTTGGTTAATAGTTAGAACAGGAAGAGCAATTGCAAGTAACGCAAGACCCTCAAGAGGACAAACCGGTAAAATGATAAAACGAGGACTTATAGTTGATTTATTTGGAATTTTGTTTGGATTAATTGGATATCAAGCTCTTATGGGAGCCTTATTCATACAAGCATCCTCTCAAACAACTGGACAATTGATAACAGCGACATCTGATATCCCAATTACTGGTCTTGAAATATTATCAGTTCTCAGTAACACGCAAGTTATCGCTGCTCATTTTTTTGGACTTTGCTTTTCTTTGTGGCTTTTAAGAAGGATTTACAAATGAATTATTAAATTTAGGTAAGTCATCTAAATTACCTCTCCAAAATAAATCTGGTTCTACAGGTGTAAGAGATATTTTATTTTCTTGTATTTGAGATACATCACTAGGCCAATTCTTAGGACCGTAACCTTTCGATTTAAGATCTAAAACAACTTCTCCTGCTAACCAATAATAATCATCACCCCTCGGGTCTTCCCTTTTGGAAAATTGATTTTTATATTTTCTTACCGATAATCGTGTCCAGGATAATTCTTTTATCTTGTTTTTTTCGCAGGGGGGTATATTCAAGTTTAATAGAAGCGAAGGTGGCCAACTATCGTTAATTGCCTGTTCGGCAATATTCATTGCAATTTCTCCAGCAAATTCAAAATTTTTCCATTTAAAACTAGCAACACTTATTGCCATGGAAGGAACATTTTCTAAAGTGCCTTCCATAGCTGCAGCGACTGTGCCTGAACAAAAAATATCTGTCCCTAAATTGGGTCCGTGATTTATTCCGGATAGTACCAGATCAGGTTTATGATCCAAGAGTTCAGATAGTGCTAATTTGACACAATCAGCAGGTGTGCCTGAACATCCCCAAGCTTCTATACCCTCTCCAAATAATTCGTTAGCTTTTTCCACTCTTAATGGGGATTGCAAAGTAAGACCATGACCAGTAGCTGATCTTTCTTGGTCAGGACATACTACTTTTACCTTATGTCCTCTTTTTTGGGCTGATTTTGCTAAAGCTCTTATCCCCGCTGCGAAAACTCCATCATCATTGCTAATCAATATATTTAACGGTTTCATTAATCAAGACATTTTATTTATGGACGATATTTAAGTAAGATAAAGCAATACTTATTTTTACTATATCAGTGAGTCAAATTGAATCATTAAGTCAAATTGAGGAAAAACTAAATAATCTTTCTCTAACAGCAAAAAATAATATAGAAAATTCTAATACTCAGGAAGAACTTGATCAATTGAGAGTTTCCTTGCTAGGGAAAAAAGGTGATTTATCAATTATTTTGAAAACAATGGGTCAATTATCTGCGACTGATAGACCAATTATTGGCCAGAAGGCAAATTTAATAAAGATAAATTTGCAAGAACTAATAACTGAAAGAAAAAATAAACTAAACAGCGAAGCCTTAAATAAAAAGATTAAAAAAGAAAAAATTGATGTAACTATCCCTTCAATTGGAACACCCCCTGGGAATAAACATCCTTTGATTTCAACTCAAGACGAAATAATAGATATATTTTGTGGTTTAGGATACTCAGTTGAAAGTGGCCCTGAAATAGAAACTGATTTTTATAATTTTGAGTCTCTCAACATACCCAAAAATCATCCCGCAAGAGATATGCAGGATACTTTTTACTTAGACGAAAATCGACTTTTAAGGACCCATACTTCCCCTGTTCAGATAAGGTACTTAGAGAAGAATCCTCCTCCAGTAAGAATTATTGCTCCAGGGAGAGTATATAGGAGAGATGCAGTAGATGCTACTCATTCCCCTGTATTTAATCAGGTTGAGGTTTTATGTATCGATCAAGACATTAATTTTAGTCATTTAAGAGGAACAGTTCTTACATTTTTAAAAGCCTTTTTTGGAGATATTCCTGTAAGATTTAGAGCTAGTTATTTCCCATTTACTGAACCTTCAGCAGAAGTAGACGTCCAGTGGAAAGGTAAATGGTTAGAAGTAATGGGTTGCGGAATGGTTGATCCAAAGGTCTTAGAAAAATTAGGAATTGATTCTGAGAAATGGACTGGTTTTGCCGCAGGATTAGGAGTTGAGAGATTTTGTATGGTTAGACATCAGATCGACGATATCAGAAAATTTTATACAAATGATATTAGATTCTTAGAACAGTTCTAATAGTATTTAATTTCTAAATTATGATTGTCCAACAAATTAGTTTAAGATAGTCCTAGTTTTAATTTTGTGATTGGTACGTAAAGCAGGACTAATCGTTAATGATGGAAAGGAACTAGCTGTTCTAACTGCAACTTCTGTTCAAAAAAAATTGGAAAAATCTAATTTTGAAGTTGTAAGAGTTAGTAGCTCCGGAGGGATGGTTGGTTTCGCAAATCCTGATCAACATGTACGTCCTTTGGGATATAAGAATTGTGTCCCTGAGGGGTTTGATTCATCAATGGAATTTGCAATTGTTCTTGGCGGAGATGGGACTGTGCTTTCTGCTGCAAGGCAAACGGCACCTGCTAAGATTCCAATTCTTACAATAAATACTGGTCATTTAGGATTTCTTGCGGAAGCTTACTTATCTAACCTAGATGAGGCTATAGATAAAATAATTGCTGGAAATTGGGATATTGAAGAAAGAACTTGCTTTATCATTAGCGTAATGAGGAATGATCAGAGGAGATGGGAGTCTCTTTGCCTTAATGAGATGGCTCTTCATAGAGAACCTCTAACAAGTATGTGTCACTTTGAAATTTCTATAGGTCGACATGCGCCTGTCGATATTTCAGCTGATGGAGTGATTTTATCTACCCCAACTGGTTCTACCGCCTATTCTCTAAGTGCTGGAGGACCAGTTATCACACCTGATTGTCCAGTCGTGCAATTAACTCCAATTGCACCACATTCATTGGCATCTAGGGCATTGGTTTTTAATGATTCAGAGCCAGTAACTGTTTTTCCTGCAACTCCTGAAAGATTAGTAATGGTTGTTGATGGCAATGCTGGTTGTTATGTTTGGCCTGAAGATAGGGTTTTAATAAGAAAAAGTAAACACTCAGTAAAATTTATTAGACTTGAAGATCACGAATTTTTCCAAGTTTTAAGAAATAAACTTGGTTGGGGTTTACCCCATGTGGCTAAACCTGATAAATAACAATTATTTGAATTTATTTTTTCCCTGTTAATAGAAAAACAGGATTATTTGGTTCTAGTCTCATTCCCTCCGCAATACTTAAGTTTTTATAGGTCTGAATTAAATTTAAATTTGTTTTGAAATTTTTATCTTCTAATTCCTCTTTCAATTCTTTAATAGTTTGAATATTTATTATTGGGATAACGATAATGTCTCCAATATCCATATCTTGTGCAAGTTTATTAATAATCTGGAGTTTAGTTTTTTTATCACATCCTCCAATTATTAATCTATTAGGATTTTCAAAAGAACTTAAATTTCTCGTATTCAAGGTGTAATTTATGTCTTCCTCAAAAATAAATTTTGGTTTGACGTCTAGCCTTTTTGAGTTTTCTAGTATTAATTCTTTGGAGCCAATCCTTTTATCGAAACAAAACAAATTCAAATTAGGCCTTAACTTTAATGCCTCTAAACCAATTGACCCACAACCTGCTCCTATATCCCAAATAACACCATTTCTTGGGAGCTCTAAAGCAGCTAATATTTGAACGCGAACCTCCCTTTTAGTTAATAAATTTGGTCTATCATCAAAAGTCTTAAAAACATTGTCATTGATTCCGAATAGAGGAAGATTGTTGTTCGAATAATTTTCCTTTTTTTTTGAAAGAATAGCAATATTCAAATTTGATATATCTGAGGGCAATGACTCTTTAAGATTTAATTTCCTGATTTTTTCATTGTCGAAGCCTATTTCTTCACAGAGCCAAAAATCATAGATGTCAATCAGATCAAATTCTGATAAATTTTTTTTGATTATTTCTAGACTTTTGTTATTTGAGTCTGTAATGATAGCCAAATTCGAAGGTCTTGCTTTAAGAGCCTCAATTAACTTAGTCGAATCTCTGCCGTGAATACTCACATTAACAGTATCTTGCCATGGGATCTTTAACTTACTAAATGCTAATTGAATGCAAGTATTTGAAGGGTAGAAACTTAATTCATCTTTTGAAAAATTTTCTAGTAGTATTCTCCCAATGCCAAACCAAAGTGGATCTCCTCTCGAAATTAAAATAACATCATTTTTTTGTGATCTAAGCCAGTTAACAAGTTCCTTATTACTGTCGCTCGAAAAAAATAATTTCTTTTTTTCTAAACCATTTTCGCTCCATGATTTTATTTCTTCAAAATATGAATTTGGAACTGCAATAGAAACTGTCTCTTGAAATAGATTTTGTAATTTGAAAGATAGATCCTCAAATTTATAAGAATTAATTCCTACTACATGAATTTTTCTTTTTTTTTCAGTCATGAATATTTAATTAAAAGAAACTTATCTATTTGAATGTTTTATTAAATTATCTTATGATTGTTCGAGCTTTTATAATAAATCAATTGTCTGAAAGAAGAAAGAGATTACATGATTTATTATTAACTCTAATAAATAAAGATAGTGAATTTGAGTTTATTGAAGAAGATTCTAGCGATTTAACATCTAGCTATTCCGAAAAAGACACTTTGAATTTATCTCGAGTTATAGAAAAAAATCGTAAAATAATCAAAAGATATCAAGCTATTGTAAGAACAGCTGTTACTCTTGATGCCCTGATGGATTCTGAAAATGAAGAAAATTACAAAATCAAATAAAAATATTTTTTTAAAAAAAATATTACCTTTACTTTTACTACTATCCTTTGTTTTTAACCCATTAAAAGTATCCGCAGAAGTTGCAGAAACAGAAATAAATGGGGAATTTATGAATGCCAGCAGTGAGTTTTTAAGAGATTTGGACTTTGAAACTTGGCAATTAGTTGCCTATAAATCACCTCTTTTTGAAGATAAATTGATCTTGAGAGTAATAGGATATCCAGGAAATCTTAGGATTGATCATCCCACTGACTTGAGTGTTGAATCAGGGAGAAAACAGTGGCTTTTAGATGATAAAACATTACTTAATGTTGAATTAGCAAATGATGGAAGACAAGCTGCAGCAGAATTCGATCTTGATGAATTGATTAAAAATTTAGATAAAAATAGACCATTAAGATTATCTTTGTCGGGAGTTTTTTCTGAGTTACCTGTTCCTCCTTTTGTTGTTAAAGAATGGAGATCACTAAACTGAATTTGACATTTGGAGATGACTGAAAAAAATGTAAGCCATACAAAATGGATGAAAAGAGCAATTTTTTTGGCTTCTTTAGGCAAAAATACAACGAGTCCAAACCCAAGGGTGGGAGCAGTAATACTTGATAAGAATGGAAGCCTTATTTCAGAAGGGTTTCATTTCAAGGCAGGCATGCCTCATGCAGAGGGAATGGCCTTTAATAATTTAAAAAAGGATGCTAAAGGTGGAACTATGTATGTCAATCTTGAACCTTGTTGCCATCATGGTAAAACACCTCCATGTGTAGAAAAAGTTATATCTTCTGGGATAAAAAAGGTATTTATATCTATTGAAGATCCTGATAAAAGAGTTTCTGGTAGGGGTATTAAACTGCTCAAAGAAGCAGGAATTCAAGTTCACTTAGGATTATGTGAAAAAGAATCTTCAGAATTAAATAAAGATTTCATTTATAGGAATATTACTAAGAAGGCTTTTGGGGTACTTAAATGGGCAATGAGTATTGATGGCAGAGTAGGTTTGAAAAATGGCAAAAGTAAATGGATTACTAATGAAGAATCAAGGTCATTAGTTCACTCCCTTAGAGCAGAATTTGACGCGATAATTATTGGTGGAAATACACTAAGAAAAGACAACCCTCTTTTGACTACTAGAGGTTCAAAAAATACCGAACCTCTGCGGGTCGTATTTACAAAAACTTTAGATCTACCTGCAAAATCTAACCTTTGGGACTGTAATGTGGCAAAAACCTTAGTTATTTATGATTCCTCAACAGCTAATGAAGAATTTCTTGCTAGGATTCCAAAACGTGTAGAGGTTGCTAAGGTACCTTCAGACAATCCAGAGTTAATTTCAAAATTATTAGCTAATAAAGGTTGTAATAAGGTTTTGTGGGAATGTGGTCCAAAATTGGCAACCGCCGCTATCAAAACTAATTGTATTCAGGAAATTATTACTTTCATTGCTCCAAAAATTTTGGGTGGCTCAAATAGAATGAACCCTTTTGGAGATTTTGAATTTGAAGAAATGCATGAAATTATAAAATTAAGCCAATCTCATGTAAGTTTTCTTGGTGATGATATTTGTGTACAAAGTTCATTAAAAAATGATTATTACTTCTAAACTTTCAAGTTAAAAATCCGTACGGTTCTTACCCAAAAAAAATCATACGGATACTAACCCACTTGGATTAGTTTATAATAAGATCAAAATTTTTTACAACTATGCCAATAAGACAAGACGATAATCAACCTAATAGAAGATTTGGAATAGTAAATATTATTTTAATAGGAGTAGGAGCATTACTTTTGTTCAGCAGCCTCTTTCCTAATCAAAATATGCAGATTCCTAGGGTTCCATATTCACTTTTTATTGATCAGGTAAATGATGGGGAAGTTAAGCGTGCATATATCACTCAAGAACAAATACGATATGAGTTAAATGGAGCTGAAGAAGGCGCACCTTCAGTTTTAGCAACCACCCCAATTTTTGATATGGACCTTCCACAAAGGTTAGAAAGTAAAGGGGTTGAATTCGCTGCAGCTCCTCCAAAGAAACCTAATTTCTTCTCAACCATCTTAAGTTGGGTTGTTCCCCCTTTGATTTTTATACTTGTACTACAATTCTTTGCTAGAAGAAGTATGGGAGGAGGAGGTGCTCAAGGAGCTCTAAGTTTTACTAAAAGCAAAGCTAAAGTTTATGTCCCTGATGACGAATCAAAAGTTACATTTGCTGATGTAGCAGGAGTTGACGAGGCTAAGGATGAGTTGACAGAAATAGTCGATTTTCTAAAGAAGCCAGAAAGGTATACGGATATAGGGGCACGAATACCTAAAGGTGTACTTCTTGTAGGACCTCCAGGAACAGGAAAAACTCTTCTCTCTAAGGCAGTTGCTGGGGAAGCGGAAGTTCCTTTTTTCATTATTTCAGGATCAGAGTTCGTTGAACTTTTTGTAGGTGCAGGTGCGGCAAGGGTTAGGGATTTATTCGAACAAGCTAAGAAAAAGGCTCCTTGTATCATCTTTATTGATGAATTAGATGCTATTGGCAAAAGCCGTTCAGGTTCTATGGGAGTAGTTGGTGGTAATGATGAGAGAGAACAAACTTTAAATCAGCTCCTCACCGAAATGGACGGATTTGCTTCCACTGACAAGCCAGTTATAGTTCTTGCTGCTACGAACCAGCCTGAAGTTCTTGACGCTGCACTTTTAAGACCTGGAAGATTTGATAGACAAGTTTTAGTTGATAGGCCAGATTTATCAGGTAGAAAAACTATATTGGAGATATATACAAAAAAAATTAAATTAGCCGAATCAATTGATCTAGATTCTATCGCACAAGCTACAAGTGGATTTGCTGGAGCCGATTTGGCGAACATGGTTAATGAAGCTGCATTACTTGCTGCCAGAGCTAAAAGGAAAAGAGTAGAACAACAGGATTTAAGTGAAGCCATTGAAAGAGTAGTTGCTGGACTTGAAAAGAAAAGTAGAGTACTTCAAGATGATGAAAAGAAAGTTGTTGCTTATCATGAAGTTGGTCACGCAATAGTCGGTCATCTTATGCCTGGGGGTTCAAAAGTTGCAAAAATTTCAATTGTTCCTAGAGGTATGAGTGCACTTGGTTATACCCTTCAATTGCCAACTGAAGAAAGATTCTTGAACTCTAAAGATGAATTAAAAGGACAAATAGCAACTCTTCTTGGGGGAAGATCTGCAGAAGAGGTCGTATTTGGAAAGATTACTACTGGAGCTTCAAATGATTTACAAAGAGCAACTGATATTGCAGAGCAAATGGTTGGCACCTTCGGTATGAGTGACATCCTTGGACCTCTGGCTTACGACAAACAAGGAGGAGGTCAGTTTTTAGGGAATGGAAATAATCCTAGAAGATCTGTTAGTGATGCTACTGCTCAAGCAATAGACAAAGAGGTTAGAGGTTTAGTTGATGATGCTCATGAAACTGCGCTTAATATTTTGAGGAATAATCTACCTCTTCTTGAATCTATTTCTCAAAAAATTCTACAAGAAGAAGTAATAGAGGGAGATGATCTTAAAACTCTCTTAGCAGAAAGTAAAATGCCTACATAGTAGAATCAATGTCTTAATTTAAAATATTATGCTTAAACCAAACAAGCTTGTAAGCAAGAACTTTCTTTCAAGTTTGGATACATCGAGTGAAGAGGTTTACCATTTATTGGAGATCGCTAAAAATTTTAAAAATAAGGATCTTGATATAAAATTTAAAGATAAAGTCTTAGGTTTAATATTTGATAAATCTTCTACTCGAACTAGAGTTAGTTTTCAAGTTGCAATGTCAAGACTGGGGGGGACCTCAATTGATCTTAATCCTACTACTTCACAAATTGGGAGAGGCGAGCCAATAAAAGACACAGCAAGAGTCCTAAGTAAATACTGCGATTTATTAGCAATAAGAACTTTCAATCAATCTGATTTAGAAGAGTACGCAAAGTGGTCATCCATACCAGTAATTAATGCCCTAACTGATTTTGAACACCCCTGCCAGGCTTTGGCTGACTTTATGACGATTAAAGAGGAATTTACTAATTTAGAAAATGTAGTTTTGACATATATTGGTGATGGGAATAACGTTGCTAATTCTCTAATTTTATGCGGAGCTTTATTAGAAGTAGAAGTGCGAATCGCATGCCCTCTAGGTTTCGAACCTAATCCTTTGATAATTGAAAAAGCAAATAAGATATATAAAAAAAATAAAAACTTATTAAAAATCATTAATGATCCACTTTCTGCAGTTATTGGAGCAAATGTTCTCTATACAGATGTTTGGTCATCTATGGGTGAAGAAAGTAAGAAAGAAGAAAAAGATGTACTTTTTAGGGGATTTACAATAGATAATGATTTATTAAGAAAAGCCAATGAGGATGCAATTGTATTACACTGTTTGCCTGCCTACAGAAATAAAGAGATAACTGATGAAGTGATTGAAAGTAAAAACAGTAGAATATTTGAGCAGGCAGAAAATAGGCTTCACGCGCAACAAGCACTTTTGTCATGCCTTCTTTGTTGATTACTTGCGGAACCTTACAATAACAGGTACAAATGTATTAGAAAACATATGTTTTAATGGATACTTTTTCAGATAATAGGCTAACTGATGCACAGAATGAGTTGTATGAATGGATAAAGGATTACATGAAAAACTTTCAACATAGTCCTTCAATCAGGCAGATGATGTATGCAATGAGGTTGAAATCTCCAGCGCCTATTCAAAGTCGCTTAAAACATTTACAAGATAAAGGTTATATAAAATGGCAGGAAGGGAAAGCAAGAACATTGCAAATTATTGAAAAAATAAGTGATGTAATTCCTATTTTGGGATCAGTAGCAGCTGGTGGATTGATTGAAACTTACTCAGATGTTCAAGAAAATTTAGATATTTCAGATGTTTTAAAGCAAAAGGATGTTTTTGCATTAACAGTAAATGGGGATTCTATGATTGATGCCTGCATAGCAGATGGTGATATGGTTTTAATGGCACCTATTACTAATCCTTATTCAATAAGGAATGGGACAATTGTAAGTGCTCTAGTACCAGGATTGGGTACAACATTGAAATATTACGTAAAGAGAGGCCACAAAATTTTTTTAGAAGCTGCTAATCCAAATTATGATCCCATTGAATTAAATCCAGCAGAAGTTGTTTTTCAAGGGAAACTTTTGGCGGTATGGAGGAAGGTCTAAAAGTAATTAAAAATTTATCTTTGATACTAAATTAAAAACTTCAAGAGTTTTAATAAAATCTTTAATTTTAATAAAAAGTAAGATCTATCCAAATTTAAAAAAATTTTCTAAAGATACATTTCAATCTAAAACTTTTTTTAAAAATTTTTTATCAAAACGTTTGGATATGGTTTCTATTATATTTGTTAATAATGTTTTTCTAATTTCATCTGATAAAAATAAAAAAAAACTATCCTTGTTTAGATTTAAAGAGATAAATCTATTTGCTCTGCATATTTCACGATCTTGGTAGATATCAACTTTTATATCTAAAGTTATATTTTTTCTAATGAATGCAGGGATGTCTTTTATACTGTGAAGTTCTATATAAATATTATTTTCTTTATAAAAAATTTTTAAAATTAATTTCGCTTTAATAGTGTACTTTAATACCTTGAAAACATTACTATTATATTCAAAAATATTTGGATTCTGAATCTTATTAAGACCTAACTTTTCTAGATTTAATTTTTTAATTTCTGAAAGAGATTTAGAATTTATATTAATTATTTTTGTAGAACTAATTTTTTTCATAATAATTTGTCAATATTTATAGTAATCAAGGTTTCATTATTTCAATTTTCATCGATTTCTGCATGTTTCTTTAAATTTTTATTTTAAAAAAATTTAATATATTTTTAGCTTTAGAATTGTCTTAAACTAAATTAATTTCATCTCCTTTTTGCCTTTTTTAAAAGAACAAAAGGTATTTTGATAATTTTTGTTGTTTAATAATCTTAATTATATTTAGAATAATCATTTCTTTACCAGTTTCTGTATGTAATGTAATTATTTTTCTCTGATTTTGAAAAAATAATTTATTTCTTTTAAATGTCCATCTGATAGATAAATAATATTTTTTTGTTCTTTAATTAAAGATTTAAATCTATTTTATTTAGTAATTAAGAATAACCTTCAGGGTTCATTTGCTTCCATCTCCAGCCATCACTACACATTTCTTCAAGTGATTTATTAGGATACCAATTTAATATCTGTATTGCTTTTAAATTATTAGCTACAAGCTTACAAGAATCTCCATTTCGCCTTCTAGAAAATATATAAGGAACTTCTACATTATTAACCTTTTCAAAAGTTTTTATTAAATCAAGCACACTGAACCCTTTTCCTGTTCCAATATTTAAATTAATTAGTTGATTATTATTTTTAAAAAGAAAATCTAGGGCTTTTAGATGTCCTTCGGCTAAGTCCGAGACATGTATATAATCTCTCACACATGTCCCATCATGTGTTGGCCAGTCATTCCCAAAAACTTTCAATTGATTTTTTTCATAAGCTGCATTTATAATTAATGGGAAAATATTATTAGGTTTATCTAGCGGATTTTCCCCTATCAAGCCAGAATTATGAGCCCCAATTGGATTGAAATAACGAAGAATTGCAATATTCCATTCATTTGTTTTTGTTTCATATATATTCTTTAATAAGTTTTCGACAGTAAGTTTTGTTGATCCATATGTATTAATGGGATTAATATCAGCAGATTCTTTAAGTAATTCATCCTTTGGATTACCATAAACTGTTGCACTGCTGCTAAAAACAATTGTTTTACAATTATTTTCTAACATGCTTTTAAATAAATTAAATGACCCAATTACATTATTTTCCCAATACTTAAGAGGATAATTAACAGATTCCGCTACAGCCTTTAGTCCGGCAAAATGAATTACTCCATCAATTGAATTACCTTTACTTTTTACTTTTTTAAAAACAGTATCTATAAATTCTTTATCTCTTATATCGCCCTTGAAGAAATGCAATTTATTAGAAATATCAATGTTTCGCTTAGAGAATATTAATTTAATATTATCTAGAGATTTTTTATTACTGTTTATTAATGAATCTATAATATAAACTTCTTTTCCACTTTCTAAAAGAGAAATACATGTATGTGAACCTATAAACCCCGTTCCTCCAGTAACGAGTATTCTTTTCATTATGAAAACAATATGAGTTAGCATAGTTATACTATGATTTAGGTTAAATAAAATCTTCTATTAATAATATTTATTAACCATATTTATTAACTATATGATTTTGTTTGCAAAATTATCTTTTGCTAATGATTTTAAAATTTAACTTTAGTAATAAATTCTAAAAATATAAGAGAATTAATAGTGAGGTAATAAAGTGATAGGATTTATTAAATTTGTTTATGTAAATTGATAAAACAAGTTTGTTGTATTGGTGCTGGATATGTTGGTGGTCCAACTATGTCAGTTTTTGCCGATAAATGTAAAGATATTAATTTTAATGTTGTTGATGTTAATGCAGATAGAATTGCAGCTTGGAATAGCAAAGATTTATCAAAGCTTCCTATTTTTGAGCCTGGTTTAGATGAAATTGTAAAAAGATGTCGGGGAAAGAATTTAACTTTTTCTACCGAAGTTCATAAGTGTATATCGGAAGCAGATATTATTTTCATTTCCGTAAATACCCCTACAAAAACAAAAGGTATTGGTGCTGGTAAAGCAAGTGATTTAAAATGGGTAGAATCTTGTGCTCGGCAAATTTCAGAACATGCTAGAGGTTATACTATTGTTGTTGAAAAAAGCACTTTACCGGTGAGAACTGGAGAGGTGATAAAAGATATTCTTGATTCTTCTCAATCTTCTTTAAATTCAAAGAAAAAAAATTCCTTCGATATTTTATCTAATCCAGAATTTTTGGCAGAGGGAACAGCTATAGATGACCTCGAAAACCCTGATAGAATTTTAATTGGAGGTTCTAATGAAAATGCAATCAAAGTTCTTCATGATTTATATAAAAGATGGGTCAGTGAAGAGAAAATCATTCACACTAATTTATGGAGTAGTGAGTTAGCAAAATTAACTGCAAATGCATTTCTAGCTCAAAGACTTAGTTCTATTAATTCAATAAGTGCTCTTTGCGAAGTTACAGGGGCTGACGTTAGGGAGGTTTCACGTGCAATTGGTAAAGATCGAAGGATTGGAAGTAAATTCCTTAATGTTGGGCCTGGATTTGGAGGAAGTTGCTTTAAAAAAGATATATTAAACCTTGTTTATTTAGCAAATCATTTTGGTTTACCAGAGGTCGCTGATTTTTGGGAAAGTGTTGTTTATTTAAACAGTTGGAATCAAGACAGACTAACTCGTATAATTTTGGAAAAATTATTTGGCACTTTAACCGAAAAAAAAATTGGTATTCTAGGTTTTTCTTTCAAAGCAAATACCAATGATACAAGAGAGTCGCCCGCCATTCAAATATGTAAAAACTTACTAAACGAAGGAGCATTTTTGAAAATTCATGATCCTAAAGTTTCCCAAAAACAAATAGCTTTAGATTTGGGTATACCCTCTATTGAAGAATGTCTTAATGAAGAAAACTTAAATAAAAAAAATAAAGATAAAAAATGGGAAAAATCTCTTTTAAGAAATGATTTCTTTGAGAATCTAGATGCAGTTGTTGTTTTAACAGAGTGGAGCATTTATTCAGATATAGACTGGGGCAAAGTTTCAAAAAAAATGAGATCACCTGGATGGGTTTTTGATACTAGATTAATAGTAGATGAAGAAAAAGTTATTAATTCAGGGCTTTGTTTTTGGAGGGTAGGAGTTGGTACTTTAAAGAGAAATTAAGTTTCCAGTAAAAAATCTTATAAATTTCTTGTTTTTAAATAATTCTATTGCCAAGATTTGTACTGATTTTCAAAAGTATTTTTTAGAGATGGAATAAACATACTTTATTAAATTTAATAATGTAACCTATGATTCACTGATTTTAAGCAAATTGTTTTGTTTTAAGTAAACATGTGATTTATCAGTATTGCCAATATAAGTTATTAGATAAAATATTTAACTAAAAGTTTTTAAGTGCTTTTATTCCTGAGGAGTGACCATAAAATATAATAGTTAATGAACCCATTTTTTAAAAATTTTAGTTTTTCAAGAAATTCTTATAAAAATTTTTATGAAATATATTGATAATGAAAATAAAATATTTATAGCAGGACATAAAGGTATGGTAGGTTCTGCTATTACTAGAAATCTAAAAAATAATGGATATCTTAATTTGTTAACAGCAAAAAGATCTGAATTAGATTTAACCGATACAAGTAAGGTAAAAAGCTGGTATAAAGATAATAAGCCAGAAATTGTGATCATTGCAGCAGCAAAGGTTGGAGGAATACTTGCAAATTCAAATTTTCCTACACAATTTCTTTTAGATAATTTGAAGATTCAAAATAATTTAATAGAAGGAGCATGGAAAAATGATGTAAAGAGACTTCTTTTCTTGGGTAGCAGCTGTATTTATTCAAAATTTGCGTCTCAACCAATTAAAGAAGAGTCTCTACTTGCTGACTCTTTAGAAAATACCAATCAGTGGTATGCAATAGCTAAAATAGCAGGTATTAAACTATGCGAAGCTTTAAATCTTCAATACGGGTTTGATGCTATTTCTTTGATGCCTACTAATATTTATGGTCCTGGAGACTATTATAATCGAGAAAATAGCCATGTTATTCCTGCTTTAATTAACAAATTTGATGATGCTGCAGAAAATAATTTTAAAAAAGTAGTTTGTTGGGGTAGTGGATCTACATTTAGAGAATTTTTATATGTTGATGATCTCGCTAGTGCATGTAGGCTTGTATTAGAAAAATGGAAACCTGATAAGAAAGAAATAAAGTTTCTAAATGTAGGAACTGGCAATGATATAAAAATAAAAGAAATTGCTGAAATTATAAGTAAAAAATGTGGATTTAAAGGAGAGATACTATGGGATTCTTCCAAGCCAGATGGTACACCAAAAAAACAACTGGATATTTCAAGAATAATTAAATTAG
>QCEG01000011.1 GCA_003278535.1 Prochlorococcus sp. AG-355-N18
TAAAAGGCAAACTGATAATACCGCTTATTGGTTTGCTGGCGACAATAGCGACTCAATAACAGAATCAACAGGAACGATTTCTCAAGTGACAATGAGTCCTAAAAATGTTGCTGCATTAACTAAATTCTCTTATTTAATGTCGCTTCAATCGACTCCAGAAATTGAGGGAATTATCAGAAATGGTTTCGTTGCCATAATAGCTAATGCTATTGATGAAGCTGCATTAAATGGTTCTGGTTCTAGTAATCAACCTCTAGGAGTACTAAATCAATCTGGTATCGGTTCTGTCGCAGGTGGTACTAATGGAGCAGCAGCTACTTTAGATAATCTTATTGATTTGAAGAAAGAAGTATCTGTTGATAATGCAGATATGGCAGGTTGTTCTTTCGTTACTAACTCCAAGGTAGAAGCAGCTTTATCCAAATTAAAAGATGGAAATTCTGCATATCATTTAAGTCCTTTTGCAGGGGAAATTGGTAAACAACAAATAGCCAACAGAAGAATGGAAGTTACTAATGCAATTCCTTCAAACCTTACAAAGGGTTCTGGATCTAATCTTTCTGCAATACTTTATGGAAACTTTAGAGACTTATATGTGGGGACTTTTGGCAGTCTCGAAATATTAGTTGATCCATATACAGATTTTGCAAAAGGTACAACAGCAGTTCGAGCAATTCAATCTCTTGATATAGCTGTAGCTCATCCAGAATCTTTCGCAGCAATGAAAGACGCAATAGCAGCCTAAAACTTAGAGGGGTAGAAGATGATTAGTTCGGGGTTGTGCTAATCTTTTTCCTCCTTCTATCCCTCAACAACCCACAAAAAATAGGTCTTTATTTTCAACTGAGGATTATTAGCAGTTGAAAGATAGGGAAGACCTTAAGACCTAACAGAAGTTTGGAACGGGTTCTGTATATCTAAGTAATAAAACGAATTACTTACATTGAACGTATCAATACGTACATATTTCAAATTAGGTTCTTTCTCAGATTTTGCCCTAGGGGGGTATTCGAATCCCAAATTTCCGCTAGCGTCAGCGGCTCTTAATTTAGACAGCAAGCCTTGTATTATACCGTCAAAACCTAGTTATTTCAATCATTTTTATGTTAGCTACGTTTACAGAGACATCTAAACTATTAGAGGTTAATAGATCAACTTTGTACAATTTAAAAGCACAAAACCTCCTCAATAAATACTTATATGTTGTTGAAGGAGTTAATTATTTAGAGTTAGACCAGGTGGGCAAGAAACAAAAGTTAAGTAGTTATTTAAATACAATTATCGAATGGAAAGGCAAGCAACCATGTAAGGATTTTGATGCTAAACAATGGCTATATGAACAGGGAAAAAAACTAAATCGGTGCAAGTAGTAAACGTTTCAATTATTTTTGTGAATTAATTCAGCATCTATATTCTCTGTAGTTCTTCTGTGCATCTTTATCTCCATATCCTTTGGCAACCTTCCAATCACTACAGGCCTTCTTAACCTTATTATTCATCCAACTATAAATATTACCTCTAGCAGTATATATATCTGCCGGAGTTATTAAATCAAAATCTCTATCTAACTCAATTTCTTCAGCCTTTTCTTGTGACGGAGCCATTGAAATAGCTGTTGTGTAGTCAGATAGAGCTTCTTCTAAATATTTTTTTGCATTTTTTCTATCCTTAATTTCCTTATATACGAAATAAAGTTCAAACTTTGCTTCACCCAATAGAGCTGTTGCAGTGTAAGTAATCCCAAGAGGATAAATTCTTTTAATTATCAAATCCTCATTATTTTTAGAATTTTCAATTACTTTTTCAAAATGGATCAATGCTTCTTCAGCGGATTTAATAGCCAAATCTACTTTACCCTTGTCATAAAGAATAAAAGCATCATCGTAATGAAAATCTCCTTTAACAAAGTTAACGAAAGGATTATCTGGTGAAAGTTCAAAAGCCTTATTTAGTATCTTTTTAGTTTGAGATGCACTACCTCCAATATCAAAATAAAAAATATCTGCTTTTAAAGCGTAAGCAATTGCATAACTTTGATCTATCTCAATCGCTTTATCTACATCTTCTAAGGCTTTATCATACTCTGATAAATCATACGTATTAATAAAGGCCCTTAATAAATATCCTTCTTTAGAATTAGGATTTTTTTTAATATAAGAATTTATTGATTTCATTGCTTTTAAAGAATCTCCCGTTTCAAAAGCAATTAGAGCCTCATCATATCCTGCTTTAATTGATAAATTATTATTTTTCTGACTAGACATACTTTCTACACAACCTTGAAAATCAGTTGCTTTCATGCAATCCTCGGCAATTTTGGAATCTACATTTGCATTAACGGTAGTTGGAATTGCAAGAGCAGCTAACAAAGGAATTAAAAATCTTTTCACAAAATAAAAGGAGCTAATTGCCTTTATTGTATATCATCTATCAATTATTAACTATTAGCGGTGCAAGTACTAGGCGTTTCATCAGGCCTAAACTTATGTTTAAACTTTGAGCTAATACCTCATTCTTAAATCACAATCATTAGTAATTTTGATTTGATTTCTATAACCAAGTGCCATTTGATTCATTGCTTCTTCTGAAAAATTACTTTTTTCAATTCACCTAGCAAATCTAGAAATTAAACTTTCAACCTCATATTTTGAGTAACCTTCCCAAAGTAAAAAACAAGCGAAAGCTGCTGTCCCTTCTCCAAAACCAGATTTTCTAAAATTAGATTTAGCTGGACTAGTTAATGATCCATTAATGGCAATTAAAGTTAAAAAAGTAATTAGATGTTTTTTTCGCATTAACAAGGAGCTAATTGCCCCTTATTGTAGATCGACTGTCAATTACTAACTATTAGCGGTGCAAGTAATAAGCGTTTCATAATTCACTTCGTTTTTTATATCATACTTTTTCTTACATGTTTGAAGACCTTGAAAACTATAAAATGCCAATACAAAAGGATTAACCCTAAGAAACCCAATAATATTAATAATGAGATTGCTAAAGAACTAATATTAGTTCCCCCTGGAGAGGCAAGACCCATTAACAACCAAAAGCCAATAAGGGACATTAATATAAACGAGCCTATTAAACTTCCTAGCAATAAAGCAGATAGTCCTAACAATCTACTTACTAAAATTAAACGTTTCATAAAATAAGCGGTCCAAGTAGTAAACGTTTCATTTAACTACCTTTAAGAGTATTCAATAAGTCAATAAAGTCCTCTTCAAGTGCTATTCCAGTATTCTTCCCATCCAAAGTCATGAACTTTACTCTAAAAAATATCCCCTTACCATCTACTACCCCAACACGATGATGTTCCGCCTCCCATCTTATATTTGCTGATTTGGTAAATGTATCAATTAAAAAAGGGTTAGCAAAAAACAATTTCCATCCTGCAGTTGCACAAAAAACTATTCTCTTATCTGTGAAATAAATAGTACCAAAATTTGTAACATGCCTAATACTAAACCAATATGCTCTAGGTTTTAAAAGGAGCATTTTTTCATCTTTTTTCAATTCAAATCTAATATTTTTAGGTCTTCTAAACCATAAATACCAACTATACCAATACCAAGGAACATATATTAATATTCCTCCAATTATATTTTCCAACTTATCAAACAAATTTTGTCCAGCTTCAGTCCAATCAAAAATAAAAACGTCTATAACAATTTGTAGTAACCATGCACAGAAAAACCAAAAAATAAGAAAACCAATATTTAAACTTAAAAGAATTTTCCTGTTTTGTTTTTTGCCTTTAAAGAATTGATAACCAATAAAGCCAAGCAATATGGGTAAAAGAATTACAGCTTCAGTCAATAAAAAAAAGGGCTAATTGCCCCTTATTGTAGATCGACTGTCAATCAATACCATTATGCTACTTGCTTATTCCTATTGCTATATAAATCAGTTGTTCCACTAGGTTTAAATCTTCCATAATTTTGAAGATGCACTTCTTGAGTGTGACCCATAGCTTCAGCAATATTATTTATAGGAAATCCAGAGGCATGAGATTCTTTTGCGTATCTATGACGGAAGGCATAAGGAACTAAGGATTCGCCTTGAATTTTTGCTTGTTTTTTAAATATTATCCAGTTTTTGTTTCTTTCTAAATGCTTTCTTAATCCATTAGCTGCACTATTTCCTAATGATGGAAGTTCTTCTCCTTTTTCTATTCTTTCTTGTAATTTCCAATCAATAAACCCTTTTCCGTCTTTAACTAATAAAGGAGCTAATTGTCTGGGTTCTGTCTTTTGTCCTTTAGTTCCTCCCATAGATTTTCTATAGATGCACCATAATTCTTTTCCGTTAATTCCTTTCTTAATAACAAGGTGTCTCAGTTCCTCAGGACGTAATCCATAAACACTTAATAATTGATAAGCAAATTGCCAAGATTGATTATTCTCTGAAGCTATTAATTGAAGAATTTGTTCATCTTCCAAGGCATAACCAACTCTTTTTACTTTTAAAGTTTCTCTTAGTTTTACAGGTGCATATATGTTAGAAATCTTTGCTCTAAGAACTGCCCACTCAAGAAATTTATAAATAACTCTTTTTGCAATTTGTCTCGACCTACTTCCCTCTTCCCATTGTTCAAGGCAAGATATCATTAATTCTTCGCCTCCCGATGGTTTACCTTTCGATTTTTCTAATAGCTCTTGGCATTTATGGAGTACTGGGACGTAGGATTTATTCCATGTTTTATCCGAGGCGGTAACGCAAAATTTTCTAAATTCTTTGAATATTTCGTCAAAATCTATTTTTCCCTTATTACTTATACTTTCAACAACCTTACAAGATTTTTTTAAATTTCCTCTTCCTATATCTGAATAAAAGTTCTCATATATTTTTATTATTCTTCTAGCTGCTTTAAATAGATCATTTTTTGACCATTCATAGTTCAACATTATTGATTGATATTGTCCGTTGTCTCTTACCTCTAACTGAACTGAACCTCTCCTGTTTGAGATATACCATTTAGCATCAGCAGCCATTTCAGCCCTCATGGTATCTCTGGCAGCCTTTACCCAATCTTCTGTATGAACTTTTTTTGGCATTAGCACTAGGTCATTTCCTAGCCCTATTGTACGAAAACTGTACGAAAGGAACAACCTTATGTAAACAAAGCTGGACACTGCCAGACAGGGAAAATAGTTTATATCTATTGTTATGACTGAGATCCTAGGTTCTCACTTATTTTGGGTTAGTGCTTTGGGAGCATTAGGTCGGGAGTTCGAATCTCCCTGCCCCGACTGGCTTTTCAGCGAAGGCCAAAACCCACCTTGGGAAAAAATTGGGAAAATGACCTCCTTTTAGCAGGTTTTCTTATGGTTTTTCCCTAGACTTAATAGAATTTTCTTGAATTTTTTAGGATATAAGCCTACCTTATATAGATAAATAGATATGGTTGCTATCCTTATTGGCAGATGGCTATTAAATATTGATATTTAATGTTGCGACTTCTTCCCTTACCGATTTTCATTTGCATTTATCTGTTCTCTTGGTGGAGATGTAAAAAAAATATTATCGCTAGTGATAAACAATTAAAACCTTGCATTGATTGGGCATATATAAAAAATTTACCTCTCCCACCAAAACCTTCATTTGTCGAATTTTATATTGTTTATGTTTCTTCTTTTTTTAAATTTCCCTTCGGGATAATTATTCAACAACTACCTTTCGCAAAGAAAGTAAGATACTACGAAAGAGAAATGAAATTAATATTTAATAAATGGAATCTAGAAAAAATTAAAAAAATAATTAACTAATTTATTGATATGTCTGAAGTAGAGATATATAAATTCCTAATAATACAAATATTGCTACACCTATTCCCATAACTGTAGTTGGTGAATTATTCCAAAGGTTAGTTAAAAATTCCATTTGGAAGTTTAAACTTTTTTAGCTCTATTAGCTCTATTCATTACTTTTCTAAAAATATTATTTTTAATTGATATATCAGAAATACAATAAAGTGCTAAAAACAAAATTACTTTTGCAAAAAATGAGATTTGCATAATAAAGATAACTCTATACTCATAAAAGCAAATTTCACTAAACCTGCCAATTTTTCAGAAGAACTCATAGGAGGTATTTTTAATAATTGACAGTCGATTTAAAATAAGGTGCAACTAGTTCCTTTTTAATGTCAAGTATTCAAGCCATAGAAAATTTAATTAATGGTTATGCAACTAGTGAAGATTCTTCTTTTCTAATACCGAATGCAACTGAAGATTTTTTGGCTGTAAGGCCAAGTGGGAATCCAATCTCTGCGGAGGGATTAGTGGGGATGTTTGATAGTAAAGATTTAGTTGCAGAATCCTCAGAACTAATCAAAACCCACAAAATTGAAATTTACGGTGAGGTAGCATACGCGGTTTTCACTTTGAATGAAATCTTCAGTTATAAAGGAAATCAAAATAAAGATCTTTCAACTTATACTTGCATTTTTAAAAACGAAAACGGTACATGGAAATATGCCTGGATGCAAAGATCACAAGGAACTACTGATATGAAAACTTGGGAATAAATGAAACGCTTTCTACTTGGACCACATTAAATTCTCAACAAGCAACACTAAATAGGTTCTTTCTGCCTGTGCGTGTGTGGGTAATTTCAGACCCCGAAATCTTCCTAGGTACAACCCTCCATATTTAGTGAGACTTTTAAAACCTTATGGAGCAAGCGGTCGCAGGCTCGAATCCTGTCGCCCCGACTCATAAAAAACCAAGTCATAGAGAGAGTTCCCCAGACTCTCTTTTTTATTGTAAAGAAGTTGGAATGATGAGACTGAGCGAGCTTTGAGCGAGGATTTGCAATACCTTGCATAACTTTGCAACCTCATGTCGCTCAGTATCACTAGAAATAGCTTTATTTTTTATCTATTTCTCTCAACTATTCTAAAGTTCATATCTATAGCTCCTTTTCTTAAAGGAATTAATTCTTGATATGGTCCTTCATAACAATCTATTACTGCTTGTTTACTTGGAAATTTTGAAAGCACTGAAAACGGACCATTATATCCCTCTCTAACATCAGTCTCGAAGTCAACTGATAATGTCTTTGCTCCGCAACCTTTAACAACAACATCATTTACTGCTTCAAAGTATTTACCTGCTTGTTCTGGATTTGTAATCCTTCCAGAAATCATTACATAACCAGCATTCTTGTCTTTTGGGACTTTATAACCAATTGCAAGCCCAGCAATGCCAGCAATTAAACCAATTAAAATAGTTTTCTTCATTTAAATTTAATTTTTATCAATAGTAGATGATTCTCTTTTAGTTGGCTATCAATTATTAACTATTAACGGTGCAAGTAGTAAGCGTCTCATCTTCTTCTGTTTTTTTATTAAGAAATAAGTTTGTGTAATTCGAAATAACTAATAACAGCAACAGAAATGTATTAATGGTCATTAAAAAAAGAGGGTAGTTATAACCTCTAATGTAGATCAACTGTCAATCGTATTATTTTGTTTTAAGTTCAGGCTCGTACACAGCACCATTGCAAACTGCTACCGAAATACTTTCTTTTGATGCCTTATCCCAACTTTTAAGTTCCATCTCATATTTATCAATCCATTGAAAAGTTTTTTTAAAGCATTGATTCCAATAAAATGCCTTTTTTGAGATAGGTATCAAGGAAATAAAAATGAGTACTATTGCAGTTGTAGATGTAATTACACAGTATTTGATGACTTTTGGGCCTTTATTAGGGGACATAAAAATAGGGTTCTATCCCTCTCAGTTTAGATCGACTGTCAATCAATTTAATTTTTAATTCTAATCCACTACTTTCCCACCATATTCTCTTGCTATTAAATCTAAACACTTAAGAATATCTTTTTTTTAATAGATCTGTTTGCTCTAAATAATTAAGGAGAGTTCTTATTTGTTCAATAGTATTTTCTTCTAATTCCTTCATTAGTAATTAAATGCTTTATGACATTAAAGATAGCAATCATAAGATTATTCTCTAAATAAATTTAGTTTTCTAGACTTTTTTTTATAGGTAAAGAATTTTATTAAGGATTAAAGTCTCTACATTTTGATCTTTCGTTTTCATAATCTTTTATAGCAGTATCCAATTCTGATAAATCTGCTTCTTTCCCAGAAATATATAATTCCATCTGTTTCGCATAGTTTGCTGATTCAATCCGACTATTAAATGAAGCATTACAAAAAAGTATACTTCCAAATTTTTCATAGTCTGTATAATCCCTATTCGCAGCAAATTCAGCATTTGCTCTTTTCTTATCTAATGCTTTATATTCCAAATCCTCAATACTAGGTTTTGGACGGAGTAAGAATGCTTTATATTCCAAGTCCCCAATAGTAGTACTGAGTAAGGATGAATTCACTTGTGCATTTAGATATGCAATAAGACAAACAAAAACAAGAACAACAGCAAATACTCTAATTAACCAAGTGTTAGTTTTATCCATTAATACTTAATAGCCATCTACCTATAAGAAAGCGGCGCTAGTAGTAAGCGTTTCATTTATTCAACAAGCTCGAGTTTATAAACTATATCTTTGCAGTTATTAGCTTTATCCCATTCCTTAGCCCATTCTGTATCTAACATCGTTGCAAACTCTTCAAGACTCGAAACAGTATAAAAGGAATGAGACTTGTGATCATTAATTTTTACTAACTCATAATCAATTACAATTCCATCTCCTTGTTCTTTTACCCATTGCTCAACAGTCTCTTCATAATATTGAAAAGAGCAATCAAAAGTGCAAACTATAAATAACTTTTCCATTAAATAAAGAGGTTTTTATCCATCCATGTTAAATCGACTGTCAATTATTTTCTAAAAGATTTTATGTTGGTATAGATCAAGTATCCCAAAAATACAATCATTATTAGTTTGTATATAGTGTCATAACTCATCTTATAAAGTAAATAATTCCTCCAACAAAGGTACTTCCTACAATTAGCAAAACCATCAAAAGAGCAATTAATTTAGGTAAACTTCCAATCATTTTTTAGACGTCATTTTGAATGTTAAATACGCAAAGCCACCATGTAATAACAAACTAACAACCGCATAAGTAATAGCTATACCGTACATATTCTGACTAATGATTACTTGCTAATCCCACAGAGACAGATCTGAATCTCCTGTTGATCTTTGCATCCAATGAATTTTCCAAATCCCATTAATCTTTTTGAAGATAGAAGTCACGGTTGGCAAATCATCATTAGGAGTTCCTTTGTAAGAGAATTTTGCCCCAAGAGTAAAAACACACATTGCTACATCGTCAGAAAGAAATTCAAACTTATGAATTTTTGTAATTTCTGCTTTTTCCTGAACAACATCGCCAGAACTCATCATTTCCTCGAATCCCTTTGCACTTATTGGATTCCCGCTAGGTCTGATAAGTAAAAAATCTGCAGTGGCGTTATTTACAAAAAATGAGCCCATTTTCTGCGGTGTTGCCAAGTCATACAACATCGATTCAATTGTTTCTCTATCTGTCATAAAAAAAGAGGGTTTTATTCCTCTATGTTAGATCGACTGTCAATCTATAAATTTTAAATTCTATGATCTAGTACTCATAGGGCACTAGGTTACTTGTGAGCGAGATTTGAGCGAGATTTTGCTTATTTATGCACCACCTTGCTATATATTGCTACTTTTTAAGACTCATCAATTTTCTTTTAATAGCAACTAATAAGCTAAAGCCTAACTTCATTCTCGTGAGTACTATCGCATTCTGCCTAGCAGTTGCTTTGGGAGTTGTTGTTGGATTTGTTCATATCCAATAGCCCTAAAAAGGTAAAAAAGATTTGCTTGATGAAAGACCTTTTTAACCTATTTAGTTTTTTTTGTTTTTAAAATAGGTATGAAATTAAGTTTCTTAAAAAAATGAGTAAATTTAAAGATAACTTTTCAAGCGAAAGCTTTTACCCTGATAGTAATTATTATCTTGACCAGAACAATTCTCCAAAAGAGGACCCAATTTCAAAAGATCAAAAATCCAATTTAAGGGTCGATTTTGAATGGCCAAATACCTATTGGTTTATTGCTGAAAGAACAAATGGAAGGCTGGCAATGATAGGTTTCATGGCTGTCATTATTAACTACACCTTATTTGGATGGATTGCTTATCCAATCCTTTAAATGAGTAATTCTAATTTTGACGAAAATGGTGTAGACAAGACTGGGAAACATTGGCTTCAATATGCTGCGTTTGTTTTAACTGCATTTGTTATTTATTTTGGGTGGGCATTTTTTAATGATGCTAATTTCCACCAGTTCGCTGTAAAAATATTTAAGTTCTGGAATTGTAATGGCTATAATCCATTAAATTATTGCCTGATGCGTTGGAAAGAAGACTTTTATCCTTAAAAAAGTAATGGCTAGGTCTTATTGGTTGGTTAATTCAAATAGAACAAGGGTAAAAAGGTTTATCGAAAATACAAATAATAAAGATCAATTTTTTAAATATATCTTTATTGATTCTGGGAAGGTTAATTCTACATGGGGCAAAGAACCACCCGTCATGACAACCAGAGAAGAATTAAAGAAAGATGCAGCTAGAGAAGAATGGAAAAAATTAATTGCTCAGGGTTGGAGAAGAACCGAGGAAAGTTGGACAAAATAGAGAGTTAGAGCTAATCCTTAAGAGGTGGTCAAATATTAATCAATTACTAACTAATGGCGGTTTTAGTAGTAAGCGTTTCATTCAATTTTAATTATTTCTAACAAAGTCGAAAAGTATAAATCTTGCATTTTTGCTAACCGATTTACTTTAATTTCCCAATAACTTTTATTGGTTTTTGATTAGTCATATGTTTTTGAGGAGTTTTCAAGTAATCCATTTAATTCTAAGAGTTCTTCTTTACTAAGTTCTCTATATTGTCCAGTTGGCAAGTCTAGCTTAATATTCATAATTCTTACACGCTTTAATGATCGTACTCTATATCCTAAGGCCTCACACATTCTTCTAATCTGGCGGTTAAGTCCCTGAGTGAGGATTATTTTGAATTTCCTAGGACCCAATTGTTTTACGAAACAATTTTTAGTTATTGTGCCTAATATTTCGACTCCATTACTCATACTTTGAATAAAGTCGCTTTTAATAGGACGATTAACTTTTACAATATATTCTTTTTCGTGATTATTTCTTGCTCTAAGTATTTTATTTACGATATCTCCATCATTTGTTAAAAAAATCAATCCCTCACTGAGCTTATCTAATCTTCCGATAGGGAAAATTCTTTTAGGATATTTAATGAAATCTATGACATTATTGGGTTCTACTTTTTTATCTGTTGTGCAAACAATTCCTACAGGTTTATTAAAGGCTAAATATATGTTTTTTTGTCTCGATGATTTTTCTATTCTTTGACCTTTAACTTCAACTAAATCACTTTCTTCTACTTTGGCTCCAATTTTTGGAATTTTGCCATTAATGGTTACCTTTCCTTCTGAAATTAATCTATCTGCCTCTCTTCTAGAACAATAGCCGACTTCGCTTAAATATTTATTTATTCTTTTAGCCATTTTGTATGTTTCTTTTTTATCTGCACTAAATAAATAATTAACTAATCTGTCCATATTTTAGATCGGCTGTCAATTTTAGTAAATTTTTTTCATTATTAAATTTCAAATTATTTTCTTCAATAATTTCTGCCGAACAGATCTAAATCTCCTTCTCAGGCCAAACTTCTTCAATTTTTCTCCATCCCTTAGAAAGTAATCTTTCATAAATTTCTCTAGCTAAATCTATTTCAACAGAAACTGTATTTGTCATTAATGGTGGTTTGTTTCCCAATCCTCCTACTACTTTTCCAGTATCTATAAACATATACTCAAAAACACCATCAATACTCTTATCGTTTTTCATAAATCTTTTAACTTCTGACCTATTTGAATTAATCAACCAATAAGATTTAGCCATTAATCTAACCTTGGAATTAGTAAGCGTTCCATTTAAAACAAACTCATTTGATCAGTTTCTTTTTTCTTTACATCCTCTACTATCCAACCATCAGGGGGCCAACTCATCATGATTGCAAATAAGCCTCTTAATTCATCTGCATCTTTAACTTGCTCTGTCCATTGTTCCTCATATCCATTAGGAACGATCACAGGCATGCGGTGATGCAAAGGTTTAATTAAATCATTTGGTTCAGTTGTTAAAACGCAGCAACTCTCAAGTTCTGCTCCATCTGGTGAAGTCCACTTACTCCAAATTCCGCCCAACCAAAAAGTCTCATAATTCGATTTTCGAACACGATATTTTTTTTCAAAAAAACCGCTCGCAGGTATTAGGCACCTTTTATGCTTCCAACTTCCACTAAATAATTTTTTTTCTTCTAGGGTTTCCGCTCTTGCATTAAATGGTCTTGGTCTCTCTTTATCAAATGGGTCTCTGGCCCAAGGAGAAATAAAGCCCCATGTCATAAAAGTAGTTTTAATTCTTCCTTCGTTTTTAATCACAAGCACAGGATCATTAGGTCTTATTAGACTTTGAGTATCATATTTAGAATCAAGTTCACTTGGGTAGTCTTGTTTCAAAACCTTTGGCAACTTCTCAAATTTAGTTTTCAGCTCAAATCTTCCGCACATTGATTTTTAAAATATTTTTAAACTCACTAAAAAACAGTAAATTTACCTTATTTTAGATCTACTTTCAGTTTTCTCAAATAAAAAACAATTTTTTGATCGTAGAAATTTTTTTTATCCAAATAATTAAAAGAAAATATAGATATTCAAAAGTTTCCTCAAATTTAATTTGAATGCTTCAAACATGGGTTATGACAGATCCTATTCTTTATTTATCTATGTTATTAGGACTTGGAGGAGTTTATGTATTAATTTCTTCCTTCCATGATGATGACGATGGAGATGATGATGGAGAAAAATATATTTATAGTCTTGAACAAACTTATTTAGCAAGATAGTTGATTCGTTTATAAAAACACATTAATTTCAAAAAGTTTCTTGTTAATAAAGGCTACCAGTGAAATTGTTTTATAGGAGTAACTGAAATATTGTTTTTCAAAATTTACATAATTATTATATTAATTTTTAAATTAGGTTGTTGGTCCTCTATCCGTATATGTTTGTGCCTTAAACCGTACATTTTTATTAGTCGATTGATTAGCATGCCTAGTTAGAACTTAGTTGTAACTGAGATAAATTAAATGCCTTCAACACCAATAAAATCTTGTAATAAATATTTGTTGAGTTACAAAGATTCAACAAATAAGACTCATGAAGTTGGCTTCTACGTTCGCGATGCATACGATTGCCTAATGCTTGCGAGAGAATTCAACACTTACGTACATGACAATCCAGGATCTGTAATCAGAATCCAGCAAAAATTTTGAGGAAATTAATTATGAATTTAAAAAAATCACCATTCGCAATTCAAGATAAAAATGCAAGAGATCTGGATACTGCAAAAGATTATCCAACAATTGCAGATTTAATGAGAGAACAGAAAGTTTCACAAGATTACGCAAATACAGTTCACCATCGTAGAGATTTAGACTCTCTAGGTTAGTTTACGAGAATGGCTATTTACTATTTTTTAAAAATTAACGATTATGATTAATGCGATTTGCGATTCATTCATAAGATAATATTTTCTTCCTCAAGTTTTTTTTTAAGCTCTATAGGCATATATGCAATATCTTTTTTTATTGCATTAATGGCATCTCTATATTTTTCAGGTTCAGCTAAAAGCATTTTTATTAAATTGTATTGACTTTCAATTTCTTCAGAAGAAAATTTTCCCATAGAAATAAGTACTTCCTTTTTATTTTAGATCAACAGTCAAACATGCAAAAGATTAACTATTAGTTAGAAGCTGCTGCAATTTCTTTATGGACTGAAAGAAATTCTTTATCTGTTAGAACTGGGGTAACTTCAATTTCTACACCAAAATTATCGACCCAGATACTACTCCATTTCCAAATGTTCTGATGGTTTGAAGATTCAACTATTGCCCAACCATTAGCTCCCTCAGGATTTACTACTCGATTAAGAACTTTAAACCCATCAAATTCATCACCTTCGCATCCTCCTTCGACAAAACCCGCAAAAGCTTCGGCCCCTTGCATATGACTTTCTTGATCTGGAAATTGCCAGTGAACTATGTAAGTTTGCATGAATAAAATTATTTTCTTAATTATTAATTATCGAATTTAAAAATTAAATAAAAAGTCTTTAAACCTTAATTAAAAACTCATTAACCTAAGGCAAAAAAACAAAAAAAAAGACTCTTACGAGCCTAGGTGATGGGGACTCTTATAATGACAAATTAAACAGAAATAAACAACCCCATCAATAGGTAATTTTTAATACTTACAAACACCATATGTAGTGCTAAGATTTTAAAAAGGTTGGGTGATGGGGATTATCCCGCTTTTTTATTGGGCGAAGCTAACGCCCTTTTTTTATGGAAAAATTTACTTTAATCAATAAAGCCAGATCGAGGATTAAAGTATTTGAACCTTTTGAAGATAGTTCAAAGAACTCTTCTATGATTAATGCAATTTTAATCTCTTATGGTTGTGTTTTTAAGCGATCAAGTAAGCCAGTTATGAAAGGCTCTAGGGTTGAATCAATAGAAGAAGCGAGAAACGAATATAAAAAGCTATTGGAGGAAGGGTGGGCAAAAACTTATAGATTCAATAGTTTTTTTTTAAAAAATGGTTAATAGGTACTTTACCTAAAATTTGACATTATTAAAAATTAATTGCTAGATAAGCTTCAAAATGGAAGATTGAACATGAAAAAAGAAATTTATTCAAATATTAAAGATTCAGATGCTTTGGAAAGTTTTTTTGAATGTATAACTTCTTGTAGCATCAATAGTGAAGGAGTAGATTGCACAACAGCATGTTATGTAAAACATTTAGAACCAAACAATATTGATTACCCTTTAAAATTTTCATAAGCAAAGCTTATTGATTATTGTTAAGCTTATTTGATGTTATTTCCACCTCCTCAAGTTATTTTTGGGCTATTGCTTTTATCTATAGCAGTAGTTCTCATCTGGGATATAAGATACAACCCATTTGGAGAAGACGAAGACGGAATTTAATCTTCAACTAGGAAGCTGATTTGTAGGTGGTGCGTGAAATTGCCGTTTCTTTCTTTTGAGTCTTTTGTAAGCGACTAAAAAGCCCAATAATAACAATGTAATGGCTATTGAGTTAATCATATCGGGTAGTTTTATACATATAAAAACAAATATGTTCAAAATATCAATGACTAAATTTATTTTTTCAAAAAGTAATTAATTATGGACTAATTTTTAATATTTAGCTTTTTCATAAGATACCTAAAACAATCAAAAGAAAATGC
This sequence comes from Prochlorococcus sp. AG-355-N18, assembly GCA_003278535.1. Lineage (GTDB taxonomy): Bacteria > Cyanobacteriota > Cyanobacteriia > PCC-6307 > Cyanobiaceae > Prochlorococcus_A. The sequence continues at coordinate 15,328 of QCEG01000011.1, forward strand.
TTATCTGACCAAAAGTAATTGCTATTCAATAAGAATCACTTTTTCTTATTTCTCATTTGATATTGCAGAACAGCTTTTAGATGTTGTACTTCTTTTTCTAAAGTCTCAATTCTTTTTTCTAGTTCTTCATTATTTGCCATATATTTTAGAGATAAGTTCCTTGATATTTATACTATTAAAAAAAGCGACTTGTTACCCATGGTAAATGTCTAATAGGTAATAGAACTTATTGATGTGCATAATTTCTTTAGATAAATTATGCAGAGTATAAATTTAGGGGTAATTTATGAGTGGAGATTATGAGACACTAGAAATAAATCAACCTAAAATTACTTATTTTCAGAAAAGATCCGAAAATAATACAGAATGGTTAGATGAATTAATCAACCAAATTGAAGATATGAAAAACAATATTTCCAAATCTGCTTAATGACAGAAAAAGAGTTGAAGGAATTAGAGAAATTTGCAAAAGAAAATGGATACAATGACGAGCTAAAAGATATATATTTAAGGGAAGTTATTGACAGAAATAAAGAATACGAATGAGATCAAATTTTAGACCAAATATTCGACTAGCTACAAATATTCTTTTAGTTATTGGTACTTTTTCTATTGCTATAAAGATTGCTCCAATAGCAAAGGTATATCAGGAAAAAAATTTATGTATTAAATATTTAAAACATCAAATAGATCGAGACAAACTTATCAAAAGACTGAAAATAGTTAAACAAGCAAATCCATCCAGTATTTGTGATTCTATCCTTAAAAGTTAAAAATGAAGATTAAGTCATTTACCCCCTTAATTGCAGTCTTTGGTACTTCATTTCTGATAACCATTTCATTGCTTAAAAGTTTCCAAATTTTTATGGGGATATCAATATGTCTTTTAGCAATGCTCAAGCTTATGGATATTGAAGCTTTTGGAACAAGTTATAAGAAATATGATTTAATATCTTCTAAATTTAATGGTTGGATATATATTTATCCTTTTTGCGAATTATTTATTGGAATAAGTTTTCTTAATTCTTCTCCACCCTCTTTAATTATTTTTATTGCCCTAATTTTAGGGATTTCTGGAATGATTTCAGTATTTAAGGCTGTTTATTTGGATAAGTTAAAATTAAATTGTGCATGTATCGGTGGATATGCAAAAACTCCTTTGGGAATTATTAGTTTTATCGAAAATCTTTTAATGGCAATTATGAGTGTCCTGCTTTTGATTAAATAGCACTTTTACAAATTTTCATTTATTGTTAATTAAAGAATAGAATTCAATCGTCTTAATTTGTATGGCAATTAATAAAGTACTTATAAAAACCAGATTTTTAAATTATCTAATTGCTTCTGGAATGCTTTTTGCAAATACAAATAACGTTCATAGGATTAGTGCAGAAACGTTAGAAAATATAGATATCCCAAAAGTTGTTTCTTACAGATCAGCATCATGTGGTTGTTGCAAAAAATGGATCAATCATTTAAGAGATAATGGATTACAAGTTGTTGATAATATAGTTGAAGATGTTTCAGCAATTAAAAACCAATATCAAATTCCCAATAATCTGAGATCATGTCACTCTGCTCAAATAGCTAACTATACGATTGAAGGACATGTCCCGATTGAATCAATCAACAAACTTTTTATAGAAAAGCCAAATATTAATGGGATAGCAGTTCCGGGCATGCCAATTGGCTCTCCAGGGATGGAAATACATTCTCACCAATCGCACTCTCATGATTATGAGAACTACAAAGTAGTTTCATTTAGTAAAACTGGCAAAACAAAAATATTTGATAAAATCTCTCCTTAATACAAATACTTATTTGAAATAATGCATATTTTTCTTAGAAATTTTAAATTTTTTATTTTTTTATTTTCCTTATCTCTAAATTTCAATAGTTATTCGCATGCACATATGAGGGGTACATTTCTTTCTGAAGAGGAGGCCGAAAATAGATCTTTAGAACTTGGTTGCGAAGGAATACATAAGAATCAAGATAAGTGGATGCCATGCAAAAACGAAAAAGAATTACATATATATTTGAGGAAATAGATGGAAAAATTAAAAACAAATCAAAGAAGAATTCACAGAAAAATAACCGCAATTTCAGCAATCCCATTACTAATTACTATTGTATCGGGGACTCTTTATAGTATTTTTCAGCCACTAGGAGTAGATGCTTTTTGGTTGATAAAATGGCATACAGGAAATTTTGGCATTATTAATTTGCAACCTTTTTACTCATTATTTCTAGGTATAGCTTCAATAATCTCAATAATATCTGGCATTAAACTATTACAAAAAAAATTTTAGATATTTTCAAAGACAAGCCAAAATCTGACTAATTAATACTATTTGCGCCGCCACTTACTAAGAAAATTATAGCTCCTAGTGCCATTGTTGCTACACCCATGTAAGGGTATTTCTTAATTCTTGATTTAGTAATTGGAAGCCATGAAAGGTATCTATCAGATTTATTTAATTCAATTTTTTTTTGTCTAGGTGGTAATCCTAATTCTTCTCTCCTTTTAGCTTCGCCCATAATCTTAAATTTGTTTATGTATCAATATTAAAAATTATGTTCTACACCTGCGAATTAATACTATAAAAAAATAGTTCTTTATATAAGGATAAATTATTTAAAATTTATTTGGCCTTCTTTAAATAAAGATTCTTAGTATTTGCCTGATCTGATGTAAATAACAAAATTAATATAGTCCCAACTAAAAATGAAAAAATCATTGTTAAACCAACAACTTCAACCATCTCACTAGGCAGATAATTTAGAAACATAATCAATAGATCTCTTAATTTAAATTTAGCAATTGTATTTTTTATGTAAAGTAAGTAATCCTCCTTAAATTTCGAAAAGAACTTCTGAGAATTTATAATCTTTATCTATTTTTATTTGCGGGATAAATCTAGTTCTAGCCGATCACAATTTTCTTACTTAGCTATTCCTATTTTCTTAAGAAATTTTAGGTAAGGCAAGGCCCAATTACCAAAGGTAAAAGAAATTGTCGTATTTTTTGTAGTTGGCAATAATGTTTTATAACTCATAGAGGTTAATTTAGAAAATTTCTTAATAGTCTCTGCTTCTAAATTATCCATATACAAATTTTTTTGAACACCTTGATCTTTCTTTTGGGGCAAATAATTTTCTATAAACCATAAAACTTGATCTAAATTTGATTTATTGGGTGAGGTTTTAATTTGTTTATTTTTCTCTTTAAACATATTTGTTTAACTCTTAATTACTGAATTAAATTTGCCATTTATATAAATTAAATCAATAGTAAAAGCATCAAAATTATGTTGTTTTTAATAATCGATAATCGAAAAAATAAATTAATGATTACTTTGTTTTTATAAAAATAAAAAAAGAGAGAGCTAAAACCCCCTCTTAATTGATCAGTTTCAAAAAAATTTAATTTTTTGAGTCTTTCAATTTCATTTCTTTTTGTGTTTTCCTGATTCTTTCTTCAAAGACGGATCTTCTGTATGGAGTAACTTCTCCATTTTTAGTAGCCAAAAGTTGGGCTTCATATACCCTATTGGCTCTTTTGATTTTTTCTCTTATTTGTAAGAGGTTATTCATGGTCTTTTGCAGTTAATGAGAATCCCGTTCCCTACTCCCATTTCATGCGTCCAGAGATATAAACTTGGATGAACGTTATTGAACATTAACATCTTTAAAAAAATTCCGCGAGAGTAATTTTTACTAAATTTTTCTCAAAAAAATAAATATTGAATAGATAGTATAAATAAGTTTTTAATATTTCCTAAATTAGGATAAGAAAATTGTTTGCGACCCATCGTTATTATCCTGAATCACTATTTTTTTATTTGGGAAAATATTTGATAATATTCTTTTCAAATTTGAATTATCAGAAGGAATTATATTACTCATATTTTTTGAATTAATTTTCCAATTTTCATCAACAAAAAGTTCTTTATCATCACCTTTTTCATTCTCCAGTGATGTCTTATTTAGAATTTTAAGTAACAGTTCCGAATCATATTCTTTAAATTCTTCAGGGACCTCTTTAAAGTTTTCAATCATTATTTAGAAATCTTATGTTTCTAAATCTTGCATAAGAAATTTGAAGAATACAAGGTATTAATTACCTAAAAATTTCTTTCAAAATAAAAATTCGTACGAAATTAAAATAATTTTCTTTAGAAAATTAAATTCCAAAATAGCTAAAGAATGATATTTAAAAAGATTAATTAATCATTTACAACATTTATTTACTAGTTAGGTTGCAATAAAGGGATTCAGAAAAGATGCCAAGAGTAATTAACAAAAAAATTAGACTTTTAAGATGGTTAAACTCAGGCATGATACTACCATTTATCATTATGGCTGCATCCTCATCAATCATTCTTTATGGTGTTTTATTTATCCTAATAAAATAGTTTTTTTTAATTTAAGCAGCTAAGTTTTCCTCAGATTTAGACATAATTATTGCAGCTTTTTTTAATAAACTAACTACTTCTTTTCTTCCAACTGCATTATCAGCTTGACGCATTATTTCATCATATTTTTTATTTATTTTTTTCATAAATAGTTTTAATTTAATCTAAAATTACAACACCATATGATGGTGTCAATTGTAAATAATTCTCATATATTATTTCTTTGATTATTTTTGCGCAATAAAAATTACTCATTTGTTATCCTTCAAGTTTTTTTAATTGATGATGCCAAAAAATCATAAATATCAAAATTAATAATCCTTTGAATTAAGCTATATTAAAGGATTTGAAAACATAAAATAAACCTCCTATAAGGATCAATATTGCAGCTCCATAAAAAAGAAAAGGGATAATTGGATATTTATACAAAGTAGACCTTACTTTTTGTTGTATGGCTTTTTTATCAAGTTTAGGCAACTTTATATCTTCAGTTTTTTCTCTAGGCGGAATACCTAAATTTTTTCTTCTCTTTGCCTCTCCCATAATTAAAACTGAGGTATACCCATACATTTTAAATAATTGTTATCAGCTAAATCTAAAATTTGATTCCATTCTTCATGAGATGTTTCCAAATTATTTTTAAAATCTTTTTCAAATTTAAGGATACATCTTTTTTCTATATTTTCTGGAGAATTATAATTTCTTAAAAAAGAAACACTTAAATACGATAATGTTGAAAAAACTACAATTATTTTAGCAATTCTAAAATTATTCATATCTTAGATGATATTGCCTTATGAATAAATAAGGTACTTGTTGGTTTTATAATTAATTCAATCTATTAAAAACAATTATCAAATGATTAATTCGGTGAATTTTAACCATTTACCTATTCAGGATTTGGTTGTTTCAGGGTTAATAATCTTTATAATGTCGACGATTATTGCCAATATTTATGACCCATTATTAGGAATAACTTATGCATTTGGGAATATACTTACTCTTACTTTTTTGAGCTGGTTATACAAAGAAACTTGGGGTGATCCAAGGAAATAAATCAAATTAAAACAAAAGATAAATAAAAACTACTTCTGTATTTTTAATTTTGAAGAATACTTTAAATTAACAATGTAAGTTGCAACAAGAGAAAGTATCAAAAAAAATAATAAGCTTTCCAAAGTGGATTGGGGCATAACCATGAGTAGTACCAAAAATGATATATCTTTAGAGAAACGAATTCTGAAAAAAAATCAACCCTTTCATTATTTTTTATTCTTAAACTTTTAAATTTAATTTATACTATAAAATCTCTGAGATTTAAATTGATTTTAATTTAAAAAATATTTTTCTGCCCTCCTAAAGGCTTTTATTGCGCCTTTATAATCCAGACTTTTTAATTTTTCCTTACTTTTTTGTTTCAGCATTTTTACTATTTCATTTCTCTTTATTTCATCAATTTTCAGCTTATGATCAAATATAAGATCAAATTTTGAGGAATACAATCTAGATAGTTCTTCTCTATATTTTTCAATAATTTTTTCATCACAAGATTTGGATTTTAATATTGCATTAGCCTTCATTTTGTCATCTAATGCCCCTTTAAAGTTTCCTAGTTTAAATTTCTTTTCACTTGATCTGGTTAGCTTAATAATATTTCCTAATATCAATTCATTAGAATCTTTCATTTATTTATCTGACCCTAGGTTAAATCCTATCAGAATAAAGAAAAAACAACTTATTTTTTTAATAATCAAATAATTAAATAATTAACCAATAACAAGTCCTTTTTCAAGAAGTAAATCGAAAAACTCCACACTTTTTGTTTTCCCAAATTTTGGAGGCTTATGTAGATCTAATATTTCAGCAAGGCACATAATCCAATAAGTATCTTTTTTTAAATTTAGACCTTCGCAAATATGGGTGGGAGCCGATTTAAAACAGCCAAATTCTGTTGATATATTAATATTCATGATTTGAGTTTCAAGTTCCAGACTTAAAAGTTCTATTTCTTGCTCAGAAAGGGATGTCCCAAAAGAATATGATTCAATTAAAAGTTGATAATTCATAAAAGATTTATTTTTTCAAGAAATCCATCGAGTTATTTTTGTACCCGCATATATATGACCTGAAGCTTCAACAATAGGTTTTGTTTCAGGATTCATAAAAATATCGTATAGAACATTTTTTGGTCCTTGAAAAATTACAGTCGCCCGTTGAGGATCATCTAATGATTTACCAATATAAAATGTTTTAACTCCCATTTCTCTAAACATCGACTGCTGTTCCTCAGCATTCATATGAGATTCATATTGTTCAAAAGTATTACTTAGTTGAAAATCTAGAATAGTCGTTTCAATAGTCATAGCAATAATATGATGTTTTTTAGATTTTAAATATTTTTGCAAAAAAATAATTGAATAAAGATTAGTTTTTATTAAGCAATGTATTAACTAATTTTTATTTATGGGTTATAAATCAACTATAAAAAACAGATTTTAATTTTAGACTCAAAAATTTCTCCAAGAGAACAATGGACTAGTAAGTTGGGATTCATTCTTGCAGCTGCTGGTAGCGCAGTAGGTCTTGGTAACCTTTGGGGTTTCGCCTACCGAGCCTCTCAAGGTGGAGGTCCTGCTTTTGTACTTTTATACATACTAATCGTTTTAATTGTATGCCTTCCAGTATTTGTTGCTGAAATGGCTTTAGGAAGAAACGCTACTGCCAGCACATTGCTTGCACCAGTAAAGTTAGCTGGAAAAAATTGGTATCCATTAGGAATTCTTTTCTTTATAGCTCCCTTGGGAATAGCATCATATTATTCAGTCATAATGGGGTGGACCGCAGATACCTTGTTCCATTCATTATTTTTTGGATTACCAAAAAATTTAAGTGAAGCAGAAGCTTTCTTTGGCTCAATTAATAGTGGAAGCAGTGTTTTATTGGGGCACCTATTAAGTCTTGTTCTTACAGCCATAATAGTTTCATCAGGGATAAAAAAAGGAATCGAGAAGGTGACACGATTCTTTATGCCTATACTTTTTATAATTCTTCTATCGCTAGCAATATGGGCCATTTCACTTTCAGGAGCATGGGAAGGATACAAAACATTTTTGTTTAAGTTTGACTTTGATGAATTGAGGAACCCTCAAACAATAAGAAATGCTTTTACACAAGCTTTCTTTTCTTTAAGTTTAGGAATTGGAGTTATGGTGACTTATGCTTCCTATTTGAATAAAAAGAGTAATCTTCCAAAACTAAGTGTTGGAGTTGCATCATTGGATACTTTGGTGGGTCTTATGTCAGGACTTATTACCTTTCCCATTGTTTTAACATTTGGTTTAAGTGATGCTATTTCTGAATCAACAGTTGGTGCATTATTTATATCAATTCCTACGGGCCTTGGTTCATATGGAGCGGTTGGAAGAATTGTTGCTGTTGCATTTTTTGCACTAGCTTATATTGCAGCAATAACTTCCTCTGTTTCATTATTGGAAGTTCCAGTTTCCTCATTAATGGATAAATTTGGTTTTAAAAGAGAAAAATCTGTTTGGCTTATAACTCTTTTTCTATTCTTAGCAGGTATTCCTTCTGCATTGAATTTAAACACTCTAGGAACCATTGACTCGATTTTTGGAGGGGTATTACTTATCTTTGGTGGATTCTTGGTTACTTTCTTTATGGGATGGGTAGTACCTGGAAAGTTTAATGAAGAACTTAGTGATTCAAAAGTAGGAATCAAAACGACACGTTATTTGAAATTCATGACAAGATGGGTTGCCCCCCAATTATTGGTTTTGGACTATTTATTAGTGTGTTCGATTTGCTCAAAGGCTGGGTAAGTTAAAAATATATTAAAAATAATAATTAATAAAATTGAATTAATTTACTACGATATAGTGCAAAAATAAGGGGGTAGACACAATGCTTTAAGCTATTAAATTTCTTGTATGTTTTTTGAGAATTTTGAGCAAAATAAAAAAAAATTAATCAAAAAAAACAAGTATTACCAATGACTTCTTTTAAAGGCTAAATATTATGAAAATTTCCTTTTGAAATTTTTCAGAGGCAAAAAGTTTTTTCAAGACAATAAATATACTGCAGAACTTTTTTTAATGAAGTGTTAAATTTTAATTTCTATTTAATCTCAAACGTGTCGGCAAAAACCATCCCTAATAGAATCTATATAAAATACATTTAGATGTTTAATTTAAAGAAATTTGAACGCCTAAAGAATAGATAACAAATTTGATGTCAACAAAATCTGATTCACTAAAGGGAAAGCTTACAGAAAATTTTTCTGAATTTTCTCAACTATCTGACTATTCTTTTATCAATTCTCTTAAAGCAGATCCTCAATCAACAAAAGATGGAAATGATCATAAGCCGCGTTCAGTATATTCAGGTCATTACGTACCAGTTGTTCCAACCGCTATTCCAGAACCAGAATATATTTCCCACAGCAACAAACTTTTTAAAGAACTAAATCTAAGCTCTGATCTTACTAAAGACCAAAATTTTTGTCGTTTTTTCTCAGGGGATATTTCTGTTGCTAATTATCCAATGAGTCCTGTTGGTTGGGCAACAGGTTATGCATTATCAATTTACGGGACTGAATATACCCAACAATGTCCTTTTGGAACTGGCAATGGTTATGGCGATGGCAGAGCAATTTCTGTTTTTGAAGGTTTATTCAATGGGAAAAGAATGGAAATGCAACTTAAAGGAGGAGGTCCAACTCCCTATTGTCGAGGAGCAGATGGTAGAGCTGTCTTAAGATCTAGCGTTCGAGAATTTCTCGCACAGGAATTAATGGATGCCTTGGGAGTCCCTACCTCAAGATCTTTAACACTTTATGTCTCACGTTCAGAAATAGTTAGAAGACCGTGGTATTCCAAAGGGTCCAGGTATTTTGAGCCTGACATCATGATTGATAATCTAGCGGCAATTACTACGAGAGTCGGTCCATCTTTTTTACGTGTAGGCCAGATTGAACTTTTTGCAAGACGAGTTCGCAATAATGCGCATGATGAGGCACTCAATGAACTAAAGATGATAGTTCAACATCTTATTGATAGAAATTATAAAGATGAAATTGAATATGAGATTAAAATTGAAAGTAAGATAATAAAACTGGCTTCTTTATACAGATCAAGACTCATATCACTAATAGCCAACTGGATGCGAGTTGGTTATTGCCAGGGTAACTTCAATAGTGATAATTGTGCTGCTGGTGGTTATACCTTGGATTATGGCCCCTTTGGATTCTGTGAATTATTTGATCCAAGATTTCAACCATGGACAGGTGGAGGTGAACATTTCTCATTTTTTAACCAGCCTTCTGCTGCGGCAATCAACTTTAAAACATTCTGTTCCTCTCTTAGTCCGTTACTTTCGCAAAGCAAACAAGATCAAGAAAAGTTAGATCAAATCGAAAAGGATTTTTCAGAATTGATGAACAAAGAGTTGAAGAAAATGTGGGCAAACAAGCTTGGTTTAGAACATTACAACGAAAGTCTAATAAATGAATTTTTTAATCTCATGGTCATTTCAAAAGCAGACTATACAATTTTGTTCCGCAAACTCTCTGAAATACCTGATAACTTAGATTCTTTAAAAGACAGTTTCTATTTTCCAATTAATGATGAGCTCAATAATAAATGGGAAGTATGGCTTAAAAACTGGCAATCAATCTTGAAGAAAGAGGGAAATATTAAAGCAAAATCAGCATCAATGAAATCCCTTAATCCAGTCTATACTTGGCGCGAATGGATGGTCGTTCCAGCATATGAAGAAGCTGAAAAAGGAAATTACAAAAAAATCAAAGAATTACAGGATGTCTTTAGCAATCCATATATAGAACAACCCTCAAAAATAGATCAAAAATATAATCAACTAAAGCCAAGCCAGTTTTTTAACTATGGAGGAGTATCTCACTACAGCTGTTCATCATAAAAGTTCAATCCTCATACTGATAGAACAAATTTGAGAAAAATCTTATTTATTTATGGCCGTAGGCATTCCAACTACTGATACAACTCCCACATGAAGTATGGCCGGCTTCTTTCCAACATTTTTCACATAGTGGGGGGCCCCACTATTACTCTCTATAAATGCATCACCCGCTTTAAAGAAATTAATTTCTTCACCCCTCACATGCTTTAATCTTCCTCTAGTAACATGAATCAACATTGGGGAAGGATGAGTATGAATTGGAGTTTTCAAGCCAACTGGAATTTTTACTTTTAAGAGTCTTAATTCAGGCTTACCCTCGAGATAATTAAAATTTTTACCACTTAGTCCTTTTGAACTTTGAATAATAGGTATAACTTCAATCTTTTCTTCAGCAAGAGAAGGTTGTGGTAAAGCTAAAGTTCCAATAAAAAGGAAGCAAAATGGAATAAATTTTTTTAATTTCATTAGATATTTGAGTTTCACTAATAATAGGTAGTTTGCAAAAATAATAAACTAATTTATTTTTTGTATAACTTTTCTAATTGCTTAATTTCCTCTCTTAAATCCTTACCTCTATTATTTAATTTATTGTTCTTAATAACTATTGGGATAATCCACCAGGCTTGAAGACCTAAAAAGATAAATACTAGGATCAATAATTCAAAAGTACCCGGCTGCATTTGAAAAATAATCCTTCTTAGTTAATAACATTATTCTAAAAGTTATTTAACATTCATGAGATATTCAAAATTTCTAGGCTGCCTCTAATTCAATGTTAAGTTCAATTCCCTTTGAAATGATTGCTTCTTTAAATTCAATAAGTTTGGAAATTATTCTTTGCTTCTCAGGATCAGTTTTATGGATATCATCTACAACTTCCTGCATTGCAAGTGTTACTTTTTGTAGTTTGATTTCTAAATCTTCCCTGTAATTCATATGCTTAAAGAAATTATCTTATTTATTAAAAAACAAAATAATTATTAGTAAATAAGTACTTAACCTTAAAAAGATTGACAGCAAAACAGGGAGGATATAATTTATAGTACAAATGTATTAAAATCTACCTAGCCTATTAAGGGAAAAGCATGGAGCCTAAGTACTTATTTGGTTGTAGCACTAGCAAGCCAAGCGGATGCCTACTAAATCCCGAAGGCAGCAGAATTATCTTTTTCGAAGAATGCAAAAATTCTCCTAAACCTAATTTAAAAATTCATACTCATCTTTTCTACACAAATCACCTCGGAGAACCTGGAGGGTATAAATCTTCTGAAAAACTCAATATAGATTCAGCCTGGGAAAAGTGGCACGAACTTCACCAAAAAGGGTGGACAGAAGTATCTCATAATTACGGATAAAGGATCCAAATAAGAAAAAGCCTTTATGTTTTTTGAGCTTAAGAGTTTCCTAAAATATAAAATTCGGTATCAAAAATAAATAATCAATATTTATTGACATTTGTATATAAGGAAACATTAAATTGTCTAAAATCCCATAAGAATAAAAGAATAAAAATTAATATGCAATATTATTTAAATGATAAAAAATTAAATAAGATTGAAAAGCAAAAGGCGGAGAAAGATGGTCTGAAAATTTTTGAAGAGTTAGATGATTACGCTCTTAAAGGGTGGGAAGAGATGGATGAAGTAGATTTGCAAATGCGCTTAAAGTGGTATGGCCTTTTTTGGAGACCAAAAACTCCTGGAAGATTTATGATGAGGCTTAGAGTTCCCAATGGAATTCTGAACTCTAATCAGTTGAAAGTAATCGCGTCAATAGTCGCTAGATATGGAGAAGACGGTTCTGCAGATATAACAACTAGGCAAAATATTCAATTAAGGGGGGTTTTGATAAATGATCTACCAGATATTATTAAGAGACTTAGAGAGGTTGATATTACATCCGTTCAGTCTGGAATGGATAATCCAAGGAATGTTACTGGTAATCCACTAGCGGGAATTGATCCTGAAGAAATTATAGATACAAGAAAATATACTTCTGAATTAGAAAATTACTTAACAAATTCTGGTAATGGCAACCCCGAATTCTCGAATTTACCAAGGAAGTGGAATACTGCAGTTGCAGGAGCAAAAGATAATTTTCTTCTACATAATGATCTTATCTTTCATCCTGTTTTTAAAAATGGAATATTAGGCTTTGGTGTCTGGGTAGGAGGAATTTTATCAGCAACTTTGAATGCTTATGCTATACCTCTAGATGTCTGGGTAGAAGAAAAAGATATATGCAAAATAACTGGAATTATTTGTTCCCTTTGGCGAGATAATGGAGATAGATTTCTAAGAAATAAAGGAAGATTTAGATATTATTTGAACTCTATAGGTATCGAAAAATTTAGAGAACTTGTAGAAGAAAAATTTGGAACTTTATCCAACGATCCAGGCTCAATTTTCAACGAAAGACAAAGAAGTTTATTTGGGATTAATAAACAAAAACAGAATAATCTTTACTTTGCTGGATTACACATTCCGGTAGGAAGATTATGTGTAGAAGACATACAAGAAATTGCAAGATTAAGTGAAAAATATGGACAGAGCGAAGTAAGACTAACCGAAGATCAAAATCTAGTTATTGTTGGCCTGAAAGATAATATTTTAGAAGAATTTGGTAATGAAGAAATTATTAATAAATTCAAATTAAATCCATCCCATTTTTCATCGAGTACTGTTTCATGTACAGGGAGTAGTTATTGTAGCTTTGCTCTTGCAAATACCAAAGATATAGCAAGGAATATTTCTGAAAAATTAGATCGAGAACTTGAATTATCAGAGGAGGTTAAAATCCATTGGACAGGATGTCCAAATAATTGTGGACAAGCTCATATGGGTGGTATTGGTATGACTGGTACAAAGGTAAAAAAAGAGGGGGGAGGAACTGAGGATGGATATAATGTCAGTATTGGAGGAAGACAAGATCACCTGCAAACTTTAGGTGAAACCGAATTTAAAAAAGTTAGTAAACATGAAATTTATAATTTAATCAAAGAAATTTTAATCAACAAGTTTAATGCAAAGTTAAAAACCTAAAATATATTAATGAGCAAAAGTGAATCTGAAATATTAGAAGTTTTAAATGGTTTAGGTTCAAAAAAATTAGATCTTGATATTCTTTTTTCCTACTATTCATTGAAATTATCTTTTGAGATTCGCAAAGTTATTGCGGAAAAGATAGGAATGCAAGAAAGGAAAGGTTATTTTTTACTTGAAAAGATGATAAAAAAATTTGGCCTTAAAGTTGAATTTATTGAGGCCCTTAAATTAACAAATGAAAAAGATGCAAAAGATCTTTTACTAAAAAATCTCTATCAAAATCATAAGTTAAATATTCATATAATTAATGCTTTAGAGCCCTGGGGAGGAGAAATCGAACTTACATTAATTAGAGAAATATTCGATATTTGCGAAATAGATTTTTGGATTGCAGGCCTTAATATTCTCCATTTCAAAGCTCATCAATTAACTGATGAAATATTATTATCTTTTATTGATCAAATAAAAATTAACGATGATTTCAAAATCAACTACAAGATAATCTCTATTTTAAAAAGAAGAGAAAGTGAAATAGTTTGTAAATTACTCTATAAATATTCTTTAAATAAAGAATTAGAAATCGCTAAATATGCAATTTTTTCTTTAGGGAGCATTTGGAATGATAATAGTTTTGAACAATTATCAAAATTAGAAAATGAGATAAAAGATCCTTTTCTACTTAAATGCATAAAAAATCAAAAATTGATCTCAAATCAATTTCTAATAAATAAATAAACTAGAGAATTATTTTTTTAACTTATCAATGAGATTTATTAAATTACAAGGTTTTGTATTTTGATTAAGTTGATAAGAAATTATATCTTGCCAACCTGTCATAACAGCATCTTTAGATCCTGGCAAAACGAATAAAAACTTACCATTTGCAGACCCCGCAATACACCTACTTTGTAAAGTACTAGTTCCTATCTTTTTAAATGATAAAAATCTAAAAGTCTCCCCAAAACCATCAATCTCTTTATCTAATAAAGGTCTAATAGCTTCAGGAGTAACGTCCCTAGCTGTAATTCCTGTCCCACCTGTAGTAATAATCACATCAATATTTGGATCTGAGATCCAATCGCTCGTATATTTTCTAATTAAATAAATATCATCTTTGCAAATTATCTTATCAACGACATTGTGTCCTGATCTCTCAGCCTCTTGAAGGAGATAATTTCCACTCTCATCATTTTTTGTGTTACGAGTATCAGAAACAGTAAGCAAAGCTATAGAAACCACTTAAAATTAAACCATTAGTTACTAGATCACTATAGATGGAAACTAAAAAATCTAACAAAATTAAGGTGGTTTTATTATCTAGTATCGCTGAAGATCTAGGATGGAATGAAAAATTTCTTACAATTGAAGGGTCTCAAATGAAGGTTTTTTCTGTATGGAATTTAATTAATTCTAATTTACCGCAAGATAATATTATCGTTTCTATTAATCAAGAAATTACAGATATGGATGCGATGATTAATCCGGATGATGAGGTGGCATTTATGCCAATGTTTACCGGTGGATAATTTAAGAATAAAATTTAAAATCCTAGAAGAGACTTTTAATCCTTATAAAGAATTCGAACTTTGGGAAAAGGTAAATAAAAATTCAGCAAACTCATTTTTTATTGGGAGAGTAAGGCCCTTTGATCAATTTGGAAATGATTTAAAGAAACTAGAAATTGTTCATTATAAAGGAATGACCGAAAATTATATTAAAAGATATTTAATGAAAATTTCTGAAAAACAGGATGATTTATGTATTTTTCTCTTGCATAGGATAGGTTTCATTTACCCTAACGAGCCTATTATTTTAATAGCAGTAAGTGCTAATCATAGAGGCATTGCAAATAAATATCTCCAAGAAATACTTGAATTTACAAAATACAAAGTTCCTTTTTGGAAAAAAGAATGGACTTTCAAAGGATCCTCATGGGTAAAAAAGAATACTGACTTAGGATTTAAATTATAAAAAATTATTTTTTAAAAGTTGTGCCCATAATAAATTTCCTTTTTGACAAAAATCAATTTCAGAAGGTATTTCTATTAATAAATCTGAATTAGATATTGAACTAATCTTTGATGAGGATTGTTCTTCAGAAATATCTGCAATTAATTCACCTTCTTCATTAACGATAAGTTTTCCTCTAAGCAATTCGGGTCTCCCTTTTCTTCTTTTCAAATCAGAATTCAGCTTAACCTTAATCCTAAGAGGGAATTCAATATTAGTAATTCCTTCAAGTTTCTGAAGTGCGGGCCAAACAAGTTGGATAAAAGTAATAGCTGCTGAAACGGGATTCCCAGGTAATCCAAAATAGGGAATTTTTTTGTTTATCAATCCAAAAGCAAAGGGTTTTCCTGGCTTTAAAAATAGTTTCCAAAATTTAATCTCTCCTAACTCGTTAATAATATCTTTTAAAAAATCTTTTTTACCCACTGATATCCCACCAACTGAAATAACCACATCATTAAATTCAGAAATATTTCTAAGAGAATTTTTAATATTTTGATAATTATCTTTTTCTATATGAATTTCATTAATTTCAAATCCAAGATTTTTTGCAATTGATTTTATCAAAATACTATTACTTTCCCATATTTCTCCTTTCTTTCTTGCAGTCCCTGATTTGATAAGTTCATCTCCAGTAATTAGTAAACCTAATTTAGAAATTTTACTAACTTTTATAGTTTTTATCCCACAACTTGCTAATTTACTTAAAATCCCAGGTGTAATCTTTACCCCCTTCTTAATTAATATTTCACCTTTAAAAACTTGATCATTTTTTTCTCTAATCCAAGAGTTATTAGATGATGTTTCTTTTTTAACAATATACTCATTTCCGTTTAAAAATTCTAAAGAAACTTGTTCTTGCGGTATCACAGAAAAACAATTATCTGGAACAAATGAACCTGTGCTAATAGTTACAGCTTCACCTTTTTTAAGAAGATCATTAAATGGCTTTCCGGGAAAAGACTCTCCTACAATTTTCCATTTATTCCATTTAGTTGATTCTCCTAACGCATATCCATCCATAACTGATGATCTATAACCTGGCATATCTTCCTCAGATGAGATTTCCTCCATAGAAACTTTTCCAAGTGCTTCGTCTAAATTGATCTCTTCCTTATGTAAAATTTCATTATTCACTATTAAAGTATCCATCTCTTCCAAGATTTTTTTAATAGCATCGTTTAAATAAAGACCCTGATTATTGATATCAATTCCCATTATTGTGTGTACTTAACTTCTTTTTAGTATTCCATTTTTACCACCTTTTTTTTCTAAAAGGCGAATATTATCAATAGTCATAAAAGGATCTAAAGCTTTGAGCATGTCATATAGAGTGAGAAGACCAATTGAAACTGATGTAAGAGCCTCCATCTCAACGCCTGTTTTAGAATGAGATTTGCAAAAAGCAATAATTTTAATTGCTTTCATTGATTCACAAATTTCAAAATCAATTGTGATTTTATTCAATGATAAATTATGACAGAGAGGGATAAGTTCTGAGGTTTTTTTTGCACCATTTATTGCAGAAAATCTAGCAGCTGCAAAAATATCACCTTTTTTAATTTTTTCATTTTTTATTTTTTCTAATATTTCTTTGTTTAAATTAATATATCCTTCTGCTAAAGCCTCTCTTTTGGTTTCTACTTTATCTGAAATATCAACTATGTTCATTTCTCCCCTTTCATTAATATGAGTTAAAGATTTATCCATTTCCATTTAGCAATTTATTCAATAATACAAAAAATAAAATTTTTAATAAAGCTAATATCAATTTTTTATACTTAGCATTAATTTATTAATAAAATATCAATTTAGTTTTGGTTAACAATCAATCAAATCATTATTTTAATTTCGAGGATAATTTTATTAAAGACTTAAGATGCATTCCTTTATGTGTAAGAAGGAAACTTGATTTGATTGGAATAAAATTAAAACTTACTCATTGGCAAGATTTTAATTTAATTGAAAAAAATAAGATAGTAGATTGGCCAGATTCAAAAAAAGAACTCATTGATTTAAAAACTTTTTTAAAAGAAATTACATCTAATTCAAAATATGGAGAAGCAAAAGAAATAGAAATTTCAATTAATCAACCTTGGCAAAATAAAAATAAAGTTCCTGACCAAGTTTTAAAATCGGCACTAGCAAAGGGAATTAATATTTCAGTTGAAAAATGGAGAAATTTAAGCGAATTAGATAGATTTGCTTTTTGCAAATTAGTTAGACCAAGTCATGAACACAACAATTTAGATAGAGCATTTGATGAGATTCTGAAATAAGATTATTGGCTAGTTTGGAACAATTATTACTGAGCATGCTTTTAATTCCGGTTGTTTTGATATCGGACATGACTTTTCATGCATCAAAGAGTTTACTTCACACATATTTTTTTGACTAAAACCCCAATGCATTGGTAAAAAAACTGTACCTACTTTAATTTTGTCAGTAATCTGAACTTTTGCTTGAACTTCCCCTCTTTTGGATTTAATTTTTACTATTTCATCATTTTTGATTTTCAAAGATAAAGCATCTTTAGAATTAATTTCCAATAACGGTTCTGGATTCTTTTTTGTAAGTTTTTGAACTTTAGAAGTTCTTGTCATTGTATGCCATTGACTTAGATATCTTCCAATTGTCAAAATTAGTGGGTACTCATCTGAAGGGGGTTCAGCCAACCCTATAGGATCATCAATACAAAAATTTGCTTTGCCAGTCTCAGTTGGGAAATAACCATCTTCATATAATCTTTTTGAAGATGTACTAGGTACGCTGCCTTTAGGATAGGGCCATTGTTGAGGACCATGATTTTTTAATAATTGATATGATAAACCGCTCATATCGCATAATCTTTTTGTAGTAGTTTTTAAAAATTCATCATAAACTTCCGATGAAGATTCATATTCAAATTGTTTGAGATAGCCTATCTTCTGCCCTAATTCAGCAAATATTTGCCAATCTGGTTTTGAATTTTTATTCGATTCTCTGAAAGATGGGCAAAGGGTTACTCTTCTTTCTGAATTTGTCATAACTCCATCTTTTTCGCTCCATTGAGCTGCGGGCAATACTAGATGAGCATATTTAATTGATTCACTTTGTTCATAAGATTCGTTGAGGATAATTAAAGGACATTTTAAAAGTGCTTTTTTTACAAAGTTTAAATTAGGCATGCTAACCAAAGGGTTGGTAGCTGCAATCCACCAAATTTTTACAGATCCTTTTTTTATTGCTTCTATTTGTTCAAATGCAGATAGACCCTGTTTTGCAGATATCTTTCCCTCAGGGAACCCCCATATTTTTTCAATTTCATTCCTATCTATTTTATTTTTTACAAACCTATATCCTGGAAGAAGGTGCGATAGTCCTCCTGCTTCTCTCCCGCCCATAGCGTTTGGTTGGCCAGTTAAGGAAAAAGGACCAGAACCTTCTTTGCCTATTTGGCCGGTCATTAAATGAAGATTTATTAGCCCATTTACTGCTGCTGTACCCTCTTGCCTTTGATTCAAACCCATCGACCAAAGACTTAGAACATTTTTGCTTTTCCCCCATAATTTTGCAATATCAATAATTGTTTTCTCGGATATATTGCAAATTTCACTTATTTTTTTTAAATCCCATTTTTGTATATGTTTTACAAAATCAAAATAGCTTTCTGTCGACTTATCAATGAAATTTTGATCAGTTAATTGATTCTTATAAAGATAATTCGCAATCCCTATAAATAAAAATAGATCTGTTCCAGAAGAAATTTGTAAGTAAAAATCTGCTATGGATGAAGTTTCAGTTTCTCTTGGATCAATTACTATTACTTTTAAATTATCATTTACATTTCTTTTACGTTTTTTAATTCGATCAAAAAGAACGGGATGACATTCTGCAGTATTTGTCCCTATTAATAAAATTAAAGAGCAATGCTCAATATCTTCATAACAACAAGGTGGGCCATCAGAGCCAAAACTTCTGTTATATCCAGCTACTGCTGAGCTCATACATAGTCTTGAATTAGCATCAAAATTATTTGTGCCTATTGCTCCCTTGAGAAGTTTTTGGGCTACGTAATAATCTTCAGTATGAAATTGACCTGAGCCATACATAGCTATTGAATCAGGTCCATAATTTTTTATAGAACTCAAAATATTCTCTTTCAGAATTTCGTATGATTCGTCCCAGGAAATTTCTTTAAATTCTTCATTTAAATTTTCCCTATAAAGTGGTTCTTTTAATCTCCCGTCTTTTAAAGTCTCACATACTGTTGCTCCTTTTACGCACAATTTACCTTGAGTTGAAGGACTATCCCTATCTCCACTTACTAACCATTTATCATCAGAAACCGAACTTTTAGGCTTCATTTTTAAACCACAGCCAACACCGCAATATGGGCATTGACTTTTAGTAAAATTCATAAAATTTCTTTTATAAATATCTAAATAGTTATTGGTTAAACATAATTTTCAGCTTTTTCGCCTTCATAAGCATCCGCGAATGATCCTTGAGGTTCCTTTAAAAAGAAATAACAGAAGAATCCAACTATTAATCCTGCTATACCTAAAACTTGGAAGAAGGCACTATTTGAAGCAGCAATTATTTCTGGAGAAGGATCTTTACCTCCACCCATCCATAAAGGTAAAAGGCTATAAATATTTAAATAAGTTACCGCACCAACATTTCCATAAGCTCCAACCAATCCAGCTATTTGTCCTGTTACTCTTTTTTTAACTAAGGGTACTAAAGCAAAAGTTGAACCTTCT
The DNA here is from genome assembly GCA_003278535.1 of Prochlorococcus sp. AG-355-N18. Classification (GTDB taxonomy): domain Bacteria; phylum Cyanobacteriota; class Cyanobacteriia; order PCC-6307; family Cyanobiaceae; genus Prochlorococcus_A. The sequence goes on from QCEG01000011.1 coordinate 35,497, forward strand.
CCAGATTGTACAAAAAATGAACAAAGCATTGTTAAAAATACAGCCATAAGAATTCCTGCTGATCCTGTAAAAGTTCCAGGTTTTATTAAAGACATCAATAGATATCCAAACCCTAATCCCATAGTTAGGAATCCCATTGTATTTTTTCTATTGCCTGTTCTGTCAGATATCAATCCTCCGGCAGGTCTAGCTATTAAATTCACAAATGCATAACATGATGCAAGAATTCCGGCTATAGCTTTAGGTAAATCAAATGTAAATTCAAAGAAACTAGGAAGCATTGAAACTACTGCCAATTCTGATCCAAAATTTACGATGTAAGTTAATTCCAAGATCGCTACTTGTTTGAATTCATATCTATCTTCTTTAGGGTAAATTTTAGTTCCATTTAATAATTCAATATTCGTTCTTATAATTCCCCAAGTTTGGAAAATAAACCAAGCTAAAACTGCGATTAAGGCTATTGGATAAGTAGATGAAGTAAGGAAACCTACTTTTTGAAGTCTCCAACATAGGACTGAAAGAATTGCTGCGAATGGGACATTCATTCCGATTAAACCCCAGAAATCTCTTATACTAGTTACTTCTAAACCAGCTGTTTTTGAAGGCCTTTGATAAGGTTTTCCTGGAGGTGTATCAGTCACACTAAAGAAATAAATAATTCCATAAACGAAAGAAATAATTCCTGTAAGAGCAATAGCTCCCCTCCAATTAAGTACAGCTCCAGTAGGTAACTCAAACCCTCCTGAAAAAGATAAGAATCCAGCTACGGCAACAAGAGAAAGAGCAGAAAAAGCAGATCCAAAATTTCCCCATCCTCCATATATCCCCTCAGCCAAACCAATTTCTTTCGGAGGGAACCACTCAGAGACCATTCTTATTCCAATAACAAAACCTGCTCCTACTATTGATAAAAGCAATCTCGCAATAACAAGTTGATTGAAGTCTTGAGCACTAGCAAATAATAAACATGGCACGACAGAAAATATCAAAATTGTTGAGTAAGTTTTTCTTGGGCCAAATTTATCCAATAACATTCCAATCAAAACTCTTGCAGGGATAGTCAAAGCGACATTACATATTGCTACTGTTCTAATTTGAGCAACAGATAAACCTAAATCGGCTTTAACAGTAGTTGCAAGAGGTGCGAGGTTAAACCAAACAACAAAAGTAAGGAAAAAGGCAAACCAGGTGAGGTGAAGAGTTCTATATCTGCCGTTTAAAGACCAAACATCACTTAACATGAAAATTTTTCGAGATTAATTTTTAAGCAATTTATATTTCGATCAATGCATTAATTTGTATTATTTGATACGAAATCTAGTTTTTAAGAAATGCAACTTTTTTAAAAGGCTAGAATTAATAGTCAGCACTAATAAAATCAAAATTGGGGAATATTAGCAATCTGATTATTGGTATTATCCGATACATAAAGTACTCGTGGAAAAATATTGCCTAAGTTATGGAAATAAAACTTAAAAAATTTAAAGCATTCATTTTGGCTGGTGGCAAGAGTTCAAGGATGGGATCTGATAAAGCACTAATTAAACATCATGAAGGAGGAAATTGGCTGACTCACAAAATAAAAATATTAAACAACCTTAATTTAGAGACTTTTGTAATAACGAATTATACTTCCCATTTAAAGGAAGTTGATAAAAGCAATAATGTTGAGTTTATTTCAGATGCCCAACCCTTTGATGGACCATTAACTTGTATAGAACAAATTTTTTCATCTTTTAAAAAAACTACTAAAAATATCCTAATTGTCCCAGTCGATATGCCTAATTTGAATACAAAATTAATTTATTCACTTTTTAAATCATGGGAAGAAAATCAAAATTTTGCGTTAATATCCCATGATGGAATTTTTGCACAACCATTATTCGGAATTTATCCCATCAATGAAGAAAATCATTTTAAATTAAAAAAAAAGTTATCCTCTGGGAAGAAAAATTTTCTCGGATGGGTTGATCAAATTCCCCATAAATATTTCTATGCAAAAAATGGAGATTTAATTAATATAAATTCCAAGAGAGAATTCTTAAATATGAATAATGGGATTTAAGCAACTGGAGGATAATAGAAAAAGAAAGTTAAAAGTTTTAAGGTTATCTCTTAAACAAAATTGCAATTTTTCGTGTATTTACTGTAAGCCTGAGAACTATAGTTTGGATGTTTTAAATATTGAACAATTTAAAAAGTTAATTTTAGTCAGTTGTCGATTAGGGGTAAATTCTTTAAGAATCACTGGAGGAGAACCTTTATTGAGTTCTCAATTGGATGAACTTCTTTATGAAATTAAATCGCAAAGATTAGAAGAATCAAATCCAGTAGCTAATTTACAGGATATTTCTCTAACCACAAATGGATATTTGCTCTCTAAGAAAAAAGCTAATGAGCTTTTTAAAAATGGTTTAGACCGCCTAACAGTAAGTTTAGATGCGATTAATCCTGATATTTTTTCAAAAATGATTGGAGAGGAAAATAAAATTATTGGCAAAGAAAAATTATTTACTGTCCTTGAAGGAATAGATCATGCAATTAATGCTGGATTTAATCCAAAGGCGGGGAAATTAAAAATAAATGCAGTCATTAAAAAAGAGATAAATGATAATCAAATTTTTGAATTAGTTGATTTTGCAAAAAAAAGGTCTATAGAAATTCGTTTTATTGAATATATGGACGTAGGCACATCTAATAATTGGAAGCCATCAGATGTTTTTTTCTCTGAAAAAATTATTAGTTTATTAAAGAAGAAATATCGATTAAAAGACTACGGAAGAAAGGAAGGGCAAACAGCCAATAGATGGTACATCAGTGATTCAAAAAGTTTTATAAGTACAATCTCTTCAGTAAGTAATCCTTTTTGTTCAGATTGTAATAGGTTGAGGATAACTAGCGATGGTTATGCTTACACGTGTCTTTTCTCTAGTGAAGGTATCAATCTAAACCCATGGTTATCTCTACCAATTAATCTCCATGAACTGGAAAATAAAATCAAGAGCATTTGGGAAGCGAGAGAAGATAACTATAGTGAAGAAAGATTTAAAAAATTAGAAAAAACAACTGACAAAAATCAAAAAATTCATCCATCTATGTCATATCTTGGGGGATAAAAAAATTATTAAGTATAAATAACTACATCATATATTCTTAATTCGAGGGAAATTGATTTTAGTTTTTATATCGCAATGCGTTTAGCGATTTTACTTGGTTTTATTTTTGGGTTAACTCACGGGGTTGTTGTTTCTGAAAGTTATTCTGCAAACAACTATAAAAATAATCAATTATTTTTTACTGAACAAAATTCAAATATATTTTCTTCACTTTAAAATTAAGTTTCTTATTTTTTAATAAGTTTTTGTATAGTAATGAACAACTTATAAATTAAATTTTACTTATAGTTAATATGTAGCGTAGACTACAAAAACGTTCATCTCGTTTTACGAGCCGCATTAAGATTGAAGCCAAGGAACGGGGACTTCGGTCAAAAATGAAATTTAGTCAAATAACTATTATGTCTAATAACGTATCTACCTCAGTAAGTAGTAACAGTACTACTGCTGTATTTGCAGGTTTTCTTGGAGCATTTATTGTTGGTTCTCTTGGAGTCCAGCTTGTAAGAACTCAAAAGCCTTCTTTCCCATCTCAAACGTTAAAAGTTCAACCTGTTATCGCTCATCAATCAACTTTATGGGCAGCTTTAGGAGCACAAGATACCCCTATTGTTAAAAATAATAAAGTTTCTAACGCAAAAAGTACAGGAGTTGTCCCTGTTATAGGTTCTGAAGCAACTCTTTGGGCTCCTCTAGGTTTAGGTAATTAGTAAATTAGGTCTTTTAATAAACCGAAGGGGGTTTTTAACCCCCTTTTTTTTTATTAATTGCATTAAAAAAACGATTGAAAATTTTCAATCCAATTCATAGATAACTATAAATTAAATCAGGGTTTGAAAACAATGTAATCGTAGATACCAAAAGCTTTTTTATTAATTGATTATAAATTAAAAACACGAGTTAACCCGTTCCAATTTGTTGACTCTGAGGTTTTAACCGTTGACTCCTTATCTACTTCTAGTTGTGACTCGCTAGTTTCAAGATTCAAAAACGGTCTTTATATATTAAATTATGGAAAAAAAAATCGCAAAGAAATACGCCGATCTTATAGTCCAAGCTAATAATTCAACTGGCAGAAAAGAAGCTTTGTTATTGATCAAACAAGCAACAAAATTAAAAACCAAACTGGATCAATACGAAATGATGTAGTCTCTTAAAATCTACAGGATATTCAAGATGAGTTAGAAACTAGTTCCTTTTTTTTTATCCTGCTATAAAAAATACTAAGAGATTATTTAACTTCTCTGCTTTAATAAAAATCGTGGAATTAACTGAGCTAATTAAGGATTACGTTGCTACAGAATTATTATCCAGTATTGAAATTGATTTTCTTGAAGGAGAATTATGGGAAACCACTCAACATATTGCAGAAATAAATACAGTTATCAAAGCTCCAAAAAATATATGTAAGAAATTGGGACTAGATGAAAAATCTTGCTGGCAATTATGTTGTGCAGCCGTTCTTGACTCCTCAAGACCATTAAAAAATGGACAAAATAGAGTAGATGATTTTAAAAAATTAATTCATCGATATGAAATCAGCTACATATAAACTAAAGACTCAATGATACGTTTACTTATTGCATCAATTCTTTTTTTTACTCCACTAGGAGGTTTTGCTGATGAAAAGCTAAGAGAAATTGAGAATGAAGCTATAAATCTTGTTATTAAAAAATATGGAAAAGGCTTAGAAAATAGATTAAAAGGAACGGGAGTAACTCCCAGTTATCGAAGTTGGTATGAAAATGATTGTTTTGTAAGTATTGCAGCAGGTACATACCAAGAAGATACTTGGTCGGCAATGAAGTGGTTTAGCGTTAATGTCTGTTCTGAATCAGCTGAAATAATGGAAAGTGAATGAAGGTAATAAAACGCCTATTGGTTTTGCAGCATTTAGAAATAGAGGGGCCTGGTCTTTTTGAACAATTTGCTAAAGAAAGAGATTTAAAAATAGAAATTATTCGTTTAGATAATAAAAATGCTCTGCCGCAAACAAAAAAAGGTGACTTAACTTTAATTATGGGTGGACCAATGGGTGTTAAAGATATTGGAAGCGGAAAATATCCATGGCTTAAGTTAGAAAGAGATTTTATAAAAAAAGAATTAGAAAATGAGAGACCTATCGTCGGTGTTTGCTTAGGTGCTCAGTTGCTTGCGAGTGCTGCTGGGGGAGATGTAGAAATTCTTAAATATGGAACACCTCCAAAAGCATTACCAGAAATTGGATGGTCTCAAATTTTTATAGACAAATCGAATAAAGACTTTAAAGCACTGTTTGAAGACCCTTTTCATGTACTACATTGGCATGGAGATAGGATTTTATTACCTAATAAAGCAGTACTCATTGCTAGTAGTGCACGTTGTAAGGAACAGTTTTTTAGGATTGGCAATTTTGCTTACGGATTACAATTCCATATAGAGACGACGGGGGGAATGATAAATAACTGGATTAAAGAAGATAAAGAGTTTGTCCTTAAAGGATTAGGCTTAAATGGTCAGGAAATTTTAAAAGAAGAGAATAAAAAATATATTGATAAAACTTTTTCAAAAAGAAAACTTCTGATAAGTAAATTATTTGAATTATTAGATAATTAAAAAGGGCATAATCCAGTAAAAAAGGGCTTGATAAAG
>QCEG01000012.1 GCA_003278535.1 Prochlorococcus sp. AG-355-N18
TTTAAAAGATAAGTTTGATGATTTATTCTCTTCTGAAGGTGAGCAAAGATTTATGAAGGATCAGGATCAAATAATTTCTAGGGACATTATCAGAGTAATATGGCGTTGATAAGGATGATCTTGAATCAGTCTACTTTTCATTTCTCAATTAACTTTTTTGCTTGTGAGTAAGAACATTAAGGGTTTAGTCCTAATAACAGGAACAACTTCAGGAGTTGGATTAAATACTCTAAAACCTCTATTAAGATTTGGATGGGAGGTTATAGCAGTTAATCGATCAAATAAAAGAGCTATAAAAATAGCTGATGAATTCTTGACAAAAGAGGAAGTTAAAAATGTTCACTTTATAGAAATAGATCTTTCTAACTTGGATGATGTGAGAAAAGGTTGCGATGAAATATTAGAAAGATTTAATAAGCCAATAAATTCTCTTATTTGTAATGCAGCAGTTTATAAACCGCGACTAAAGAGACCTGAAAGGTCTGCTCAGGGGTTTGAAAACTCTATGGCAGTAAACCATTTTGGGCATTTTCTTATGATAAACCTACTCATGGAAAATATTTTATCTTCTGAAAGAGAAATTGTTTTAAATGGCAAATCAACTGTATTCAAGCCAAGAATTACAGTATTAGGAACTGTTACGGCTAATTATTCAGAACTTGGAGGAAGGATCCCCATTCCCGCCCCAGCTGATTTGGGAGATTTAGCAGGATTCAAAAATGGTTTTTTATCTCCCATAAGTATGGCGAATGGGAAGAAATTTAAACCTGGCAAGGCTTATAAGGATAGTAAACTTTGCAATATGGTGACCGTTCAGGAATTATCAAAAAGATATCTTGCAGAGAAGATTATTGTAAATTCTCTATATCCTGGATGTGTTGCTGATACAAAACTTTTTAGAGATACACCTTGGTTATTTAGATTCCTTTTCCCGATATTTCAAAAATTTATAACAAAAGGATATGTTTCACAAAGACTGGCAGGAGAGAGGGTTGCTCAAGTGGCAACTTATAAAGAATTTGCTAAACCATCAGTCCATTGGAGCTGGGGAAATCGTCAGAAAACTGGCAGAAAAGCTTTTTCTCAAAAGTTGTCAAAAAGAATAATTGATACGAAGACCTCTCAACAAACTTATGATTTAACAAGTCAATTGGTTGGATTAGATTAATTCAGACTAATCAAATCCTAATAAATCAAAAATTTCTCTATCTTTAAGTGGATTACCTTCTAAAGGTTCTACGTTTTCAAGCATATTTTTGGCAAGAGATAAATATTCATTTTGAACTTCAATAACATCTTCAGTTGGTTCCATTTCAAAAATTGTGCATTTTTTTAGTCTTGATCTTCTTATGGCATCGACATCTTTAAAGTGGGCCATAGTTTTTAAACCTGTTCTTTCATTGAATTTATCAATTTGATCTGTGTCTTTTGATCTATTTGCAACTACCCCACCTAATCTGACTTTATAATTTTTTGCTTTTGCTTTAATTGCAGAAACAATTCTATTCATAGCGAATATTGAATCGAAATCATTAGCAGTAACAATTAGACAATAATTTGCATGTTGCAATGGAGCTGCAAATCCTCCGCAAACGACGTCTCCTAGGACATCAAAAATAACAACGTCAGTATCTTCTAATAAATGATGTTCTTTTAATAGTTTAACTGTCTGACCGGTTACATATCCCCCGCAGCCTGTCCCAGCAGGAGGACCTCCACTTTCAACACACATTACGCCATTAAAGCCTTCAAACATGAAATCGTTTGGCCTTAATTCTTCGCTATGAAAATCTACCTCTTCGAGAATGTCGATAACTGTAGGTACCATCTTGTGAGTTAAGGTGAAAGTGCTATCGTGCTTTGGATCACATCCAATTTGTAGTACCTTTTTCCCTAATTTTGAGAATGCTGCAGATAGGTTTGATGATGTAGTTGATTTCCCGATGCCGCCCTTTCCGTATACGGCAATAACTAAAGCCCCTTCTTCGATATTTATTTTAGGATCTTGCTTTACTTGAACACTCCCTTCCCCATCAAGAGGTTTGTTTATAGTACTTGGCATTTAAAGCTTTAAAACACATTATTATTTATATTCTTGCAGCGTAAATACACATGAAATATGTTTCTAAACAAATATGTATTCAATTGTATTAAAAGCGGGAAATATGTTCTTATAACTACATTTTTAGAATTTAATCTATTAAGTTATGAGTGAAAATACTCATGACTAAATTAAAATTTATTAGTAAGAAAAAAAATTAACTAAAATATGCTTTGGCATCGTAAAGAGTTTCATCGCTTATTTCTGGAATTCCTCTCAAGATTGCATATTTTTCGGTATTTGTTTTAACTTTACCTCTTACAAAAAATGGAACTTTTGTTAATTCAGCTCTACCAGATTCAGTCCAGATAATCCCTACTTTACTATTTTTCCCTTTTTTCTCGTCAGAATTTAAAATGTTATTTGTGTTTGTCGCTGTATGTCCTAAATGGCTTTGATGACCGTCGACAAACTCAAAGTCATGTTTAAACATATCGATAAGATGCTCTTCTAATCCCATCATTAAGGGATGTACCCAATCATCAAAAATCACATTTGCTCCTTCCCATCCCATTTGTGGGCTATACCTTGCAGGAACATCTTGAACATGCATTGGTGTACTTATTACTGAACATGGAATGCCAAGTCTCTTGGCACTATGCCTTTCCATTTGAGTCCCTAAAACTAGTTCAGGTGCTGCTTTTTTCATTGCATCTTCTACTTCTAAATAATTATTTGTAATTAAAGCTTCTACATTTAGATCTTTTGCAGTTGCTCTTACTTGTCTTGCCATTTCTCTACTGTATGTACCAAGGCCAACTACTTCAAAACCTAATTCCTCTTTGGCAATTTTTGCAGCCGCGATTGCATGTGTTCCATCGCCAAAAATAAAAACCCTTTTGCCAGTTAAGTAATTAGAGTCAACTGATTTTGAGTACCAAGGAAGTTTTGATTTATTTTCTAATTCTTCTTTATTAGTGAAGGGGAGATCCAACTTTTTATGAACTTCATTTATAAATTCAATTGTATTTTTTATTCCAATTGGAATAGTGTTTGTATATTCCATTCCAAAGTTCCGTTTAAGCCATTCGCATGATGCTTCCGCAATTTCTGGATAAAGACAAATATTTATTTCAGCATCAATTAGTCTTTCAATATCATCTGGACTAGCACCTAATGGAGCAACTACGTTTGTATCGATTCCTTGCTCTGAAAGTATGCGTTGGATTTCAATTACATCATCTCTGCATCTAAATCCCAGTAATGAAGGACCCAGAATATTGACTTTTGGTCTGCGACTTAATTCCTTCCACCTTAGAGGACTTATTTTTTCTGAAGAACTTACTTTCTCTTTCAAAAGAGTTCTTGTTAATTGATAAAAAGTTTCTGAAGCTCCCCAATTTTCTTTCTTGCTATAGGCAGGTAATTCAAGATTAACAATTGGCATATCAAACCCCATTCCTTTTGCAAGAGCCCCAGGTTGGTCTTGGATTAATTCTGCCGTACAACTTTCTCCGACTAAAAGAGTTTTGGGTTTGAATCGTTCAACCGCTTCCTTAATATTTTTCTTCACTAATTCAGCTGTATCGCCTCCAAGGTCTCTAGCTTGGAAAGTTGTATAAGTTACTGGAGGTCTTTGCCCCCTCCTCTCGATCATTGTAAAGAGAAGATCTGCATATGTATCTCCTTGAGGGGCATGAAGAACATAATGAATATCTTTCATTGAAGAGGCAATTCTCATCGCACCAACATGTGGCGGTCCTTCATATGTCCATAGAGTTAATTCCATATTCTTTTAATGAGTTACTAAAGTTTTTGTAGTTAGTATTTGATTCCTTCTTAAAGGTTTAGAGAAGAGACCTGCTAAGTCTGCGGCTTGATCAATTCCATGAATTGGACTGAATACCATTTCTATGGACCACTTAGTACTAATTCCTTCGGCCTCCAGTGGGTTAGCTAAACCCATTCCACAAACTACTAAGTCTGGATTAGATTCCCTTACTCGATCTAATTGTTTTTCTATATGTTGTCCTTCGACAATTTTTGTATTATCAGGTAATAAATTAATCTCCTCTTTCATTAAATCTTTGTTTAAGTAAGGAGTGCCCACCTCCACAAGATCCATTTCGCATTCATTATGCAAAAATCTTGCCAAAGATATCTCCAGTTGCGATTCAGGAAGAAGAAATAATCTTTTCCCCTTAAGTATTTCTTTGTGAGATTCAAGAGCAAGTTTTGCTCTATTAATTAAAGGCGAAATAATTTCATGAACTTTAAGTTCATTAATTTTGAAAGCTTTCGCTGCAGCTAAAAACCATTCAGTACTTCCTTCGATACCAAGAGGAAATGGAGCAGAAATTATTTCACAACCACGATGTTTTAGGTCTCGAACGGTATCACTTAAATAAGGCTGAGTTAATAAAACTTTTGTATTTTTGCCAATCTTTGGTAATTCTGTTGATTGACGGGGTGGGAAGCTCTCAATATTTGAAATTCCTAAATTTTTAAAAATCTTTTTAAACCTATCCTCTACATTATTTGCAAGAGTCCCAACTAATAATAATTTCTCCTCATTTGATGACTCCATTAATGGAATTAAAGCTTTTAAGGCGCCATCCTCACCTTGGGTAAAAGTTGTTTCTATCCCACTGCCAGAGTAATTAACGAATCTCACTTGACCTAAAAATCTTTTATTTAATTTCTCTGCGACAGTGGCAAGATCTAATTTGATTACCTCACTTGGACAAGATCCAACTAGAAAAAGAGTTTTTATTTCTGGTCTTCTCGCAATAAGATCATTTACCACTCGATCTAATTCTTCATGAGCGTCAGCAAGACCAGCAAGATCTTTTTCTTCGAGAATAGCTGTCCCAAATCTTGGCTCAGCAAAAATCATAACTCCAGCAGCGCTTTGAATTAAATGAGCACATGTCCTTGAGCCTACAACTAGAAAAAATGCATCCGGCATTCTTCTGTGGAGCCAAACTATTGAAGTTAACCCACAAAAAACTTCCCTGGGCCCAGTTTCCTTATTAAATTCAACTTTACTCATTAAAAATTTTCAAGAGCTTATAGTTCAAGCTTGCATACACTTTTTAATTTAAGAAAGTAATTAATAAGTTCTCTTACAAAATGAACACATTTAAAAAACTTATATGAATGTTTAAATACTTAAATGGGAATTATGAAAAAAACTTTTGGAGCATATTTTAATTTCTGTAGAAGGAATTTCCTTGACTTATTTTTGAAAGCTTCCACACATTTCTAGCTATTTTAGTTGCTAATAATCCTGCTCTTTCTAACTTAGATTTCCCGGGCTTTGCCCCAATTAAAGCTGTTACTTCTGAAGTGGTTAAAGGTGCTCCAGTATTTATAGCTAATTGGGTTAACTCCAATCTATCTCTAAGGTTCTTAAGATTTACTTTTTCAATTTTATCTTCTTCTAACCAACTAAAAGATGGGTCTTTCTGAGATAGTTTTTGCATCAAGCTAAGGCTAACTAATCCAAGAGTTTGATCAGGAGTTAATTCCTTTTCAGTACCAGAAACATTTGGTTCTTTTTTTTGAGAAGTTCCCATAAAAATGCATATCTTTTACTTGAAGTTATCGTTTTGTTGGAAGCATGCAAGTAAATTTAATAGAAAAAATGAACCATTATCCGTTATAGTCGCGTGAATGGAACCAACTTCTAGTTTAAACAGAGGGGAACGAAAAAAAGGAAGTTCCCTAGTCACAGGATCTGAGGTGCAATCTCAGGCCAGTGGTGCAAGCTGTTTTATTACAACTGATTCAGAAAAGTCTTTGGTGTCCAGACAAGCAAGTCAAGTTGAGCAAATTGAGTTGAGAACATATGTTTTTTTAGATTCTCTTCAACCTCAATTAGCTGCATATATGGGGACGGTTAGTAGGGGGTTTTTACCCATACCCGGAGATTCATGCCTTTGGATGGAAGTTTCACCAGGGATGGCCGTTCATAGAGTCACTGATATTGCCCTAAAAGCAAGTAATGTAAGACTTGGTCAGATGATTGTTGAAAGAGCATTTGGCTCTCTTGCTCTTTATCACAAAGATCAAAGTACTGTTTTACATTCTGGGGATGTTGTTCTAGATGCTATTGGAAGTGAAGTTAGAAAAAGAACCAAACCTTCAACAAGTTGGACAGAAGTTATTCGAGCTATTACTCCAGATCATGCTGTTTTAATAAATAGACAAAACAGAAGTGGATCAATGATACAATCTGGAATGAGCATGTTTATATTAGAAACTGAACCGGCTGGGTATGTCTTAAAAGCAGCAAATGAAGCAGAAAAAGCATCAAATATAACTGTTGTAGATGTCAAGGCAGTTGGCGCTTTTGGTAGATTAACTCTCGCTGGGAAAGAAGGAGATGTAGAAGAAGCAGCTGCTGCTGCTATAAGAGCAATTGAAGAAATTTCAAATTATTGAGAATTTTTTAATTTAAACCAATTTCTTTTTTGAGGTAAGGTGACATAATTCTGGCGGCTTTACCCCTGCTTCCTAACTTACTTCGTTGTGATTGTGATAGCTCACCGTATACACAGTTAGCTTCTTTTACCCAAAAAACAGATTCGAACTCCCCATTTGGATATTTTGGAGTCTTAAGAATTTCTCCCCAGCATATTCCAGTTGTATCCTTCACTAAGTTTCCTGAGGGATCACATAAAACCATACAACTTATAAATCTCGCGCTCCTGTAAGGACTATCAGAAAGTTCATTAATTAATTTTTTAATTTTTTCTGCGTTATTTTTGGCATATCGAGCAGAATATATGCCTGGTCGACCATCTAAAATATCTACTTCAAGTCCCGAATCGTCAGCTATCGCCCAGGTTTTTGTCTCTAAAGCAGCTGCTTTTGCTTTTAAAAGTGCATTCTCAAAATATGTGTCTCCAGTCTCTTCGACATTTAAATATTCTGGTTGCTTCTGAACCCTTAAAGACAAAACATCCAGCATTGCCGAAATTTCAGAAACTTTAGTTTTGTTGCCACTCGCAATAGTTAGGACTGGATGGTTCAAAATAATAAATAAATTTATTGAAAATATTATCTTACTTCAAAGCTAGATACGGAGACAGGAAAGGTTGAACATTCCACACCTGTGTAGACAGGGCCTGCCTCGTACGGTAAATAACATAATGTAAATTTTTTCTTAACACAACAGTATGTTTTGATGCACTAACTAATTTGCATAAGTATTGACATATCAATAGTACCAAGGGTGATAAGTTTAACTTATGAATGATAGAAAAAACATTAATGGAGATTTTATCGAAAACGCTTGACTTATAAGTACTTAATGAAGCATTCTTCGGATTGAACATTCCACATTTAGTAATTAGTAGACAATGGCTACAGAAACAATGGGTATCGCTCTCGGCATGATCGAGACACGCGGACTTGTACCTGCAATCGAAGCAGCTGACGCAATGACAAAGGCTGCAGAAGTTCGCCTTATTGGTCGTGAATTCGTAGGTGGCGGTTATGTCACAGTATTAGTTAGAGGAGAAACAGGAGCAGTTAATGCAGCTGTAAGAGCTGGTGCTGATGCTTGTGAAAGAGTTGGTGACGGTTTAGTTGCAGCTCACATTATTGCTCGTCCTCATAGAGAAGTTGAACCTGCTCTTGGTAACGGTGAATTTCTTGGTCAAAAGGACTAATAAATAAAGCAAGATTTATAAATTTTGCACAATAATTATTTTCCCTACACAGACCTAAATTTATCCTTATGAGTAAGAAGTATGATGCAGGGGTAAAGGAGTACAGAGATACCTACTGGACTCCAGAATATGTACCCCTAGACACCGATTTACTAGCCTGTTTCAAATGTACAGGTCAAGAAGGTGTCCCCAGAGAAGAAGTTGCAGCAGCTGTTGCCGCTGAATCTTCAACAGGTACTTGGTCAACAGTTTGGTCCGAGTTACTTACAGATTTAGAATTTTATAAAGGACGTTGTTATCGAATCGAAGACGTTCCTGGAGACCCTGAAGCCTTTTATGCTTTTATTGCATATCCTTTAGATCTTTTTGAAGAAGGTTCTATTACAAACGTATTAACATCTCTTGTAGGAAACGTTTTTGGATTTAAAGCTCTTAGACACCTACGTCTAGAAGATATTAGATTCCCAATCGCTTTCATCAAAACTTGTGGTGGTCCACCAAATGGAATCGTAGTTGAAAGAGATCGTTTAAACAAATATGGAAGACCTCTACTTGGTTGTACCATTAAACCTAAATTAGGATTATCTGGTAAAAACTATGGCCGAGTTGTATATGAGTGCCTTAGAGGTGGTCTCGATTTAACGAAGGATGACGAGAATATAAACTCTCAGCCATTCCAACGTTGGAGAGAAAGATTTGAGTTTGTTGCAGAAGCAGTTAAGCTTGCTCAGCAAGAAACTGGTGAAGTTAAAGGTCACTACCTAAACTGTACTGCCAACACTCCTGAAGAACTTTACGAAAGAGCTGAATTTGCAAAAGAGCTAGATATGCCAATCATCATGCATGATTATATAACTGGCGGTTTTACTGCAAATACTGGATTAGCAAACTGGTGTCGTAAAAATGGCATGCTTCTACATATTCATAGAGCGATGCATGCTGTTATTGATAGACATCCAAAACACGGTATCCATTTCAGGGTTCTAGCAAAATGTTTGAGACTCTCCGGAGGAGATCAACTACATACTGGAACTGTTGTTGGAAAACTAGAAGGTGATCGTCAAACAACTCTTGGTTACATTGACAACTTAAGAGAGTCATTTGTTCCCGAAGATAGATCAAGAGGTAACTTCTTTGATCAAGATTGGGGTTCAATGCCAGGAGTATTTGCTGTCGCATCAGGTGGTATTCACGTATGGCATATGCCTGCACTCCTAGCGATTTTTGGAGATGATTCTTGTCTTCAGTTTGGTGGAGGAACACATGGTCATCCATGGGGTTCAGCTGCTGGAGCTGCAGCAAACAGAGTTGCTTTAGAAGCTTGCGTAAAAGCACGTAATGCTGGTCGCGAAATCGAAAAAGAGAGTAGAGACATTCTTATGGAAGCTGCTAAACACAGTCCTGAATTAGCTATCGCTCTTGAAACTTGGAAGGAAATTAAGTTTGAATTTGATACCGTCGACAAACTAGACGTTCAAGGTTAAACCAGATTTCAACATTGAGGAGATTCTTCTCCTCAAACTTCTACAAATCTCGTTCTATTACGAGTAATTTCATTCACATTTAAATTAATTATGCCTTTCCAGAGCAC
Source organism: Prochlorococcus sp. AG-355-N18 (assembly GCA_003278535.1). Taxonomy (GTDB): domain Bacteria; phylum Cyanobacteriota; class Cyanobacteriia; order PCC-6307; family Cyanobiaceae; genus Prochlorococcus_A. Next base: position 9,311 of record QCEG01000012.1, read on the forward strand.
AGTAGGCGACTATCAAACAGTTGCAACCCTGGAAACATTCGGTTTCTTACCACCGATGACCCAGGAGGAAATATACGATCAAATTGCATACATAATTGCTCAAGGATGGAGTCCTGTTATTGAGCATGTTCATCCTAGTGGAAGTATGCAAACTTATTGGTCTTATTGGAAGCTCCCATTCTTTGGGGAAAAAGACCTTAACTTGGTTGTAAGTGAATTAGAGGCATGTCATAGAGCATACCCTGATCATCATGTAAGAATCATCGGATACGATGCTTACACTCAAAGCCAAGGAACAGCTTTTGTAGTTTTCCAAGGACGTTAAATCTACTTTTATGTAGTAAATATCTTTCTCCAAAAAATATTTTTGGAGAAAGTTTTTTCAAAAGAGTTTCACATTTGAAGATTATGTCAAAAAAAACCAGTAGAGAGATTGCATTAGAAAGAAGAAAGGCGATGAGTGATAGCGGTAAAAAAGCTGTTGCTTATTCTTCAACTACTAAAGATAGAGTTCGATCTTCTCAAGATATACAGATTTCTGGTACCCAGTCTTCTTCAAATAATCAAAATATTACTAAACCAGTTACAAAACATATCACAAAAACACAGGTAAGTAGAAAGTCTTCTTCAACAACTTTATCTAGTAAAGAGTTAGTAATAGAGAGAAGAAAAGCAATGTCTACTCATGGGAAATCAGCAATAACTTCATCCGATAGAACTCGTACTGATGTTAAAAAAGAAAGTCCTGTATATACAGTTAAAACTTCCACAAGCAAAAATCAGGAAGTTCAAAACTCACATAATACAGAAGTTAAAACATCAAAACCAAACGTTAAAAGAAGAATTAATCAAAAGAGAAAGCCTATTACTAATACAAGTAGAGATATTGTTTTAGCGAGAAGAGAAGCTCAATCCAAACATGGTAAATCAGCAACTAAACAAAATAACAGTGCAGCTTCTTTAGCTAGAAGGGGAGACCCAGATTTAAGTAGTAGAGAGATTTCTCAGAGGGTGAGAGAGCTAAGAAGTAAAACTGGTGCCACAGGCAAAAAGGGCAATGGTAAATGTAGACCATGTGGTCCAAATAAGAATGGAGCCAAACAAAATATTGCAGATGCTAGTTGGAAAGTTGGTAAAAGTGAAACTGATTCAGGTCAAATAGTTACTGGAACACAAGCTAATAGGTCTGTAAAAACTACAGGTAATGAAGCAAGTACATGCAGGACTGTAACTGGTACTCAATATATGGGATCAGAAGTAGTTGACCAATTTTGTCAAGATAGACCAAGTTATAAACAACCACTTAGATCTACTGTTACCTCTACAACATCAGGTAATAAAGTAACTGGAAATGAAGTCGGTAGATCTGAGAGGGTCACAGGCGATGAGCCTGGGACTTGTAAAAACCTTACAGGAACTGAATATGTATCTGCTAATCAATCACAGAAGTATTGTGGTGATGTTCCAAAAAATCCTTCAAAGGTTAAACATAGTACTACAACTGATGGATTAAAAGTATCTGGATCACTTCCTGGTAGATCAACCCTGGTTACTGGAGATGAATCAGGTTCTGGACATCAGTTAACTGGAGATCAATATCTTGGCTCAGAGCCAAATCCAAAAGGTAAAGCATTTGAAAAAGTTGGCAGTTACAACACACTTAATGGGAATAATATAACTGGTACAGGGGTAGGGAGATCAGACCATATGACAGGCAATGAACATGGGAGTTGCAAGAATGTAACTGGTGATGAGTACATAGGATCTCAACAATATGAGAAGTTTTGCGGTTCAAAATCAAAACCAGAAGCTAGAAAAGTAGGTTTAAGCCTTTCTTCAAAGTCAAATTTAATAAGCGGAACTATGACAGGAAGATCAAAAATAGTAACTGGAGATGAACCAGGTTCATGCAAAGTGCTAACAGGAACACCATACGCAGGCTTAGATCAGATTAATGATAATTGTAGTACAGAGATTTCTGAAGATATGAAATCCCGATCAACAGTTAATTCAGGAAATAATTCAAATGCCAGACTTACAGGACAACAACCAGGAATTGGCGGAGTAATGACAGGTGCTAAGAAAGGTGCTTGTAAAAACCTAACAGGGACTCCTTATGTTGGCGGAGATCAGTTCTCACAAGCTTGTGATAATCCTCCACATGATACTGCTTATGCGAATCCGGAAAAGTCAGCAGGTAACTCTTGGAACGAATTCTCTGTTAACTCACCATCAAGAGATAAATATTCTGAAAAAAATACTCAAGGTGTCACTGGTAATGAATATGAAAATGGTTCAAAGGTAACAGGACCTTTTGATATGGCAATTGATAAGGTCACTGGCACTGAAAAATTTAGATTTGAACCGAATAAAAATATTACTTATAAACAAAAAATGGAAATTGAAGAGGCAGACCGTGCTGCAAAGACACCAGAAAAAAGAGTCGCATCAAGGATTACTGGCGAAGGACAATCAGTAGGAAACGTAACTGGTGATGATTGGGATCGCGGCGATAAGGTAACAGGTACAGAGGGAGCTTCTTCTAGAAAGCGAAATCCATCAAGAGCAGGATTTATGAGCGCAATGCCCCCTATGGAAGTTAAAAGAAATGAGGAAACAGAAAAACCAGATTTCTTGATAACTGGATCTAGTGGAAATACTCGTGAAGGACAACTTGTTACCTTTTCAGGTGGTGCAAGAGGTTAAGTAAATAATGCCTTTAAGAGGACTGGCTAAAGCCAAGAACTTCACATTGGGGCCAACAGCTCCAATGAAAACTTTTACTGAAAATATCCATATACAAACTAAAGAATCAAATAATTTCCGAAATTCTGGAAAGTCTCATAAATTAACCAATAATATCCAAAATGAAAATCTATTTAGCTATGAAAGCAAAATAAAAAGTGATTTTGATGAAATTGTTCCAACTCTCAAGGAAATTGCTCGAATTCAACATCATGAAGATTTTATAAATAAGGCTCAGAAAATATCAAGAAAAAATTTGGGGATAGATTTACCCCTACATATTTTAGATAAATCTTGGGTTAAACCTCTTGATATGAGAGCTTTATATGCATGGTGTGCTTTCAAACAGCATGAGAAACTTAGCGATAATTTTTTTAAAAACGATCCACTTGAAGGTGCATCTGGAAGTAAGGATGCGGAAGACTTTGAAAAATTTCTTTTAGATTGTGGAATACATTTACTTGATATAACTCCTTGTTCAGATGGAAGATTAGCCCATTCAGTTGCTTATGTAATGAGAATACCTTTTAGTTCAGTAAGGAGAAGATCCCATGCTGGAGCACTTTTTGATATTGAAAATACCGTTAATCGATGGGTAAAAACTGAACATAAAAGATATAGAGAGAATGTTCCTAATGAAGCTCATAAAGATACCAGGTACTTAAAAGTTGTAACTTATCATTTTAGTTCAGTAGATCCATTGCATCAGGGATGCGCAGCTCATGGGAGTAATGACGAGTTAGCTGCAGCAGAAGGTAGAAATAAATTATATGCTTTCAAAGAGGCTGTAGAGAATAGCTTTTGCTGCGGAGCTTCTGTGGATTTAATGTTAATTGGACTTGATACAGACACTGATTCATTAAAAATACATTTATCAACTAGTGATGGCGGTATAGATTTAGAAAAAACTATTTCTACATTAGAAATTTATAACTCAACAATAAATTTTTCAAAAGAGGATGTGGAAAGAGAAATTTGCCAGATAATTTCTAAGCAATCTTCAAAAGATAAACTTAGTGGACTAGAAAAATTTACGTATAAATTAATTGCCAATAATATTTCTCAAATTGATTATGTTAAGATTTTTCATAATGGTTCTTATCAAGATATTGGACATGCAGAGAGGTTTATTGGAGTAGGTATAGGTTTTAAAGAAGTACATCTCAGGAATTTAACTTATTTTGCTCATTTAGATACAGTCGAAGAAGGGGCTCCAGATTTAGATGTAGGAGTGAAGATTTTTACTGGATTAAATGTTTCTCAAGATCTACCTATTCCGGTAGTAATAAGATTTGATTACTCTGGAAAAGTACCCGGCGCAAAAGAGAGGGCAATAAATGATTGTGAAAGAGTTAATAATGCGATATCAATTAGATATAAAAATTTAGTTGATCAAGGTTTGTTACATACTTGCTCTACTATTAGAGATAGGGACAACATTCATTCCGCTCAAATTATTGGAATGTCTTTAGATAAAAAAACAGAGGAGGCTCACTAATTATGTTAATTTGCAAGGTTGTAAAACCACTTGTTTCTACCAATAGGATTCCTGGTTTTGAACATAAACATCTGCAGGTTGTATTAGATGGTTCTTCTAATAAAGTTGCAGTTGATGCTGTTGGCTGTAAGCCAGGAGATTGGGTTATTTGTGTTGGAAGTTCAGCTGCTAGAGAAGCTGCGGGAAGTAAATCTTATCCAAGCGATTTAACGATTGTTGGAATTATTGATCATTGGGATCCTAACAAGTCATAAAAAGGAGAATATAAATTGTGGAAATTATGAAGGTACTAGGAAGGATGGTATGCACTCAAAGAGTCCCTGGCTTAGGTCATATGAATTTACGAATTTTAGAAAATAATAAAGGAAAGAAATTAGTTGCTGTTGATCCTGTTGGAGCCAGAGAAGGTAACTGGGTTTTTACTGCGAGTGGTTCTGCCGCTAGATTTGCATGCCCTAATCCAGAAATTCAAACCGATTTAACAATTGGCGGTATTATTGATTATTGGGAGAGTGACTAAAAATTTTATCTTCAAAAATTTATTGAGAAACTTTGTTGAAGTTATAGTGTAATTAGTACTATGTAAGGAATTTAATGTGGAATGAAAGAGAATCACCCTTGAGGATTGAAAAAAGATATGAATTTGATCAATACTCAAAAATTAGTAAATTCATGGAGAAAATTGAGAAATTATGTAAAGAAAAGGATGTTTATCCAAATATCAGCTTCGGTAAGAATTTTGTAAGTCTTTCAATATTTTTAGATAATAAAGAGATATCAGACAGGGAAAAAGACTTTTCAAGTGATGTTGATAAATTTTATTTAGAAGACTAGTCCTTTTTAATAACTATTTGGCTTTGCAATATCTCTTTTGATTAAGGCCATTAAATATTTGGGGGCTTTATATCTACCAGGTAGACATCTATTTAAAGTTTCAAGATGGCTCCAACACACTGTCTTTTCTATATCTTTAACTGAATTACCTTTTAAAATTAATAGTCTTAGAGCTTTGCAAAATAAAGGATAACCTGCTTCTAATTCATCTATATTAAGCTTTGCTGCTGACATAGATCAATGATGATTTATCAACTAATAATCTATACAAATATGGTGCACAATTGGTTCATATTTTAAATTTCTAAATAATTAGAAATTAATCTAAAAATGCGACGCAATCTATCTCAACTAAAACTCCTTTTGGTAAAGATGAAACTTCCACACAGGCCCTTGCTGGAGGATTCTCAATATTAAAAAAATCACTATATATTTTATTTACAATTTGAAAATTATTTAAGTCAGTTAAGTAAATAGTTGTTTTTATTACATCCTCTATTTTTGCTCCACCAGCTTTAAGAACTGCTGCGAGATTTTTTAAAACTTGAATAGTTTCCTTCTCTATATCACCTAAACATGTTATTTCATTTAAAGCTGGGTCTATAGCAATTTGACCAGAACAATAGATAAAATCCCCAGCTTTTATTGCTTGATTATAAGGTCCGACTGGATCAGGAGCATTTGATGTTTTGATTACTTGTTTGGAGGACATTTGTTTAATAAGATACCTATCCATTTAAACCCATAAATCTTTATTTGCTCTTAAAAAAGTAAATTCTTCTAAATTTTTGGCTCTTAAGAAAAGGTTTATTTTCATCTCTTCATCAAGTAAAAATGGAATTGTCAATTCATTAAGAGAAAGTTTTTTTTCAACTTCCGAAAGTTTATTTTTTATATCTTGATCTTTAGGCTTGAGATTCAATGCCCACAATATATTTGACTTAGTATATTCATGCGCACAATATATTAGGGTATTTTTCGGTAAAGATTTGATTCTTTCTAGTGAAGAATACATTTGTTGATAAGTGCCTTCAAAAATTCTTCCACAGCCCCCAGAGAATAATGTATCACCAATAAAAAGAACAGGATTTTCCCCATTCAAAAAGAAGGCAATATGTGAGCTTGTATGCCCTAATACTTCAATTATTTTTACTTCTTCACCTAAAATATTCAAAGCTTCTCCGTCTTCTACAGATACATTTTGCAAAGGTATTCGCTTTTTTTCTTTGGAGGAAGCAATCACCTTTACATTTGGCCATCTTTCAATAAGAGACTTCGTCCCTCCAATATGGTCTGAATGATGATGAGTTTGCAAAATAGCTTCTAAGTGAAAATTGTTTTCATTTATATATCTAATTACTGGTTCGTGAACAGATGGATCTACAACTACAACGGATTTTTCTTTTACCCATAACCAAATGACGTTATCACTTAAAACTCTAAGTCCGATTATATTTCGAGCTTTATAAAATTCCATTGTTAACTTAGAATGAAGAATCTTTGTAAGAAATTGATCTATGTTTACTATAGCTTTACCAAAAGGAGCTCTGTTAAAAGATTCAATTTCAACTTTTAAAAGAGCTGGGTTAGATTTCTCTGATGCGTTGGACGAAAATAACAGATCATTAACCTTTGAATCAAATTGCAAACGGGCAAAAGCTTTATTAGTAAGAAATGGAGATGTTCCGGTTTATGTAAGTTATGGTCAGGCTGATTTGGGTATTGTTGGGTATGACGTTTTACAAGAATCTGAATTAAAAGTCGCAAAGTTATTAGATTTAGGATTTGGTGGTTGTCACATGTCGTTGGCGGTTAAGAAAAATAGCAACTATTCAAAACCAACTGATCTTCCAGCAAATTGTAAAGTAGCAAGTAAATTCATAAAAACAGCAAGATCTTATTTTGAAGAATTGAATATTCCTGTAGAAATAGTTCATTTGACAGGATCAGTTGAGCTTGGTCCTATTACAGGTATGGCAGAGGCAATAGTTGATTTGGTGGCAACCGGAAAGACTCTTAAAGAAAATGGTTTAATTAAAATAGATGATCTTTACTACTCGACTGCAAGACTTATTGGAAATCCTTTATCTATGAGGTTAGATGATAATAATCTCAGAGATACCATTTTATCAATAGAATCAACTAATGCTTTATAGAAGATTAGCTAAATGTTTTTTAAAGATTTTAGAAGGATTAAAAAGTTAGGTAAGTATTTAACTAAAGATAAAAAAACAATCTATCTTATTTTGATAGTTTTGTTACCTGTTTCTTTCTCTGGAGCTATTCAACCATTATTAGTTGGTCAAGCAATTACCATTCTCAAGAACGAAACTACAGATGTTTGGCTAAGTAAAACTTTCTTTGGGCAGTCAATAAATGCCATAATCATAACTTTATTTATAACTGTTCTATTCAGATTAGTTCTGCAGGGATACCAAACTTACAATATCCAAGCAGTGGGGCAACGTTTGACAGCAAGAATAAGAAGAGAACTTTTTGATCATTCAATATCTTTATCTCTTAAGTATCACGATAAAATGCCTGTAGGGAAATTATTAACGAGATTAACAAATGATGTTGATGCTTTAGCCGAGGTTTTTGGGAGTGGGGCGGTTGGAGTCATTGCTGACTTCGTCAGTCTGATAGTAATTTCTTTGACAATGCTGTCAATTGATCGAGGGCTTGCCATTTTATTACTTTTAACTCAAATCCCTGTTTCATATTTTATTATTTGGCTTCAAAAACGTTATAGAAAAGCCAATTATCAAGTAAGGGAAGAATTGTCTCAACTCAACTCTGATTTTCAAGAGAATCTTCAAGGTTTAGAAGTTGTTCAAATGTTCAGAAGAGAGGCTTTTAATAGCAAGAAATTTTCTAAAACTGGAGTTGCTTACAAGAATGCAGTTAATGGAACAATATTTTATGACAGTAGTATTTCGGCATTTATAGAATGGATTTCTCTTGCCGCGGTTTCCTTAGTTTTGGCAGTTGGAGGATATCTTGTTAATTCTGGAAATATTGGTTTAGGAACATTAACAACTTTTATTTTATATTCCCAAAGACTTTTTGAACCATTAAGGCAGCTGGCAGAAAGATTTACTCAGATACAAGGAGGCTTAACAGCTGTAGAAAGAATAAACGAATTATTGGATGAAAAAATACAGATTAAGGACTCTACTTCCGCAAAACATTTTTTAGAAAATGCTAAAAATTTAAATAAAAAATTTAAAGGCAAAATTGAGTTCAAGAATGTTGATTTTTTCTACAACGAAGGAGAACATATCATAAAGAATTTATCTTTCAAGATTAATCCAGGAGAGCATGTGGCTTTTGTAGGGCCAACTGGTTCAGGTAAGACGACCATAATAAGACTGTTATGTAGATTGTATGAACCTCAATCAGGCCAAATTTTGATTGACGATATAGATATTAAAGATATTCCTATTGCAACTCTTAGAAGTATGTTGGGAGTAGTTTTGCAAGATACTTTTATCTTTAGTGGAAATGTCGCAGATAATTTAAAACTAAATTCGAATGTAGACAATCTTGAATTAGAAAATCTTTGTAACGAATTAGGGTTAGATAATTTGTTAAAAAAATTACCAGAAGGTTTGAACACTTTACTAAGAGAAAGAGGGGGGAATCTCTCTTCTGGAGAGAGACAACTTCTTTCAGTAGCTAGAGTAGCGATTAGAAATCCTGTTATTTTAATAATGGACGAAGCAACAGCGTTCATGGATCCCTCTACGGAGGCTACTTTGCAGAAAGATCTTGAGAGAATACTGTCAAAAAGAACAGCATTAGTAATAGCTCACAGATTAGCAACTATTGAAAGCTCTGATAAGATTTTAGTCTTAAAAGGGGGATCATTAGTTGAAGAGGGAACACATAGTGAATTGAGACTGAAAAAGGGTTTATATTTTCAGCTCTCTGAGCTTCAACAAAAAGGATTCGTGAATTTTTAATGATTTTTAGAAACCCAGGTTCGATAATAAAAAAAACAAACAGTATATCAAGGGATGAGCTGATAGATCTCTATGGTTCTAATTCTTATGAGTTCACTCAAACAAATAAAGAAGAAATATTTGTATGTAGTAAAAATAAAGATTTAGATTTAATAGAACTAGATCAACTTTTGCAAACTGTTGGTTGGAGCAGAAGACCTATAAGGAGGGTAAAAAGAGCGTTAGATTTCAGTATTTTGGTGGTTGGGTTATGGCGTCATGATAATAAATTCCCCAGAATAATAGGATTTGCAAGATGTACTGGCGATGGAATTCTTGAAGCAACAGTTTGGGATGTGGCTATTAACCCTGTCTATCAAGGCCTTGGCTTGGGGAAAGAGTTAATGAAATATGTCCTAAAAGAATTGAAAAATATTGGAATTTCTAAAGTAACGCTTTTTGCTGATGCTGAAGTGGTTTCATTTTACAAAAGACAAGGTTGGATATTAGAACCTAGAGGCTCTAAATGTGCTTTTTGGTATGCAAATTAATCAATTTTTGTAGTAGTCAGAATATATAGATTTTAAAGATTCACCTCTTAACCATCTTCTTCTAAAGTGCCAGTTCTTAATTGCTTGGAGAAAAATATTAGTTTTTTCCCATTTTCTTGAACTTGTAAAAATAGGTAAATTTAATTGTTTTAAATCTTTTTTTTGGTTTAATCTCCTTAAAAAATCTACATCTTCCATCAAAGGTATCTTTCTAAAGCCATTATTCTTAAAATAGGTAGTTCTATGAATTATTAAACCTTGATCACCATACGGTTGTTTAAAAAATTTACTTCTAAAATTCACGAGAATTTCGAGGACTCTATAAATTATCTTTTTGTGATTAATTTTGAATTCAAAATAGTAAATACTATTCTTGTTTCCCTCTAAATATGAGTTAATTTTTCTAAACCAATCATGATTTAATCTTGTATCCGCATGCAGAAATATTAGCCAGTCTCCTTTTGAATTCTTAGCACCAATATCTAATTGTAAACCTCGATTCCTTTCTTTGGATATAAATACTTTCGCTCCATAAATATTTGCTATATCAATAGTTTTATCTTCACTGCCACAATCAACAATTATGATTTCGCTCTCTTTCTGAATACTTGACAAGTCTGAAAGCAATAAAGGCAAATTATTAGCTTCATTAATAGTGGGAATGATAATTGAGATTTTAGACAAGTTGATTATCTCCTATTCTCGATATCAAATATTGTATCTATATCAATTTTTTTATCTAAAAGCTTATATTTCAATTTTATAGAAGCAAAATTATCAATTGTATTTTGAAGAACATTCTCTGTACTCCACATAATGTTAATAAAAGGTAAATATAGATGCGTTGAAATTATTTTTTCTGATAAACCAATAAGCCAATATCCTCCATCATTAGATGGCCCTAAAATAAGATCATTTTGTTGAAACTCTTTTAGAGCATTCAATAAATCTTGATGGCATAAATCTGGAAGGTCAGTACCAATAAAAATAATATTTTTGATATTTTGTCTAGCACAAAATTTTTTATTGATAATTATTTGTCTTTTCATTTTTTCTCCCAAGCAGCCTTTCCCTTGCAAATTAAATTTTTTGATGCCTAATTCTCTAGACCATTTTCTACAATTTCCTGCCCCTAAACCAGTTATGGCAATAGAAATATCAATCAGTTTATTTTCTTGGAGAAATTTTGCGACTGAAATTGTGTGTTTGGTCATCACACTTTGTACTTTCGCCGAATTACTTTTACCTATATCTTTTGATAATCTTGTTTTGCATCTTCCAAAACCATGCCATTTCGCCATGATAATAAGTAATGCTTTATCCAATACTTTAGTGGGATTTAAAATAATTATATGCCAATTTAAAAACTATAAAATTAATATTTATAAATTTAGTAGATGCTTTGTTAAATAAAATTAAATTTGTCGTGATCTTGTGATTTGATAATGGCCAATTATTAAATTCCAACTAGATTAATAATCTAGAGAATAAAACTTTGCAAGCAACTAATCCTATTTGGGCGGAAGTTCAACAATCACTCCAAAAAACTTTAAGTAAGCCTTCCTTTGAGACATGGATAAGGCCTGCTAAATTTAATTGTTTTGAAGATGGATTATTAACTTTAATTGCTCCAAATACATTTTCTAGTGATTGGTTAAGGAAGAATTATTGCGAAACTATTGAAAAAGCTGCAAAGGAAATCTGCGGCCATGATGTAAAAGTTGTTTTTAAATCTGAAACGAATACCAGCAGCGATTTAACAAATGAAGATAAACCTAACGAAAAGAACGTACATCATAAAACAAAATTTTTTTCTAGTAATAACCAAAATAATTCTTCAAAAAATCAATTCAAAAATCCTAATGGTTTAAATTTACGATACGTATTTAAAAGATTTGTTGTGGGTCCAAATAGTAGGTTGGCTCATGCCGCAGCTTTAGCCGTTGCTGAATCTCCTGGGAGAGAATTCAATCCGTTATTTATTTGTGGAGGAGTAGGTCTTGGTAAGACTCATTTAATGCAAGCAATAGGTCATTATCGAGTAGAAATAGATCCAGAAGCGAAAGTTAAATATGTATCTACAGAGACTTTTACAAATGATGTTATTAGTGGTATTCGAAGAGATGGGATGACAGCTATTCGAGATAAATATAGAAATGTAGATTTGATTTTAATTGACGATATACAGTTCTTAGAAGGCAAAGAGTATACACAGGAAGAATTCTTTCATACTTTTAACGCTCTTCACGAATCAGGAAGTCAAATAGTTATCGCAAGTGATAGACCACCAAATCAATTGTCGGGAATTCAAGAGAGATTAATTTCTAGGTTCTCAATGGGTATGACAGCAGATATTCAACCACCTGACCTTGAGACGAGGACAGCCATCCTTCAAAAAAAGGCAGAACAAGAGAGGATGAGTCTCCCAAGAGATTTAATTCAATTTATAGCAGGAAGATTCACTTCGAATATTCGAGAATTGGAAGGAGCATTTACTAGAGCTGTTGCATATGCATCAATAACGGGCTTGCCAATGACAGTCCAATCAATTGCTCCAATGCTTGATCCTAATAGTGTTGGAGTAGTTGTTACTCCAAAACAAGTTATTAATAAAGTGTCAGATTTCTTTAAAGTTTCTACTGATGAATTGATCAGTTCCAGTAGGAGAAAACCAGTAAGTCAAGCTAGACAAATAGGTATGTATCTTATGAGACATGGGACGGATCTAAGCCTACCAAGAATTGGAGATGAGTTTGGGGGCAAGGACCATACAACAGTTATGTATGCTATTGAACAAGTTGAGAAAAAATTATCTATTGATCCTAATATTGCAAGTCAAGTTCAAAAAATAAGAGATTTACTTCAAATAGATTCAAGAAAAAATTTATAATTTTAATATTAACTAGAAATAAAATTTATAGGATCTTGATCATATCTATGCCTGAAAGGTATTTTATCTATTTCATTTAAATCACTCAGCAATTCAATTTTATTTAATGATTGCCTTAATAACCTCGCTGAAATGATTGGCATATCTCTTGGAACTGAGATTCTATTTTTTAAGTATCTTAAAGAGATTCCTGAAAGTTTTCTAGGGATTAATACTTCACCTGTGATCATATGGGTCAGAGCTGATCTCAATGATTCATCAAAGGCTTCTTTATTGTATGGGTTTACTTTAAATAAATTATCTTTATGCTTGATTACTCTTTCAAGAGCAAGTTTTGCGAAATATTTTGACTCATAATTTTTATTTAATTCATAATTACCTAAACCCTCCCCAGTATCTATTAGCTTAGAGTAAGTAATTTGTTGTTCGTTGCTTTCTCTATAACATCCTCCCATTTGTGGGGGTAAATCATGAGAATGAGTATGGAAATCTCCCTGAGTGCCTCTATAAGTACTTGTCCCTTCAAAAAGGGTAAGCCAGTTGTCTACATGACGGTAATTAGATCTTAAATTAAACCCTTTATAATAAACTAGTGATGCATTCATTCTCTCCATATAGGGAATAAAAATTATATCTCCAACACCAGGCTCTTTATTACCAGTATTGGATACTGATGGATCAATAAACCCTGATTTTGATCTACTTAAGATTTCATCGAGTTTAGAAATGGATTCTTTAAATCTTTTTTTTCTAAAAGAGTTATCTATAAAATTAAAGCTTTCTCTGCAGAGCCAATTACACCAGGATCTGAAAATTTCTCTTTCTAATTCTCGAATTTTGATAAGGTGACTAGATGTTATAAAAGATCCAAGTGCTCCAAATTCATTTTCTAAAAAAGCTATGATATCATCACTTTCAGTTATAACTTGCCCTTTAAATTCAATTGCGGGTAATTTCCCCGATCTGACTTTTTCAAGGAACCAACTTTCTTTTTGACCGTAGCAAAACATATTTATTTTTTTGACTTTGTATGGAATTCTCTTAAATTCAAGCCATAACCATATCTTCTGACAGTAAGGACACCAAGAATGCCTATCCCTAAAGAGGGTAACTGATACATCATTTTTACTACGCCCAAATAATCTTAAATTTGCATAGGAATTATTTATACCATGAACTCTATCAAGGTCTTCAACTTCAAATTTATTTAAATCATCCCATGTCAAAATTCCATTCATTATTTGGATTAAAGCTATAAACTAACGTTATAATAATTGATTTAAAAAAGTCTTGGAATTTGAATTTGATTTAACTGTTGTTGGCGCTGGATCTGGAGGACTCGCAGCGGCTAAACGGGCGGCAAGTTATGGAGCAAAAGTCGCAATAATAGAGGCAAATCAAATAGGAGGAACTTGTGTGATAAGGGGATGTGTTCCTAAAAAATTGATGGTTTATGCAGCTAAAAGTAAAAAAAATATGGATTCTTCTGAAGGATATGGATTGAAAAATCAAGGTATTAATTTTGAATCAAATATTTTATTGAAGAATGTTAGAGAGGAGGTTTCTAGATTAAGTAATCTACATAGAAATTCTTTAAAAAAATTGAATGTAATTGTCTTTGAGGGATTAGGAAGATTTACTACTCAAAATGAATTAGAAATTATTTGCCCAAAAACGAAGAAAATTAAAAATAAAATAAGTTCAAAAAAAATTCTTATTTCAGTTGGAGGTAAACCAAAGAAATTAAATATTCCTGGGGCAGATTTGGCATGGACTAGTGATGATATTTTTGAATTAAAAAAGTTTCCCAAATCAATATTAATAGTAGGAGGAGGATATATTGCTTGTGAATTTGCTTCTATTTTCAGAAATTTAGGTACCGAAGTAACTCAATTGATTAGAGGTCAACATTTACTTAATGGTTTTGATGAGGATCTTTCTTCATGCCTAGAGGGATCACCTACTTTTGCTGAAATCAATATAATCTCCAATACTCAATTAAAGTCTATCAACAGAGTAAATCGAAATCTGGAAGCTACACTAGACTCGGGGGATAAAATCCTAACTAATAATATCCTTATTGCTACAGGAAGAGAACCAAATCTTTTGCCTTTAAATTTAGATTTTTTAAATCTAAAGATGGATGGCCAATATTTAGATGTTGATGAACTTAATCAAACAAGTAACGCAAATATTTTTGCAGTTGGCGATATCATAAATAAACCAAACTTAACTCCATTAGCAATAGAACAAGGGAGAGTTTTTTCAGATAATTTTTTTAATGACCAAAAAAGAAAAGTAAATTATGAATATATCCCTAAAGCCGTTTTTACTATTCCAGAAATTTCAACAGTTGGCTTAAGTGAGAAAAGAGCTAAAGAGATTTACTCCGAAAAAAATATAAAAATTTTCAAATGTAAATTTACTCCTATGTCTAATACCTTTAAAAAGAATAAATCAAAATGTATGTTGAAGATTGTAGTTCATAAGCTAACTGACAAAGTCCTGGGATGTCATATGTTTGGAGAAACATCATCTGAGATTATTCAAATGGTATCAATTTCATTAAATGCAGGGATAACAAAAAAAGACTTTGATATTACTATGGCTTTGCACCCAACTATCTCAGAAGAATTTGTAACTATGTATGGATAAAATTATGAATTAGAAAATTTTAATTTTTCTTGAAAAATCAGAAACACTATGAGTAACGCGAAGTAAATAAATAAACCTATCCTTAATTCAGAAAGGAAGTTGAATCCATTCAGGAAAAGTATCTTGTCGAGAATGTAGAAAATATAAAGATTAAGCAAAATAAATCCTTCAATTCTGGTGATTTTCCCTTTGCTCCAGAAAATTGGTAAGCATGCAAAGGTAGTTAAAACCATAAAAGGTAAGTCAACCTTTATTAGACTTTTTTCTATTACTAAACCTTTAAATCCTGAAAACATACTGCAACTTCCTAGTATTAGAAGTTGATTGAGCAAATTGCTTCCTATCACATTCCCAATCGCAAGGTCTGTTTTGCCTTTAAATGCAGCAATTATTGAAGTTACTAATTCTGGTAAAGATGTCCCAGTGGCGACGATAGTTAAACCAATAACAATTTCATTTACACCCAACAGAGTAGCAAGCGTTTGAGAACCATTTACTAAAATATTTGAACCAAAGCTTAAAAGAAATATTCCCAATATTAACTTTAGTAAAATATCAAGCTTCCCTTTATAGTTATCTTTTAATTCTTCTATCTCTGGTTCAGCATCTTTTACCTCCTCTCCTTTCTCATTGATGGTATTGATTTCCCATATTGTATTTAAGATTAAACAAAATATTAGAAATATCCCTGCTTGCAATGTTAAAAAGCCTGTTGATGACATAGCCCAAACTGCACAAGAAATTGCCATTAAAAGAGGCACATCTCTTCTGACTATTCTGCTTTTTACCTTGAGAGGTGTTATCAATGAGCTTATACCCAAAACAACAAGAACATTAAAAATATTGCTTCCAATTACATTGCTTGCCGCAAGCGAATCACTCCCTTTTAAAATTGAACTTAAACTTACCAACAACTCAGGAGAGCTTGTTCCAAGAGAGACAACTGTTAAACCAATTACTATTTGAGGTATTCCTAAAATTAAAGATAAAAATATGGCTCCTTGAATAAAAAACTCTCCTCCAGTAAAAAGTAGAACTACGCCTAAAACTATTTCTATTATTGGGAAAAAAAAATCACTCATATTTAGGCTTTTATTTAGATAAAAAATTTTTCATAATTGGTTAATAACTATCCTCGAATATCTATAATTTATTGTCAATTTAAATTTGCTGTTAAAATTGATTAAATAGAAAAAATTTTGAAGACTTTAACCATAATAAAACCTGATGATTGGCATTTACATTTAAGAGAAGGTCTTGTATTAAAAAATATCATTCATTTTACTTCGGAATATTTTGGAAGAGCAATTGTTATGCCAAATACTAAAAGTCCCATAACATCAATCAATAGCGCTATTTCTTACAGGAAATCTATTGTTGAAGCGCTACCAGAAAGTTCTAAATTTGAACCATTAATGACAATTTATCTTACAGATGACACTGATAAAGGGGAACTAATAAATGGTTTTAAAAATAATGTTTTTTTTGCAGCAAAATTATATCCTGCTAATGCCACAACAAATTCCAGTCATGGAGTTAGGAACATAGAAAATCTATATAAGATCTTTGAATTAATGCAAGATTCTGGAATGCCTCTTTTAATTCATGGGGAAGTGACTGATTCTGAAGTAGATGTATTCGATAGAGAAGAAGTTTTTATAGATAAAGAACTTTCTCAAATAACCAAAAGATTTCCAAAATTAAAAATCGTTCTAGAACATATAACCACCTCTTACGCAGTGGATTTTGTGCAAGAAAATAATATTGGGGCTACTATTACTCCGCATCATTTGCATATAAATAGAAATGCAATGTTTTTTGGAGGCTTAAATAGTGATTTTTACTGCTTACCAGTTGCTAAGAGGGAAAATAATAGACTCGCTTTAAGGAGGGCGGCAACAAGTGGGAAAAAATGTTTTTTCTTGGGGACTGACTCTGCTCCACATCTTAGGAAGTGGAAGGCTTTTTGTGGATGTGCAGGCATTTTTAATTCACCAGTAGCAATAGAAAGCTACTTAACAGTTTTCGAAGAGGAGGATGCTCTAGATAATTTTGAAAAGTTTGCAAGTTTGAATGGCCCTTATTTTTATAATGTCCCACCAAATAAAGAAAAATTAAAATTAGTTTCTAGACCTAACAAAATTAAAGAATATATTGATGTTGTTGAAGAAAAAAATATTGTCGGACAAATAAAACCATTTCATGCAGGTGAAACTTTACAATGGCAAGTAGAAGGAATATTAAATTAAAAAATTAGATTTAATCTAACAATTAAAAGTTTAAATATTCCAATTTTTCTTGGTTAAATGGGTTACTTTCAGCTACGATTAGAAAGCGCAAATTCCTTTGGGAGTGTGGCGGAATTGGTAGACGCGCCGGACTTAAAATCCGTCGAGCGATTTAGCTCGTGGGGGTTCAAGTCCCCCCACTCCCATTATTTAATTATTATTTTTTAGTTCTGACGATAACTTCCAATAGTTGTTATGTTTTAACTAAGCAACCATAGATTTAAATGGAAAGTTTTTTCAATAATTCATTCGCTACTTTAATTGCTTACATCGGAATTATTTCTACCTATTTATTGGTTATCCCATTGTTACTATTTTACTGGATGAATAATAGATGGAATATTATGGGCAAATTTGAAAGATTAGGAATTTATGGCCTTGTATTTCTTTTCTTTCCTGGTTTAATTTTATTTTCTCCATTTTTAAACCTCAGACTAAAAGGAAGTGGTAAAGGGTAAATAATTGACTAAAGGAAAAGTTATACAAATAGGTTTATTTATTTCATTAATAGGATTAATTAGTTATAAATTTGCACCACAAATTGGTATCGATAATTTTACAGCCACTACTCTATCAAGTTGTATCTTGATTTTGATTGTTATTACTTGGGTAACATCTTATGTTTATAGAGTTGTAAATGGAAAAATGACTTTTATGGAACAAAGGAAGCGTTATAGAAAAGAGTATGAAAAAGTTGTTAATGATAAACTAGAAACCAAATTCAACTCATTGTCAAAGGAAGAGCAGCAAAAACTTATGGAAGATTTAGAGAAAAATCCATAAATTTTTCATAGAAAAATATCTAAAAATTATGAAAGATAACAAAATGCAAATTACTAACAATAAATCTTTGTCTAAGGTAGATGAGATGTTTTGTGAGTTAAAAAATAAAAAAAAATTTGCTTTAATGCCTTTTATAATGGCTGGGGATCCCAATATTGAAATAACGTCTGAGATCTTATTAAAGTTACAAGAAAATGGAGCTGACCTTATTGAATTAGGTATCCCTTATAGTGACCCACTTGCAGATGGACCTGTTATTCAAGTGGCGGCCTCTCGCGCCTTAAAGTCAGGTACTAGCTTAAGAAAAGTAATTAAACTTTTACAGTCTTTAAAAGGTAAATTAAATATCCCCATCATCCTTTTTTCTTACTTGAATCCATTACTATGTTTTGGCTTTGAAAGGTTTTGTGAGATAGCATCTGATGCTGGAGTTTCTGGACTAATAGTTCCTGACCTCCCTTTGGAGGAAGCTTATAAATTTTCTAAAATAGTTAGTAACCATTCTATGGACTTAATTTTATTGGTAGCGCCAACTACTCCTTTTGAAAGAATGAAACAAATATCAAATCATACAAAAGGCTTTACTTACTTAGTAAGTGTTACAGGTGTCACTGGTGAGAGAAACAAAATGGAAAATAGAGTAGAAAATCTTATTGCTAAATTAAAAGATGTAAATAGCAATCCAATTGCTGTTGGTTTTGGAATATCAACTCCAGAACATGTTAATAAAGTTCGTGAGTGGGGAGCAGATGGAGTAATTATTGGGAGTGCATTTGTAAAACGAATCTCGAGCTCAAGTGAAAAAGATGTTGTCGATCATGTTGGTAAGTTTTGTAAAGAAATGCGTTTAGCTGCTGATCAAAAAAAATAAATACAAAGATAATTTTTTAATTAAAAGAATTATTTATAGAAAATTAATTAACAATGTCATAACTAATTTATTGATGTTGTCGTCTTTAAGATTCTTCTGCAGGTAATAATCTGATTTGTTTTCTTCCGAGCTTAATTTCGAATTCATCACCTGCTTTTAAATCAAGAAGTGCTGTATATGCTTTCCCAATCAGAAGATTTCCATTGCCTTGAACTGTAGCAATATAACTAAGTTTTCTTCCACCTTTTCCAATACCTGCAACTCCAGAATCTCCAAGATTAACCCCTTTTGCTTCTAAAAGTGCTTCATAAAATGCGGTAAAGTTTAAGCGTTCACCTCCGTTTTTTTTAGTGGAAACATATCCACAGGCGCGAACTAGGTCAGATTTGCTAACATCACCAAGTTCTTTAACTTTTGCAAGGAGATCGCTACCAGTTAGCATAATTAATTAAAAGAAAGTTGTATTAAATAACATAGCAATCTGCGTGTAATATATGCAATTATTAAGTAACTATTCATTCTATTATTTATATTTAAAAATGGAAAAGTTTGTAGTTTTTGGAAGGTACTGTGAAGATGCAATTATTAAAAGGGAACCATTTCGAGAACAACATCTTAAGAGACTTAAAAAATTAAAAGATAGCGATATTTTAGTTACATTAGGGCCAACAAAATGTACCAAATATTTGTTTGGAGTTTTTAATGCTAATGATGTAAACGAGTTGAAAGATCTTATTGAGGAGGATATATATTGGGAAAAAGGAATATGGATTAATTATGATATTTATCCCTGGATTCAAGCATTTTAAATATGACTTACGAAAACATTAAGTAATTATTAACTATTTATTAAAAGAATTAATTTAACTGAAAAATACATATTATTTTTGCTTTAATAATTCAATTATTTATCTTATTTAGGAGTTAAAACGATATTTATTTAAACGTTAGTTTTAAGAGGTTATATCTTTTTTAATTAAGAATATATTGTTTAAAATAATATTTATTTACTAGTATCTTGATTTATCTGGTTTACTAATGAGTCGATATCTAATTGATTATATGGCGGTGTTTGTTTTGTTTCTAGATAATCGTTCTTGATATTATTTAACCATTTTTGCTCAATCTTTATAAGATTTTTTGCAATATTGAACATGCCACCTTTTTTATATAATTCTTTCATTTTGAGAATAATCTCAGAGGTTCTACTCGATTTAATATTTAATTCATTTGCTAAGTCTTTTTGGGTAAATCCATGCGTTTTTAACCAATCTTTAATGAAGGAGACGAGTTCTTTTTCTTCCTGTATAGATAATTTACTCATTCAATAAAAGGAAATAACTTATTAAGCTTATTCTTTGCTCTTGCTCTTATTGAAGGAGTCATGTATTTGCTCCATATACTGAGCACTGCTGTGAGGGCTACAAAATCATCACTAAAACCAACTAAAGGCATAAAGTCAGGGAAAAGATCAAATGGCATAATCAAATATGCTAGAGCAGCCATTAATGAAACTCTCACTTGTGCAGGAGTATAAGGATCTAATGCCATCTCCAAAACTTCTAAGGCGGGCTTTGCAATTGTTCTTCCCGCTTTAATAAGAATCTTGATAATGATATTTTCATCAAATGTTGAACTTTCTAAAACTTCAGCATCATAGATTTTTTCTTGAGCTTTGAAATTCTCTTTCATCCTTATAAATGAAATTTAAATATATTTAATGTAATTTTTAGCTAATACTATCAACTAATCCATTCTGTATTCCTGCTTTTCTAAGTTTTCTTAAAGCACGTTGAACAACTTGTCGGCAATATTCCCTGCTACAACTCATATGTCTTGCAACTTCAGCTAAAGTTCTCCATTCATTTGAGCCGTCTAAACCAAATCTTAAGCTTACTATCTTTCTTTCTTTCTCAGTTAAATTTGCTTTATCTAATAACTTCCAAGCCGAGGATGTCCTTTCGGCTAATTCGGCTAATTCCATTGGGGGAGTTTGATCACTTGGAAGAATATCAACTAACTCGGAAGGGTCTGATTTTGATTTAACAGTACCTTGGAGACTAACAGTGATGCTTCTCAATTCACAAGAAAGGAGTTCGTCAATTTCCTCTTTGGTTATTTTCATTTCTTCAGCTAGCTCATCACTAGTAGGTGGAATACCCTTAAGTTGCATAAGCTTTGATTTTGCTGATCTTAGTTTTGTAAGTTTTTCATTAATGTTAACAGGGATCCTTATCGTTCTACTCTGAGTTGACAATGCTCTATTTAAACCTTGCCTAATCCACCAATAAGCATAGGTGGAAAATCTATGTCCTCTAGACGGATCATATTTTTCTACGGCCCTTGTAAGACCTAAAGTACCCTCCTGAATTAGGTCCAGTAATTCTAATCCTTTCCCTTGGTATCTCTTGGCGAGGTTGACAACTAGTCTTAGGTTTGCTGTTATCATCTCGTTTTTAGCTTTTTCACCAATTTTTATCTTTTTTCTCTCAGCTTCGGAGTATTCACAAGCGGGGCCTTTCCCTCCTGCCTCTTGACATCTATTAACAAGTACAACCATTTCTTGGACTTTTCTGCCCATTGTGAGTTCTCTTTCGGGAGTTAAAAGTTGATGACGACCTATTTCACCAAGAAAATCGCTTAATGAACTCACGATTTACCTCATTGTTGATATATTTAACTTATAGTCAATTCACTAATAAGCCAT
>QCEG01000013.1 GCA_003278535.1 Prochlorococcus sp. AG-355-N18
CAGTGATGGGTCATGTAGATCATGGCAAAACAAGTCTTTTAGATTCCATCAGAGAATCAAGAGTAGCTTCGGGGGAAGCAGGGGGAATCACTCAACACATAGGAGCTTATCAAGTTGAATTTGAACATGAATCTCAAAAGAAAAAATTAACTTTTCTTGATACCCCTGGTCATGAAGCCTTTACTGCAATGAGAGCAAGGGGTACAAAGGTTACAGATGTAGCTGTTCTTGTAGTTGCTGCAGATGATGGTTGCAGACCTCAAACACTAGAAGCTATTAGTCATGCAAGAGCTGCAAAAGTACCAATTGTTGTTGCGATAAATAAAATTGACAAAGAAGGGGCATCTCCAGACAGAGTAAAGCAGGAATTATCAGAAAAAGATTTAATTGCTGAAGATTGGGGAGGAGATACAGTGATGGTTCCAGTAAGTGCTATCAAAAAACAAAACATTGAAAAATTACTCGAAATGATTTTATTAGTTTCAGAGGTAGAAGATCTACAAGCTAACCCTGACAGATTTGCAAAAGGTACTGTTATTGAAGCCCACCTAGACAAAGCAAAAGGACCTGTAGCTACTTTGTTAGTCCAAAATGGGACCTTGAAATCTGGAGATGTTTTAGCTGCGGGTTCAGTCCTTGGAAAAATTAGAGCAATGGTTGATGAACATGGCAATAGAATCAAAGAAGCAGGGCCATCATTCCCAGTGGAAGCGCTAGGATTCAGTGAGGTACCCACTGCAGGAGACGAATTCGAAGTCTACCCTGATGAGAAAACTGCGCGAGCCATTGTCGGAGAAAGGGCAACAGATGCTAGGGCCATAAAATTAGCTCAGCAAATGGCCTCTAGAAGAGTGAGCTTATCATCCTTATCAACTCAAGCAAATGATGGAGAACTAAAGGAGTTAAACTTAATTCTTAAAGCTGATGTTCAAGGTAGTGTTGAAGCAATATTAGGATCACTAGAACAATTACCAAAAAATGAAGTTCAAGTCAGAGTCCTACTTTCTGCTCCTGGAGAAATAACCGAGACAGATATAGATCTCGCTGCTGCATCTGGGTCAGTAATTATTGGATTTAACACCTCATTGGCTTCTGGCGCGAAGAGAGCAGCTGATGCTAATGACGTTGATATAAGAGAATATGAAGTAATCTATAAACTTTTAGAGGATATCCAGTTGGCCATGGAAGGGCTACTAGAACCCGATCTTGTCGAAGAATCATTAGGGCAAGCAGAAGTTAGAGCAACTTTCGCAGTCGGTAAAGGAGCTATTGCGGGCTGTTATATACAAACTGGCAAATTACAGAGGAATTGCTCTCTAAGAGTTATTAGATCAGAGAAAATAATATTTGAGGGTAATTTAGACTCTCTAAAAAGAGCTAAAGATGATGTTAAAGAAGTAAATACAGGATTTGAATGTGGAGTTGGCTGCGATAAATTCTCTTCATGGATTGAAGGAGATGTAATCGAAGCATTCAAATTTGTCACCAAAAAGAGGACCTTATCACAATAATTAACCATCTAGCTTATTAATCTTTATTTCTGTCAAAGATTAATAAAGTAGGAAAAATTACACAAGCACCCAACTGTATGAGAAGGTTATTCTGCTGTAATTCAGTTCCGCTTGCAATTCTGGAAAGCATTATTAGAAGTCCCAAAAATGCAGAACCGCTAAAAGCTATCCACAATATTCTTCTTAATCCCTTGAAAGGAGCTTGGGATTCCTTTAATAATTTCTTTTTCAATTCAGGATCTATTTTTGACATAAATTCTTTCAATTATAAAATTAAGTCTATATGAAAAATCCAATATTTAATTTGGCCGGTATAGCTCAGCGGTAGAGCAACTGTTTCGTAAACAGTAGGTCATTGGTTCAATTCCGATTATCGGCACTTACAAAGCTAATAAACATGGTTAATAAAATTTTAAAATTTAGATATCTTTTTAAATTTTTTTTTATTCCTCTTTTATTTTCTTTTGGCAAAAGAAGTTATATTGCGTTTGATGAAGGTTTTTATGCATTACAAGCTAGATGGATAGATGGATTAAAACTTCTTAAAGTATGCTGGATTTATATGATTTCTGATATCTGAGTTAAATAAAATTTTCGCGAGTATTTTCTTTGGATTTTTAATTTCTCCAAATTAGTAATAAAGTAGTTAGATTCTTAAAGTAATAAATTCATTAAATTTCATGACATGAATTTTGATTTAAAGTTCGAAAAATTAAATAAAAAAAATTACCAAAGAAAGCACTATGGAAAAATACTAACTATAAGATTGCCGTGTAATCCAATATTTCCAATTGGACCTATTTATTTAGCAGACCATATTCATAAATGTTTTCCAGATTTAGAGCAGCAATTCATTGATCTAGCAATAATTCCATCTAATAAAGTTTCCAAATATTTAACTAGAAAAATTGATCAATTTAGACCACATTTAATCATTTTTTCATGGAGAGATATACAAATTTATGCACCTGTTGATGGTAGAAGCGGAAATCCTCTACAAAACTCTTTTGAAGTTTTCTACTCAAAAAATATCCTTAAAAAAATTAGAGGTTCGTGGGGAGGATTAAAATTAATAGCATCACATTATGGAGAAATATATAGAAATACATCTTTAGTCAAGATGGGGCTAAAAAGAGCACAAAAATACAATAAAAATATAAAAGTAATTTTAGGAGGTGGTGCTGTTAGTGTCTTCTATGAACAATTGGGGAATCTACTCCCAAAAGGAACTGTCATTTCAGTTGGAGAGGGAGAAAATCTTATAGAAAAAATCATTAGAGGAGATTCAATAGAGGAAGAAAGATGTTACATTGCTGGAAAAACACCTCGAAACAAATTAATACATGAACAACCTGCAGGAATTGTTAAAACTGCCTGCAACTATAAATATATTAAATCAATATGGCCTGAATTCGATTGGTATATAGAAGGTGGCGATTACTACGTAGGGGTACAAACAAAAAGAGGATGTCCTCATAATTGTTGTTTCTGTGTTTACACAGTTGTTGAGGGGAAGCAGGTTCGGGTTAATCCTGTTAAGGAAGTAATCCAAGAAATGAAGCAATTATATGATCTTGGAGTAAGGGGATTTTGGTTCACCGATGCACAGTTTATTCCAGCAAAAAAACATATTGAAGATGCAAAAACACTTTTGCGAGCCATTAAGGATCAGGGCTGGGACGACATTAATTGGGCTGCATACATCAGAGCAGATAATATTGATGCTGAGCTAGCTCAACTTATGGTTGATACAGGTATGAGCTATTTTGAAATAGGTATAACGTCGGGATCTCAAGAACTTGTTAGAAAAATGAGATTAGCGTATGACCTTGAAACTGTATTAGATAATTGCAGAATGCTAGTTAAATCAGGTTTCAAGAATCATGTTTCAGTCAATTATTCATTTAATGTTTTTGATGAAACACCCAGCACCATAAGACAAACACTTGCTTACCATAGAGAATTAGAAAATATATTTGGGAAAGGGTTAGTTGATCCAGCTATATTCTTTATAGGTTTGCAACCTCATACTCTTCTTGAGAAGTACGCCTTGGAAAATAAAATTTTGAAGCCTAACTATAATCCAATGAGCATGATGCCCTGGACAGCGAGAAAACTTCTTTGGAATCCAGGCTCACTAGGGAAAAAACTTGGTCAGGTTTGCTTAGAAGCTTTTGATAATCCAGAAGACGAGTTTGGTAAAACAGTTATCGATATTCTTGAGAGAGAATATGGAAAGTGCTCCTTAAAAGAATCCCTCAAAGTCCGTCCTTTATCAGAAAGGAAATTAGCTCACTCTAAATAACAATTTCAACCGTTATTAATCCTCTTTCTCAATTGAACTAGAAATTCCCTTAGATTTTAATGATTCTGAATAAAATTCTGCTGGCTCTAAATCACAAACGATTACTAAACCCACACCCGTATTGTGTGCTTCAAGCATTATGGCGATAGCATCTTGTTCACTTAATTGCGGTACAACTTCTCTCAGTGAAATAGTGACATACTCCATAGAATTAACTGGGTCATTATGAAGTAAAACCTTATATTTTGGAGATCTATTTTTTAATTCAGCAGGTTTCTTTTCAATCACTGCTGAATTATTATTCACACTTTGTTCAAACTTTATAAATATCATTGAAATTATTCGAGTTTAAATTTTATTTATAATTATATATTAATTATTCTTTCCATTGCATCAAGGACGTTTGATCGTGAGTTAAATGCTGACAAGCGAAAATAACCCTCTCCTGCTAATCCAAATCCGCTCCCAGGTGTTCCCACTACACTCACTTTTTGGAGAAGAAAATCAAAAAAGTCCC
Organism: Prochlorococcus sp. AG-355-N18; assembly: GCA_003278535.1. GTDB lineage: Bacteria > Cyanobacteriota > Cyanobacteriia > PCC-6307 > Cyanobiaceae > Prochlorococcus_A. The sequence continues at coordinate 4,334 of QCEG01000013.1, forward strand.
AAGATGTCATTTGATCTGGAACTTTAATCCAGATATAAGGAGCATTGTCCCCACCATAAACTTTATATCCTGTATTCTGAAGTTTGTTTTTCATTATTTTTGCATTTTCCATATAAAAATCAATTAAACCTCTTACCTGTTTCTTCCCTTCAAGAGAATAAACAGCCTCTGCGCCTTTCTGAACCACATAACTTACTCCATTAAACTTTGTAGATTGTCGCCTATTCCAAAGAGGCCATAACTCTATTTCCTCATTTTTTGAGCTCAAACCTTTGAGATTTTTAGGTATTACTGTAAAAGCACATCTAACTCCAGTGAATCCTGCATTCTTTGAAAAAGATCTAAATTCAATTGCACAATCCTTTGCTCCCTCAATCTCATATATTGAATGTGGAATTTCATCATCTTGAATAAATGCTTCATAAGCTGCATCAAAAAGTATTAAGGATTTGTTTTGAAGAGCATAGTCAACCCACTTTTTCAATTCTGCTTTATTAATCGTCGCTCCAGTAGGATTATTAGGAAAACAAAGATATAAAATATCCACTTTTTTTTCAGGTAGTTCTGGCAGAAAGTTATTCCCCTCGTTTATTGCAAGATATGTCAATCCTTGATAAGTACCATTTTCGATAGAATCCCCAGTTCTGCCTGTCATAACATTACTATCTACATATACTGGGTAAACAGGATCTGTTACAGCAATTGAATTATCTTCGCCAAGAATATCTAAAATATTGCTACTATCGCATTTAGAACCATCAGAGACAAAGATTTCTTCAGGTGTAATTTGACAGCCTCTCGAAATAAAATCATGCTCAGATATTTTTTCTCTGAGCCAAGAATAACCTTGTTCTGGTCCATAACCTCTGAAACCATCAATTGTCCCCATTTCATCTAAAGCTTTACCCATAGCCTCTATACATGCCCTAGGTAATGGTTCTGTAACATCTCCAATGCCAAGCTTAATAATTTCAGCATTCTTATTTGATTGAGAATATGTTTTCACCCTTTTAGCAATTTCAGGGAATAAATAGCCTGATTTGAGTTTTAAATAATTTTCGTTTACTTGAACCACTTTAGATAAAAAATTTCACCAATATTAGAATAATGTATCAACGTGCTTTAGCGGTGATTAGATGTTAAAATTATTTTAGTTATGATTAATTTCAGACATAGTCATAGCTATGAATTCAATTTCAATTAGTTTGAAAATCGTTTAAAGCTTTATAAATAGCAGAATTCAATCACTATTAACTTTAAAAAGTAAAAAATAAAAGCTATAAAAAACTTGCTTTAATAAAAGATACAATCAAATTTTTTAATTTAGATGATTTTCAAAATCCAAATCATTCAGAATCAACTATATGCCTCAGCAAATTATAATTGCAGAGCAGGCTCGAATAGCAGCACTACTCACAGATGATCGAGTTGATGAATTAATCGTCGCACAAGGTCAATATCAAATTGGAGATATTTTTTTAGGAACAGTTGAAAATGTTCTCCCTGGAATCGATGCCGCTTTTATAAATATTGGTGAAAGTGAGAAAAATGGATTCATCCATGTTTCAGATTTAGGTCCACTAAGACTCAAAAAAGGGACTTTTGGGATAACTGAATTACTAGAACCAAAACAAAAAGTTCTAGTACAGGTAATAAAGGAACCCACAGGATCTAAAGGTCCCAGACTAACTGGAAGTATTTCAATCCCGGGTAAATACTCGATATTACAGCCATATGGGCAAGGAGTAAATATTTCAAGAAAAATTAATACAGAAACTGAACGAAGTCGTTTGAAAGCTCTTGGGGTTTTAATAAAACCACCTAGCACAGGCTTGTTATTTAGAACAGAGGCTGAAAAAATAAAAGAAGAACTTCTAATTGAAGATTTAGAACAATTAATTCAACAATGGGAAAATATACTAAAAGTTTCTGAAGCTTCTAATCCGCCAAAATTGATAAAAAGAGATGATGATTTCTCCCTTAAGATCTTAAGAGATCATATTAAAGAATCTACTAAAAGCATAATTATTGATAGTAAATTTTCAGTTGCAAGGGCAAAAGATTTTTTAATAAATTATGAATCTGATATAGATATTGAATTTCACGATAACAATTTAAACCAACATATTTTCGAGAAGTACGAAATAAAGAAAACAATTCAAACAGCTCTCCAGCCGAGAGTAGATCTTCCTTCAGGAGGTTATATCATTATCGAACCAACTGAAGCTTTAACAGTAATCGATGTAAACTCTGGATCATTTACAAGATCCGCAAATTCAAGACAAACCGTTTTGTGGACAAACTGCGAAGCAGCAGTTGAAATCTCAAGGCAAATGAAATTAAGAAATATTGGTGGAGTTATAGTAATAGATTTTATCGATATGGAATCTAGAAGAGATCAATTTCAGTTACTTGAGCATTTTACCTCAGCAATAAAAGATGATTCTGCTAGGCCTCAAATAGCTCAGCTTACTGAATTAGGCTTAGTAGAGTTAACTAGAAAAAGACAAGGTCAAAATATATATGAATTATTCGGTAAAAAATGTTCTACATGCGATGGTACCGGACATGTAGAAAATATATTAAATCACGAAATTTCTAACCTAAAAATTAAAAATGTTGACAATAAATCAAACAATCTAAAATCCTCAGATATTCATACTCATCAATCAACTGATGAGCAGGAAAAAATAATTAACAAGGTATTAATTAACTCCAAAGACCTAAGTGAAGAGAATTCTCCTAATAAAAAAGAAAAAGATAATGATAATGATAATTTCAACCAATCAAATTCAACAGAAAAAAATATAATAACAGTTGATCTTACAAATGAAGAAAAAATTGTTTTCAGTCAATTAGGTATAAATCCACTTATAAAGTTGGGTAAAGATTATCTCACCAGCAATAATTTTGTGCGTTTAAAAGAAAGTAATAAAGAAACGGAAAAACCTTTAGATAATAAAAAAACAAAAGCAAAACAAATTAAAAAGATCTCAAAATCGGGAGAAGAAAAGATTCAAATTAAAATTGAAGCAAATGCAAATTCTAAAGGTAAATTAACAAATAAAACTAATGAAAATAATGAAGTTGCACTTACAAATAAAAAGGATGAAATTGAACTTAAAGATGAGCTAAACAATTCAAGAAAAAAAAGAAGGAGATCTTCAGCAAGCATTGAATAAAGTATTCGAAGTTGGAATAGATGAAGTTGGAAGGGGAGCAATTTTTGGTCCAGTTTTTGCAGCAGCTGTAGTATTAACTGAAAAAAATAAATTTATCTTAAAACAGTTTGGAGTAACAGACAGTAAAAAACTAACTCTAAAAAAAAGAAAATTTCTTTTACCAAAAATTTTATTACTCTCTTCAGATTATGGAATTGGGCAATCTTCGGCCAAAGAAATAGATAAGTTCGGTATTAGGTTTGCGACAGAACTTTCAAAGATAAGAGCTTTAAAAAAATTAAAAGAAAAGCCATATGAATTAAAAATTGATGGTCCCTTATTATTAAGGCCATGGAACGGAATTCAGAAAAACATAATATCTGGAGACTCAAAGTTTATCTCGATAGCTTCAGCAAGCATAGTTGCCAAAGTTTCTCGCGACAACCTAATGGAGAGGTTAGAAAAAAAATACCCAGGATACATGATATTTAAAAACAAAGGTTATGGAACCAGAGAACATCTTTCATTAATCAAAAAAAATGGAATAACTAAACTGCACAGAAAAAGTTTTTTAAAAAAATCAAATCTCATTTAATTCACACCAATCTAAAAAATCTTTTACTAGTTGCTGTTGAACCCTTGACTTTATACCCAAAAGAATCCCATTTAACACCGAATGACCAGTAGATTCCAAAATTTTCCTTGGCACCAGCTTCAGTAAAGGGGGCTGGCTTACAGATACCCCAAGAAGAGCCTCACCTTCTAAACCAATAGAAGTTGCTTCCAAATTCGCTTTCAAAATAAGATTAAAATCTTCTATCATCCCCAAACCATCTAATGTACTCTCAAGGGCACTCATTTTTAAAATTCCATCTTTATTTTCTACCGCAATTGAGACAACAGGGTTAATATCTAATTGAAAAACCTTAAAACTTGTTACTGTATACTTATATCTACCAACTCCTTCTGGTACTAATTTTTTGGAGTCAAGCATTGCTCCAACAACTCTTTCTTCTTCCAAAAGATATTTAGAAAGATATTCTTTATTACGCGTTACAGAAAGCTTGAGTTTCTGTTTGGCATCAAAAGACAATAGCATTTTCTATATTCCTCCAATGCTTATTTGATCTCTTTTTTTTTTACGATTAATCATGCGCAAACAAGTTGCATATTTAGGTCCTCAAGGAACATACGCAGAAAAAGCAGCCCATATATTATCAAAGCTTGCCAATTTTCAGACACCTATATTTGTACCATGTAATGGGTTACATTCGGTCATTAAATCAATAGCGTACAACAATTGTGATGCTGCAGTAGTCCCTATAGAAAATTCTGTAGAAGGGGGAGTTACTGCTACTCTAGATGCCCTTTGGAAATTTCCTGAAATTTTTATAAATAAAGCAATTGTTTTACCTATAAAACATGCATTAATTAGTGATGGAGAACTTTCAAACATTTCAGAAGTATTATCTCATCCTCAAGCATTAGCTCAATGTTCAGAATGGTTATCTGAGAATCTTCCAAATGCAATTCCTCTCCCAACAAATTCAACATCAGAAGCTGTGAATATGATCAAGGGAAGTAAATTCAGAGCTGCTATCGGTTCAAAATCGTTAATACAAATCGAAGGACTTAAAGAATTAGCCTTTCCTATTAATGATGTTCCAGGTAATTGCACTAGATTTGTTTTATTAAGCAAGGAATCAAATTCAAATTTAGCTAATATTGCCAGTTTTGCTTTCTCATTAATTTCAAATAAACCTGGTGCTTTGCTTAAAGCTATTAATTATATTGCAGATTTTGGATTTAATATGAGTAAAATTGAATCAAGACCTTCAAAAAGAGAATTAGGCGAATATATAATTTATGTTGATTTAGAAATCAATAATCAAAATAACATTAAAATTTTACTTGAACTAAAAAATAAGTTAAAGCCAATTTGCAAGAATTTTGTAGATTTTGGAAATTATTTTTCTGAAAATATTGAACTAGATTAATTTACCCTCTACATTTATAAACTCCAAACTCCATTAAACCTTTTCTAAATGCCCAATTCATGAGAAGTATTGTTGGAATCTCTCTAATCGACTTCACTATCGCAAATGGACCAAGTGACAAAATGACGGAGGGTCTTCTAATGCCTTCCATAATGGAGTCGTACCATGAAGGATTTGTATAAGAATTCCAATTTTCAGTAATAACTCTTCCTGAACTATTTTCGTTAGTTTTGAGAATGTTACTAAATTCGTTAATGCTAATAAAATTAGGATGTACCCATTGTTCGAGTAATTGTTTAAGAACTAACTTTTCAAAAAATGATGGGGGGTATGCTCTGAGGTCTCTTGAGTTCCAATCAGCCAACGCGAAATACCCTCCAGGTCTTATAATTCGCAGCATTTCATCTGCAAACCTGGTTTTATCATTCATGTGTGCACCAGCCTCAACACTCCAGACGGCATCAAATGATCCATCTTCAAATTTCAAATCCAAAGCATCCATAACTTGGAAGTTGCAATTTAGCCCACTAGGAGTAAGATCTTTTGCTCTTTTAACTTGAGCCGAACTAATTGTAATACCTGTGACATTAAACCCATAATGTTCTGCAAGAATTCTAGAACTTCCCCCTATTCCACAACCTACATCAAGTATTCTGGATCCCTTTGGTAATTTATCTAAACCACTCCATTTGACTAATTCATGCACAAACTGAACTTTAGCCTTTCTAAAATCAATATTTTTTTTCCCAGAGGGATAAAAACCCAAGTGTATATGTTCTCCCCATAATCTCTCAAGTAATTTATCTTGGGTCCAAGCATCATATGCAGAAGCTACTGTACATGAAGAGATATATTTTCTAGCATTATTTCTCCAAATTATCGCTAAGACTAGAAAGAATAAAACTATTAAAAAAAAAGGGAATAATAATTCAAACATTTAATTTTCTTTTATATCAGGAAAACTCTCTTTCAATGCTGTTCTTGCTGCAAGTTGTTTTCTTGTATGATCAAGCATTTCATATTCTCTTTGCAAACGAGTAAAAGTATTTCTTTCTTCAAGAAGTCTTTGCTGTTCTTCCGCAACAGGACCTCCCAAATGAGCTCCTATCCAAAATGATAAATCCATTGGGTTGTCAGGTAATTTATCAGGAAGATTTTTCTTTGTATTAGTCAATTTACTAGTTAAATTAATAACATCACTAAGTGCTTCTTTTACTGAATCTTTTAGAGAATCTAATTTTTGAAAGTCATCAACATTATCATCACTAATCCAACTAACCATCGCAGAACTAAATGGCGTCGAACGAGTAATCTCTAAGACTTGAAATCTTTGTTGGCCGAGAGTGATAATGTTACTTCTCCCATCCTCTGCAGTTTGATGTTTTAAGATTTGTGCACAACATCCAACACTAGCCATACTTTTAGTAGTTGGATCCCACTTAATCACTCCAAACATAGAATCAGTTTCAAGAACAGATTGGAGCATAATTCTGTATCTAGATTCGAAAATATGCAAAGGCAATACTTCTTGAGGAAAAAGAACTACCTCTGGCAAAGGAAATAAAGGTAATTCCCTTACTGATAGTTCTCCCATTTAGACTTCATTTCATTTTTTTTATACTAATCAATTTAGGGCGTTTTCGGGATTTCTTAAAGTTTAACTTCTATATCTACACCACTAGGAAGATCTAGTTTCATTAAAGCATCAATAGTTTTTGCAGAAGGACTGTAGATATCTATTATTCTTCGATGTGTTCTTGTTTCAAAATGCTCTCTAGAATCTTTATCAACATGTGGTGATCTAAGGACACAATAAATCTTCCTTTTTGTAGGTAAAGGTATTGGACCTATTGCTGAAGCAGAAGTAGTATCAGCAGTTTGGATAATTTTGTCACAAGATAAATCAAGCATTCTTCTATCAAATGCTTTGAGCCTTATTCTTATTTTTTGTTGTGCAATTGATGCAGTCATAGTTCAAATAACTTCTAGTTAAGGGTCATTGATTAAAATGACCCTTTTCCATAAACCTATATTAGATGATTGAGGTTAAATTTTTAAAATTCAAATTTATTATTTAAGAATTTTAGAAACAACTCCAGCACCGATAGTACGTCCACCTTCGCGTATGGCGAATCGCATACCTTGTTCAATAGCTACTGGACAAATTAATTCTCCAGTCATCTTGATTCTGTCTCCTGGCATAACCATTTCAACGTTAGAGCCATCATCTGAGGTAAATGCTGTTATTTGACCTGTCACATCAGTTGTTCTGATGTAGAACTGAGGTCTATATCCTGCAAAGAAAGGAGTATGTCTTCCGCCCTCTTCTTTTTTAAGGACATAAACTTCTCCTTCAAACTGAGTATGAGGGGTAATAGATCCTTTCTTCACAAGAACCATTCCTCTCTCAATATCTTCTTTTTGGACACCTCTTAAAAGTAAACCAACATTATCACCAGCCATACCTTCGTCAAGAAGTTTTCGGAACATTTCAACTCCAGTAACAGTAGTTACTCTTGTATCTCTTATTCCAACTATTTCTACTTCTTCTCCAACCTTAACTTTACCTCTCTCAATTCTTCCAGTAGCAACAGTTCCTCTACCAGTAATCGAGAAAACATCTTCAACTGCCATCAAGAATGGTTTATCAACTTCTCTTTCTGGTTCGGGAATGCTAGCATCGACTGCTTTCATTAATTCTTCAATCTTTGATTCCCAAGTAGAATCACCTTCGAGAGCTTTTAAACCTGAAACTTGAACTATTGGAATGTCATCTCCAGGGAAATCATAGCTATCTAACAATTCCCTAATTTCCATTTCGACAAGTTCGATAATTTCTTCATCATCGACCATATCGCACTTATTGAGAGCAACTACAAGAGCAGGAACTCCAACCTGTTTAGCCAGTAGAATATGCTCTTTTGTTTGAGCCATAGGACCATCTGTAGCCGCGCAAACTAGAATTGCTCCATCCATCTGCGCCGCCCCTGTAATCATGTTTTTTACATAATCAGCATGTCCTGGGCAATCAACATGAGCGTAATGTCTGCCTTCAGTTTCATATTCGACGTGAGCTGTATTAATGGTAATGCCACGCTCTCTTTCTTCAGGAGCACCATCAATGTCTCCATAGTCTTGAGCCTGAGCTTGACCTTTTTTAGCTAATACATTTGTAATAGCAGCAGTTAGTGTTGTTTTTCCATGATCAACATGGCCAATAGTACCTATGTTGACATGTGGTTTGTTTCTTTCGAACTTCTCGCGAGCCATTTTGAATTAAAGAATCGAGGGTTTAAGAGTGTTTTAGTTTAGAGATCAGGAGTTGCCCTGATTCTTGGAAATGATAGCTTCAGCAACATTACGAGGAACCTCCTCATAATTTGCGAACTCCATTGAAAATATACCCCGACCTTGAGTCATTGATCGGAGTTGAGTGGCATAACCGAACATTTCGGCTAAGGGCACTTTGGCCTGTACCTTAGACAATCCATCATCAACAGATTGTCCTTCTACTTGACCTCTTCTTGAGGAGAGATCACCAATTACAGATCCAAGAAAGTCGTCAGGACTTTCGACCTCAACTTTCATCATAGGCTCTAGAAGGACAGGATTGCATTTTTTAACCCCATCTTTAAAAGCCATGGAACCTGCAATTTTGAAGGCCATTTCAGATGAGTCTACATCGTGGAATGAACCATCGACTAGTGTTACTTTTACATCAATAAGTGGATAACCGGCAAGAACACCCGATTCACAGGTCTCTTTCATTCCATTAGATGCAGGACCAATATACTCCTTTGGTACAGCTCCACCAACAATTTTGTTTACAAATTCAAAACCTTTACCAACTTCAGCAGGTTCCATTTCAATAATTACATGACCATATTGACCTTTACCTCCGGTCTGTCTTGCATATTTACCTTCACCTTTAGAACTTGACCTAATAGTTTCTCTATATGAAACTTGTGGAGCTCCTATATTTGCTTCAACTTTAAATTCCCTTAACATTCTGTCAACAAGAATTTCTAAATGCAACTCACCCATTCCTGCAATAACAGTTTGATTTGTCTCAGGATCTGTACTTACCCTAAAGGTTGGATCCTCTTCAGACAAAGCAGTTAAAGCTTTTGATAATTTTTCCATATCGCCTTTAGTTTTTGGCTCAACAGCTACTGAGATAACTGGTTCAGGGATAAACAATGTCTCCAAAACTATTGGATCTTCTGTGTTACATAAAGTGTCACCAGTTGTTGTGTTCTTAAGACCTAATACAGCTCCTAAATCCCCAGCCCTCAATTCATCAACCTCCTCTCTTTCATCAGCCTTAAGAATCACTAATCTAGAAATCCTCTCTTTAGCATCCTTAGTAGAATTCATTACATAACTTCCCTTTGAAAGAACACCTGAATACATTCTTACAAAAGTTAATTTCCCATAGGGATCTGACATCACTTTGAATGCTAATGCACTGAAAGGAGCATTATCATCTGAAGGTCTAATATCTTCTTTTCCACTGGGCAAAACACCTTGTATTGGTTTTACATCAACTGGAGCTGGCAAGTAATCAACTACAGCGTCTAATACAAGTTGGACACCTTTATTCTTAAAAGCTGAACCACATAATACTGGAACCAATCCATGTTTTAAAACCCCTTCCCTAATACCTTTTTTAAGTTGTTCTTCTGATAATTCTCCTGTTTCGAGAAATATTTCTATTAACTCTTCATCATTTTCTGCAACACTTTCCATTAACTTGAATCTCCACTCAGCAGCTTCCTCCTCCATGTCAGAGGGGATTGGTGATTCTTCAATATCAGTACCTAAATCGTTTTTGTAAAGATATGCTTTGTTGGCTACTAAATCAATAATGCCTGTGAGATCACCTTCAGCACCAATAGGTAACTGGATAGGAAGTGCATTTGCTTTTAGTCGATCTTTAATTTGCTTATTAACCTTTAAAAAATCTGCACCAGTTCTGTCCATTTTATTAACAAAAACCATTCTTGGAACAGAATATCTATCTGCTTGACGCCAAACCGTTTCGGATTGCGGCTGAACTCCACCAACTGCGCAAAATACGGCTATAACTCCATCCAAAACACGCATTGATCTTTCAACTTCAATAGTAAAGTCAACGTGTCCAGGAGTATCAATAATATTAATCCTATGATCTTGCCAACTAGTAGATATTGCAGCAGCAGTAATAGTTATTCCTCTTTCTCTTTCTTGAGCCATCCAATCTGTTACAGCGGCACCATCATGAACCTCTCCTATCTTATGAACTACACCTGAATAAAACAAAATTCTTTCAGTCGTTGTTGTCTTACCTGCATCAATATGAGCGGCTATACCTATGTTCCTTACTCGTTCTAGGGGAAAGTCGCGTGCCAATTTTAAAGCTCCAAATAAAATAATTTTTGATGAATGTAGTTCACCCTAAAAGCAAACTTTAATAATAATAAACTACTTAAGTACCTTTTGATGAAATTAATATCTGTAATGTGCAAAAGCTTTATTAGCTTCTGCCATTTTATGAGTATCTTCTCTTTTTTTAACGGCACTACCAGTTTCATTTGCTGCATCCATCAATTCGCCAGCAAGTTTTTGGGACATGCTTTTGCCATTTCTTGCACGTGAGAATGTAACAAGCCATCTTAATGCCATAGCCGTACCCCTCTCTTGGCGAACTTCCATAGGTACTTGATAGGTTGCACCACCAACTCTTCTAGCTCGTACCTCGACAAGAGGAGTAGCATTTTTTACAGCTGTTTCAAATAATTCCACTGCATTACCACCTGTTCTCTCGCTTATTAAAGAAAAAGCATCAGACAATATTCTTTGAGCTGTGGATTTTTTACCATGTTTCATCAATCGAGAAATCATCATTGAAGCAAGACGACTATTAAATTGAGGATCAGGAAGAACTGGTCTTTTTACTGCTGCATTTCGACGTGACATGTTTTAAAAAAGTGATGTTTACTAATTAATCTTTTGGAGCTTTTGCTCCATACTTAGATCTGGATTGACGTCTATCTTTGACTCCAGCCGTGTCTAAAGTTCCTCTTATTATATGATATCTAACTCCTGGCAAGTCTTTGACTCTTCCACCCCTAAGTAGAACTACAGAATGTTCTTGCAAATTATGTCCAATCCCAGGAATATAAGCTGTTACTTCGAAACCAGAAGTTAACCTAACCCTAGCAACTTTTCTCAAAGCTGAATTAGGCTTCTTTGGAGTTGATGTATAGACTCTTGTACATACCCCTCTTCTCTCAGGGCAAGCTTTTAATGCAGGAGATTTGGTTTTCTTTGTCAGACGTTTTCTTTCTGAACCTACTAATTGTGAGATGGTGGGCATCTATTAAACTTTGATAAAAATAAGGATTTAACTATCATAACCTTTTAAGAGCACCAACTAAAAGTTTTTTATTATATTTTTGTTTTGAATTTGTCAAATTAAAATTCTTTGGTAAATATTCATTATCTTTAGATTTATTTTCATATTTATTTTTATAATAGAAATACATAAATAACTAAATAGAATTAAATAATCTATGGTAGAGAGTATCAAAAGAATCGTTGGCCCATATCAAGATAGTTATTCCCCAAATGGAATAATTGGGGAGAAAGATGCCTGTGGAGTTGGTTTTGTAGCACATGTCAAAGGTATAGAAAGCAATTGGATCCTTAAACAATCACTAAAAGGTCTTAACTGCATGGAGCATAGAGGAGGTTGTGGGGGAGATAGTGACTCAGGTGATGGAGCAGGGATTTTATGTTCGATTCCATGGGGATACCTAGATAAGGAAATGGATCTAAAAAATACACAAGAATTCTATAGAGCTTTAGGCATGGTTTTTATGCCTAATAAAGAAGAGAAAATTGAAAAATGTAAATCAATATGCGATCAGGAAGCAGAAAAATTAAAAGTTAACAAAACATTTTGGAGAACAGTACCTGTTAATAACGACATATTAGGTCCTTTAGCTAAAGCAAATGCTCCATTCATCTGTCAGTGGGTTTTATACATAGAAAAAAAATATCATCAGGATATTGAGAGGCTTTTATTTCAATTAAGAAAAAGAATTGAAAAAAAAATAAGAGAAACTTTTAAAAACCATGTTGGGGATTGTGAATTTTATTTTGCCTCACTAAGTTCTCAAACAGTTGTTTATAAAGGTATGGTACGTTCTGAAATATTATCTGAGTTTTATCAAGATCTAAAAGAAGAGAGTTTTAAAGTCTCATTTTCTGTTTATCATCGTAGATTTAGCACCAATACACTTCCAAAATGGCCACTAGCTCAGCCCATGAGATTTTTAGGTCATAATGGGGAAATAAATACTCTCTTAGGCAATATCAATTGGGCTAAAGCTTCAGAAACACATATAGATGATTTTTGGGGAGAGGTATCTAATGAAATCAAGCCCATTGTAGATGTAAACAAAAGTGATTCATCAAATCTTGATGCAACCCTCGAAATTAATATTCGCTCAGGCCAACCAATTACTGATTCATTATTAAAACTTGTTCCTGAAGCATTTAGAGATCAACCAGAACTTGAACAAAGAGAAGACATTAAATCTTTTTATGAGTATTCTGCAAGCCTTCAAGAAGCTTGGGATGGTCCTGCTCTTCTTGTATTTGCAGATGGAAATTTTGTAGGAGCAACACTTGATAGAAATGGTCTAAGACCAGCAAGATATTCAATCACAAATGATGGTTTCGTAATAATGGGTTCCGAAACAGGAGTAGTAGATCTTGAAGAGGAGAGAGTAATAGAAAAAGGTCGATTAGGACCAGGACAAATGTTGGCAGTTGATTTCCATCAGAATAGAATCCTAAGAAATTGGGAAGTAAAATCTGAAGCAGCTAAAAGGCATGATTATAAAAATTTACTCAATAATAGAACTATAAAAATTGACAAAAATGAATGGGTTAAAGACTGCAACCTAAAAGACCTTGAGTTGTTGCAACAACAAACTGCATACGGTTTTTCAGCGGAAGATAATGATCTTATCTTAGATTCAATGGCTTCATTAGCAAAAGAGCCTACTTATTGCATGGGGGACGACATCCCATTAGCAGTTCTCTCATCTAAGCCACACATTTTATACGACTACTTTAAGCAAAGATTTGCGCAAGTTACTAATCCTCCTATTGACCCTCTGAGAGAAAAACTTGTAATGAGTTTAGAGATGCATCTAGGAGAAAGATGTACACCATTTGAAATTAATGATCCTAAACCTTTTATTCATTTGCAAAGTCCGATTCTTAATGAAGAAGAACTTATATCCATCAAAAAATCAAAAATTAAATCTCAGACAATTTCAAGTTTGTTTGATATAGAGGAAGGTATCCAAGGCTTAGAGAACCAATTAAAAGCAATTTGTAAACAGAGTGAATTGTCTATTAAAGAAGGTTGCTCTTTAATTATCATTTCTGATAAAGGAATTAATCCTAAAAAGACTTTTATACCTCCTTTACTTGCTGTTGGGGCAATTCATCATTATCTTCTTAAAAAAGAAATCAGGCTAAAAGCTTCTCTAATAATTGAGACTGGTCAATGTTGGAGCACACATCACTTAGCTTGTTTAATTGGATATGGCGCAAGTGCAGTTTGCCCTTGGTTGACCTTCGAAGCAGGTAGACACTGGTTAAAACATCCAAAAACACAGAAACTCATTGATAGCAAAAAGATAAATCCATTATCAATAATTGATGTTCAAGAAAATATTAAAAAAGCTCTAGAAGACGGTCTAAGAAAAATTCTCTCAAAAATAGGCATCTCACTTTTATCTAGTTACCATGGTGCACAAATTTTTGAAGCTGTAGGCCTAGGATCTGACTTAATAAAAATTGCTTTTGATGGTACAACAAGCCGTATTGCTGGCATAACTTTAAAAGAATTAACTAATGAGATACTTTCAATACATACGAAAGCCTATCCAGAGATCGATTTAAAGAAATTAGAATTTTTAGGATTTGTACAATTTAGAAATAATGGAGAATATCATTCCAATAACCCAGAGATGTCTAAGGTTTTACATTCAGCGGTAAAACAAGGACCAGGATACGATCATTTTGAAACTTACAAAAAACTTATTAGTAATAGACCGACAACATCTCTAAGAGATTTACTAACAATTAATTCAAAAAGAAAAAGTATTCCATTAGAGGAAGTTGAAAGTATTGAATCAATTTGCAAAAGGTTCTGTACTGGAGGAATGAGTTTAGGTGCTTTATCCAGAGAAGCGCATGAAGTTTTAGCAGTTGCAATGAATAGAATTGGTGGAAAAAGTAATAGTGGAGAAGGAGGAGAAGATCCAGCTCGTTTTAATGTTTTAAATGATATCGATGAAAATACTCAATCAGCGACGTTGCCATTTATTAAAGGTTTAGAGAATGGAGACACCGCATGCTCAGCTATTAAACAAATAGCATCAGGAAGATTTGGAGTTACACCTGAATATCTAAGAAGTGGTAAACAACTTGAAATTAAAATGGCTCAAGGTGCAAAACCTGGAGAAGGGGGACAATTGCCTGGTCCAAAAGTTGATTCATACATCGCAAAACTAAGAAATAGTAAACCTGGAGTAGCTTTAATATCTCCTCCCCCGCATCATGATATTTACTCAATTGAAGATTTAGCTCAACTTATCCACGACTTACACCAAGTTCATCCAAAAGCGAAAGTAAGCGTTAAACTTGTTTCTGAAATTGGTATAGGAACTATTGCTGCTGGAGTAAGCAAAGCTAATGCAGATGTAATTCAAATATCTGGCCATGATGGAGGTACAGGTGCTTCACCCCTGAGTTCTATTAAACATGCAGGTTTACCATGGGAACTAGGTGTTACTGAGGTCCATAAATCTCTCTTAGAGAATAACTTACGTGAAAGAGTGATTTTGAGAACTGATGGAGGTCTTAAAACTGGCTGGGATGTAGTTATTGCAGCTTTACTGGGCGCTGAAGAATACGGTTTTGGTTCTGTAGCGATGATTGCTGAAGGATGCATAATGGCTCGGGTTTGTCATACAAACAAGTGTCCTGTTGGAGTTGCCACTCAAAAAGAAGAATTAAGAAAAAGATTTAAAGGTATTCCAGAAAATGTTGTCAATTTTTTCTTATATATTGCTGAAGAAGTAAGACAGATAATGAGTAGCATCGGTGTTTCTAATATGGAAGAACTGATTGGTAATAAAGAATTTCTTTCTGCAAGAAATATCGATCTCCCAAAAACTTCTAATATTGATCTTTCTTCTTTAGTAAATAAACACTCAGCCACAAATAGATCATGGTTAAAACATTCAAAAACTGCCCATGGCAATGGCTGTGTATTAGAAGACGAGTTTTTGTCTGATACTGAATTTATAGATGCAATTAAAAAGCACGAAATATTAACCAAAGAAATTGAGATAAAAAATACAGATAGAAGTGTTTGTGCGAAAATATCAGGCGAAATCGCAGAACTTCACGGCAACACAGGCTTCAATGGCGAACTCAACTTAAATTTCAAAGGATATGCAGGACAAAGCTTTGGTGCCTTTTTATTGAAGGGAATGAATGTTCAATTAATCGGAGAAGCTAATGATTATGTTTGTAAAGGAATGAATGGAGGAATACTCACAATAATTCCACCAAAAATAGATAAAAATTCCTCCGAACAGGTCATTTTAGGAAACACCTGTCTTTATGGAGCAACAGGTGGGAAATTATTTGCATTAGGAAAATCGGGCGAAAGATTTGCAGTAAGAAATAGTGGTGCTACTGCTGTAACAGAAGGAGCAGGTGATCATTGTTGTGAATACATGACTGGTGGGAAAGTAGTAATTTTAGGTTCCACAGGAAGGAATATTGGTGCGGGCATGACTGGTGGAATAGCTTTTATAATCGATGAAAAGAACGATTTAAGTAATAAAGTGAACAAGGAAATAATTAGCATTCATAAAATAACTTCAACAAAGCAGGAAGATATCTTATTGGAAATTATTAGAGAATATCGAGCAAAAACAAATAGCTTAAAGGCTGCCAAAATAATTGAAAATTGGTCTTATTACAAGAGTATTTTCAAATTAATAGTTCCCCCAAGCGAAGAAGAAATGCTTGGCATAAAGAAAATATAAATGCCTTTCTTTATAAAAACTGAAATCATAAAAAAAAAATACTTAATTAATTATGATTTAAAACAAAAAATAATTAACGAACATATCAATTGGATAAAAAAATTAAAAAAAGAGGGAATTAATATTAAAAGTGGTTTTTTAGTAGATGAGTTAAAGAGGCCAGGTGACGGCGGATTACTCATTCTTGAGATGAATAATTATAAAAATGCACTAAAAATCATTAAGGATGATCCAATGATACAAAATGATCTAGTTGAATGGAAATTAAATGAGTGGATAGATTCAAATAAATAAAAATGACTATCTTGGATACTTCTTCATAAGTTTTTTAATTTCTTCAGCATGGTAACTGCTACGAGTTAAAGGAGAGCTAACTACTTGCATAAAGTTCAAATCTTTTTCCCCGAAAACCTTAAAATAATTAAATTTTGAGGGACTCACAAATCTTTGAACAGGTAAATGATTGGGGCCAGGAGATAAGTATTGGCCAATAGTTACAATGTCAACGAAATTACTTTTTAAATCCTTAAGAAGACTTAAGACCTCTTCATCTTTTTCCCCTAAACCAAGCATAAAACCTGACTTTGTATAAACTTTAGGAGAATATTCTCTGGTCCTTTTGAGCAACTCAAGAGTTCTCTCATATTCACCTTGAGGTCTTACTTTTTTATAGAGGGAAGACACAGTCTCAATATTATGGTTCAAAACATTTGGATTTGAATCAAGAATTTTTTCAAGAGCTTTCCAGTTGCCACAAAGATCAGGTATTAAAAGCTCAATAGTAGTCTCAGGAGATTTTTTTCTTACTTCATAAACACATTCAAAAAATTGAGATGCGCCACCATCCTCAAGATCGTCTCTATTAACTGATGTGATTACAACATGTTTAAGTTGCATTCTATAAACAGCTTCGGCTAAACGATATGGTTCTGTGGGATCTAATTCTCTTTTAGATCTATCAAAATCGATATCACAATATGGACATGCCCTTGTACAGCCAGGACCCATTATAAGAAAAGTGGCAGTTCCACTTGCAAAACATTCACCAATATTTGGACAACTTGCCTCTTGGCATACAGTATTGAGATTTAAATCATTTAACAAATTTGCAGTATTCCCAATTCTCTCAACTTGCGGAGCTTTTACTCTTAACCAATCAGGTTTTGAAATTAAACTATTGGAATTATTAGTCATATTAATTTTTTCTTGCCTGTATCCCAATTTTACTAAAAACATTTTGAATTAACTATTAATAATTTCAAAAATGAAGACTAAGCAATAGAGGTCAAAAAAAATAAATGAATTTAATAAATCCGTCGACAATTTAAAAAATCCTCATTCAAATTACTAGTTACACAAAATTTTTTGTTCCATCAACTAAAACTAGAACAGTATAAAAACAGTGTTTTTAATATAGATATCAGAACGTTTTTATTATATACAAAATAAATGAAAAGTTGATTTTAGTTATATTTTTTGTACTAATAAGTGTTTTTTTATATATTTATTGATACAGTAAAAAATATATGTAATAAAACATTGACTTTTAAATTTAAAAGAAAACGTCTTTTACTATCTGAAAAATACAAAAACTCTAAAGCAATAGGTTATGCTAGAGCTACTCATGATGAATATGAATATTTAGAAGAACAAATAAAAATTTTAAAGGGAGAGGGTTGCAGTTTAGTTTTCTCCGAAGTTATAAGTTTAGATGAAGAAATCAAACCCCAACTCAATCAAGCTATAAATTGCTTATCTGAAGGCGATCAATTAATAATAACTCAGCTTGATAGAGCATTCAAAAATAAAAAAGAATGTTTGCGGACAATAAATAAACTTGTTAAGAAGGATATTAAATTGCGAACTTTGACTGGTTTTTTTGCTGATAATGAATCCTCTAATGCAAATTCTTCAATTTTTAAGATTTTATATGAATTAGATAATTTAGAAGACAAAAGTTTAGGTGAAAGAAAAAAAGAACAAATATTACGCAGAAAATTATCTGGAAATAATCTGGGAGGAAGGCCCAAAATAAGTCCTCTAAAAGAGTCTTTAGTAATCAGATTGCGTAATGAGGGATATTCATATCGATCAATCAGATCTCAAACAGGAATTGCATTGTCAACAATAAGAAGAGTGATTATGGAAGGAGAATTAACATAAAATGAGGAAGAAAGAAATTGAAAATTTAATTAAAGAAAATTTTAAAGATACAGCATTGCGTATTTATGAATTAAATAATGAAGATAGAAAAAGTTTATTAGCAGAATATAGAGAATGGATTATGAATGATTTAAATATTAAAGAGGTAATGATGTTACCTTATGAAGCATATACTGATAAATTAGATCCTAATTACTTAGATGATCTACTTTAATCCTCAATATTGTAACTCTTATTAAATTCATATACTTCTTTAGCTATAAATGGTAAGAAAGCAGTATCTTTAGAATATTGTTCTCCATTACAAAAAACAACTAATAACGTTTGTAGAGATTGACTATTAGTCCACCAAGCTGCATCGTGTCTAACTTCAGACATTAAGCCTGCTTTACTCCAAAAATTAATGCTTTCTGGTAATCCTTCACCCAAAAAACCATCTATTTGATTAAGAGCATCGTTTTTAAGCACAACTTTATTTAAATTTCTTTTTAAAAAACTTCGTAAATTTAAGTCATTTTTTTGATAATCAATATGAATCATAATTTCCTCAAAAACCCTTGCAGCTGAATCAGAATTCATAGCGTTTCTATTTTTATTACCATATCCATAAAATTCTCTTTCACGACCAAATGGTCCATCATCCCAGGTCTTCTGACAGCAATTTATACCAACCAATTCTTCCCAATTTAAATCATGTATCCAATCATTTATTAAACTTCTTTGGTATTTCCAATTTTCCCATGATTCGCCTTCAATACAAGGGCCACTTGTTGTTCCAGTAAGTAAATCAATTAAGAAGCTTGTTGCATTATTACTCGAGAAAGATAACATTTTACTTACAGTATCAATAAGTTCATCTGACAAAAATAAACTTCCTTTTTTAATCCAATAATATGCAGCAAGGCCATAAACCAACTTGACTATGCTGGCAGGATAAACCATTTTTTTATTATTAATACCAGTTCCAAAACCTTTAAATACACTTTTATTTTCACTTTTATAATTAATCCAAGTTATCGAAATATCTTCTCTTAAAAAATCTTTATTATAAGAGCATGCTTTCCCTAAAATATTATTTAAGGCTAGACCCATCTCTTTACTCGAATAGTAAAAGGTCATTATATGGAAAATAATAAAGAAGCTATCTCACTATTAAAACAAACTAATTTTTCAAAAACTATTTGGTGGAAATTAAAAGTTAATATTTCTGGATATCAAAATGAAACAGAAGATAAATTAGTGACTGAAATATTCAAAAATAGAATTTTTAAGCTAATTTATCCAAACATTTATCAGAATAACCATAAATTTTCAAGAATACTAGTTCAACTATATGAAGATGGTTACGTGTGTTGGATTAATTTAGATGGATTAATTATTGAGGAATACGAATTGAGTAAAACTGAGTATTCAAAAAAAGAAAACTTCCTTATAAAAGATAAAGTTAACTCAATTTTAAAATGGATTAAGGATCAATCTGAGTTAAATAATGAATACCTTTGGGGAGGTACATTAGGACCCAATTTTGATTGTTCCGGGTTAATTCAGACTGCTTTTTTAAAGCATCAAATTCATATACCTCGAGATTCTTTTCAAATAAAAAGTTTTTGTAAACACCTTTTTTATCACAAGGAATCATTTGCGAATCTACGACCTGGCGATCTTTTATTTTTCGGAAATTCAGATAAATGTGATCATATTGGAATCTACAAGGGAGATGGATTGTATTACCATAGTTCTGGAAAGGATTTTGGCAGAAATGGAATAGGATTAGATACCCTAAAAAAGTCTAATGACAAAATCTCATTGCATTATAAATCTAAACTAATTTCGGCAGGAAGAGTAGTTAGAAATTATAGATGGGATAGAACTATACGCTAATTAATAGAGCTCACCTTTTAATTTAAAATTAAGTTTAGATATTCCTCATTCTTTTATTTAGGAATTAACCTGTAGTCCAAATATTTTTAATGATTGACATTATAGTGTCTAAGTGTAAAGTCCCAACAAGTAACCAAGCAAAAACAGCTCCTCCACAACCTCCTAACCAAAATCCACTTGTAAAGTCAGCCCAACCAGCTCTTGTAAATAAGTCCTTTGGCGGATTATTAACAGTCGCATCTGGAGGTTGAACATTAGGAGCTTTACCAGGTGCATTGTATAGAACAAAAAGTGCTGTCAAAATATGAACAGCTCCAATAGCAGCAAGAAGTCCAGCTGTAAGCGCAAAATCAGAATTTCTTAATGGACCAGTCATAGTGAAAGGTCCGTATAGAAGATATCCAAAAGCTGCTCCAGTTTCTAAACCTCTAAAATTAGGAGAAATACCTTCTCTGTAAAAAGGTAAATTATTTATAAAGGCTTTTGTAAAATAACCACTATTAACCGGAGTAGCTAAATTACCAACGCAAGGATCAGCAACTGTTTTTACTGCCCATTGTTCTGCTACGCCAATATCATTTGGTTGTACAGAAGTATCTATGTATTTCTCATCAAACTTAATAGAACTTGTTGATTCTGAGAAAGATTTTTGAAAGTCGCTCATTTTTTTAATAGTTTAGTGTTTGATAATTTATTCAGTTGCTGTAATTAATCTTCCAATCAATACGATAAAAACAGCAGGCATTGCTATACCAATTAATGGAACAAAAATTGAGGGTAAAAGACTTGGTAAATCAGATGGCATAGTTCTTTAAACATCTTTAAACACTTTAGTATTTATATGCGAAATAGTGTTAATTTTATTACTGGATGATATAAAAATTATTAACTTTTTACATGATAAATTTTTTCGCAATTCTACTTATTATTTTTATAGGAATATTACTTCTAGTTTTTAAAAAAAGAAGCTTTAAAAAGTTAATAAATAAAAGCAATTTATATTCTATTAAGTTCAAAAAAAATAAAAAATTTTCATCTAATAAAAATAGTTTTTTATACAATAAAGAAGAAAAAAAGTACTCAGTATTTTATAAAAATTCTCAAAGAAAAAAAATGTCTAATCTTTTTCAGGGTAGTACAGAAAATAAATTAAAGGCATTAAAAATTGCGGAAGAATTGGCTGATAAATCAACATTGCCAATTTTACGAAAAGGCTTAAGAGATATTTCTCCTGAAGTCGTTGAAATTTCAGCTTTATTAATATGAAAATTCAAGTAAATAATCAATTTTGATTAGTACTGCTTATTGATCTTATTCTGTAAATTGGACGACTTTGACTTTCATGATAGGTTCTAATTAAAAGTTCGCTCAATAATCCAAAGCTAAATAATTGAACCCCAGTAATTCCTAATATTAATGCAAACATTAACAAAGGACGATTTCCAATATCCTCGCCCATTATTTTTAAAACTATCAAATAAGAACTCATTGCAAGGCTAATCAAAATACTTATGATTCCAACAAAACCAAATCCATACATAGGTCTTGTTAAAAATTTAGTCATAAACCAAACAGTTAGTAAATCCATTAAAACTCTAAAAGTTCTATCTATTCCATATTTACTTGATCCATATTGCCTGCTTCTATGATTGACTTTAATTTCTTTGATTCTTGCACCTTCAATATTTGCTAAGACGGGCAAGAACCTGTGAAGTTCTCCATACAATTTAATATCATCAATTATTTCTTTCTTAAAAGCTTTTAATGAACATCCATAGTCATGCAACTTCAAACCTGTTACGTGAGCTATTAACTTATTCGCTATTTTTGATGGTATCTTTCTATTAATTAATTTATCTTTTCTATCAAACCTCCAACCACAAACCAAATCAAAACCATTATTAATTTCTGAAATTAATAAAGGAATATCATTTGGATCATTCTGTAAATCACCATCCAAAGTAATAACAATATCGCCTTTAGAGTTATCAAATCCAGCTGACATTGCTGCAGTTTGACCATAATTTTTGCGAAGGGAAATTACTGACAATTCTTTAATTTTGAGAGTTAGTTGCTTTAATACTTGATGAGTATTATCTTTAGAACCATCATTTACAACAATCAATTCAAAATTAAATTTATGAGATGACATTACATTTATAACTTCATCCAATAAAAAACCAATACTCTGGCTTTCATTGAAAACAGGGACGATAATAGAAATTAATTGTTTTATATTTGACATTTATATCTAATAATAATTACACAATTTTAACTTAATTTAGAACATTAAATTAAACAAAAAAAATCACCACATTTGTGGTGATTTAAATTATTTAAGGGAAATTTAACCAAACTTACCTGAAGTGGATGCGATAACAAATGCCCCAAATGTAAGTATGTTTCCAATCGTGAAATGTGCTAGTCCAACTAATCTAGCTTGAACAATTGAAAGTGCGACTGGCTTATCTCTCCAGCCAACCAGGTTAGCAATTGGAGTACGCTGATGTGCCCAAACTAATGTTTCAATTAATTCTTGCCAGTAACCACGCCATGATATTAGGAACATGAAACCAGTAGCCCAAACTAAGTGACCGAAAAGGAACATCCAAGCCCAAGGAGATAGGGAATTTACTCCAAATGGATTATATCCATTAATAAGTTGAGCAGAATTTAACCAGAGATAATCTCTGAACCAACCCATTAGATAAGTTCCTGATTCGTTAAATTGTGCTACGTTACCCTGCCAAATTGCTAGGTGTTTCCAATGCCAGTAGAAAGTTACCCATGCTAGTAAATTTAATGCCCAGAACATAGCTAAGTACATAGCGTCCCAAGATGAACTATCGCAAGTACCTCCACGTCCAGGACCATCGCAAGGGAATGCATAACCTAAATCTTTCTTATCAGGAATTAATTTTGTTCCTCTAGCATCAAGTGCTCCTTTGATAAGTATCAAAGCGGTTGTATGAAGACCTAAAGCGATAGCATGGTGAACTAAGAAATCTGCAGGACCGATAGGTAAGAAAGCACTTAATGCATCTTGTCTATTGATCAAATCCATCCAGTAGTGATTACCAGGCAATGAATTAGCAGCGAGACTTGCTGAACTTGTTGGATCAGATAATAAAGCATTAAAGCCGTACATCATTTTACCTTGAGCAGCTTGAACAAATTGAGCAAATACTGGCTCAATTAGAATTTGCTTTTCAGGATTACCAAAAGCTACAACAACGTCGTTATGAACATAAATTCCTAGAGTATGGAATCCAAGCAGCATTGTTACCCAACTAAGATGGCTTATCAAAGCTTCCTTTGTTCCAAGAACTCTTGCCAATACATTATCTTTATTTAATTCTGGATCATAATCTCTTACAAAGAAAATAGCTCCGTGTGCAAATGCACCAACCATCAAAAACATTGCTATGTACTGATGATGACTATATAAAGCAGATTGTGTAGTGTAGTCCCTGGCAATAAAAGCATAAGAAGGAAGTGCGCCCATGTGTTGAGCTACAAGAGAAGTTGCTACACCAAGAGATGCTAATGCTAATCCAAGTTGGAAATGTAATGAATTATTTACAGTTTCATATATTCCATCGTGGTTAATTCCAAAACTACCTTTATGAGGATCATTAGGATGTCTTGTATTATGGGCTTCTGTAATTTCTTTGAGGCTATGACCAATACCAAAAGTATTTCTATACATATGACCAGCAATTACAAAAATTGTTCCTATAGCAATATGGTGATGCGCAATATCGGTAAGCCATAATGCTTCACTTTGAGGATGAAGACCACCTAAGAAAGTAAAGATTGCTGTTCCAGCTCCTTCAGCTGTTCCAAATACTTGATCTAAAGAATCAGGATTTTGAGCATAAGCTCCCCAGTTTAAAGTAAAGAAAGGAGCTAATCCTGCAGGGTGAGGAAGAACTGTTAACCAGTTATCCCAACCTACATGCTGACCTCTTGATTCAGGAATAGCAACATGAACCAAATGTCCTGTCCAAGCGATACTACTAAAACCAAATAAGACAGCTAAATGATGATTTAATCTTGACTCTGCATTTTTAAACCAAGCTAAAGAAGGTCTGAATTTTGGCTGTAAATGTAACCAACCAGCAAATAGAGTCCAACAAGCCAAAATACTCATGAATATTGAAGCTTGGAAGAGTTGCTCATTAGTTCTCATTCCAATTGTGTACCACCAATGGTAGAGACCTGAATAAGCGATATTTACTGGACCGCTTGCTCCAGCTTGTGTCATTGCTTCTGTGATGCCAGATCCAAAAT
>QCEG01000014.1 GCA_003278535.1 Prochlorococcus sp. AG-355-N18
CTTCATCTTTACTTAAAAGGAACTTTAATAGTTTTTTGAATAATAAGAAACCTTTTTCAACTCTTTTTGGACCTAAAATTGAAAGCAAAATTACTAATATTATGAATATTTCAGGTGAATTTAAACCTAATAGTTTCATAAAATTTCATATTCTATTTATATTTTAGTACATGCTAAAAATTTAATCTAATTATTCTCAAAAGTTGGTAAATAGAGTTCCCTATTTGATGCAATTAAACCTTCTTCTTTAAAAAAAATCTCTAGGTCTTTTAGATCATTTTTATCTACAAATTCACCACAATTATCTAATATATTATTATGAGTGAAGTTCCATAAATCAGCCAAATATTCATCATCATCTGGAAATGCTACAAATTTCAAATATGTATTATTCAAAGCATATTCACTAGCAAAATCAGAATCTAAACCTTCCCTTTTAGCATCACAAAAAACTTTAGCAAATCTTTTGCCTACAGAAGTTTGAGCACTTGATAAATCTAAATCACCTTGCATAGCATTTACATTTATTGGTGCAATAAAAATAATTATTGAAAGAAAAATAGATACTAATATAAACAAAAAAAAATTTCCTTTTTAAATTTCAACTCAACATAATTTAGCAAAAAAAGTAATCAATTAGGCCTATTTAAGTAAAAGCACTTATTATAAATTAAGAAATAAATAGAAAAAATAAAATCAGATCCATATCTGAATTTATAATAAAGAAAGATTAAATAAATTTAAAATTATATGTCTTCAAATATAAGGCTAAAAGGAAGGGGAGTTAATAGGATAATAACAAGTAAGGTAATGCTATCGCCATTAGCAGGAGTTACAGATAACATTTTTAGGCGACTTGTACGTAAATGGGCTCCAAACTCTTTACTTTTTACAGAAATGATAAATGCCACAAGTCTTAAAAAAGGATATGGCACACAAAAAATCAATCAAATAGATTTAGAAGAAGGTCCAATTGGAGTACAAATATTTGATAATAGGTCATATGCAGTTTCTGAAGCTGCGAAACAAGCTGAGGACTCTGGAGCTTTCTTGATTGATATAAATATGGGATGCCCAGTTAAAAAAATTGCAAAGAAAGGTGGAGGCAGTGCTTTAATTAAAGACCGAAAACTTGCTATAGAATTAGTCAAAAATGTTGTAAAAGCTGTTAGGGTTCCAGTAACAGTAAAAACACGACTCGGATGGGATAGTAAAGAAGAAAATATAGAGGATTTCTTATTTAAACTTCAAGATGCGGGAGCAACGATGATCACACTTCATGGAAGAACTAGAAAACAGGGTTTTTCAGGCAAGTCAGATTGGGAAATGATCGGAAGACTTAAAAAGTTGTTGGAAATTCCAGTAATTGCTAATGGAGATATCAAAAATCCAGATGACGCTCTTAATTGTTTAAAAAAAACAAATGCTGATGGTGTAATGATTGGACGAGGAATTTTAGGATCGCCATGGAAAATAGGAGAAATAGATTATGCCCTTAGAGAAAATAAAAATTTTAAAGAACCAAACACAGAAGAAAAACTATATTTAATTATTGAGCATCTTGATGAATTAATAAAAGAAAAAGGAGATCACGGATTGCTAATTGCAAGGAAACATATCTCATGGACATGCAAAGACTTTAAAGGAGCATCAAATTTGAGAAATAACTTGGTTAGAGCTGTTGATAAAAATGAAGTTAAAAATTTAATAATTAAAATGATTAAAACTTTGAATAATGAAAAAAATAGATTAGCTTAAAACAAATTTATTTTTTAAATGAAAATTATTAGTAAAGAAACAAGTAAAAGAGTTTGTGATCACATGAACAATGATCACATAGATTCAGTGCACAAATATCTTATTCATTATGGGAAGATATCAAGATTTGAGAATGCTTATATGGAAGAAATTAATAATAGTTATATAAAAATTAATTACGATGGCCAATCAGCAATTATCAATTTTAAAAATGAAATATCTGAAGAAGAAATTCATTCAACTTTAGTATCGATGATTAAAGACATTTAAAAATAAAATAATTTATAAAAAAATTCTAATTTTTATTTTCATAGTAATCAGTTATCTTTTTACATTCTTCAAATGAAAGCATGCTTAATCTAGATGTGGCTTTTATTTTTAGAATTGCACAAACAGCTAATAAATCAGCGCTATCAACATTAAGTGCTTCAGAAAGCTCTAGAACCCTAAGACCTTTCATTAGTATTTAAAAAATCTTTTTCTAAATTATCAAGAACCTTGAAATCAATGGGCTGCATTTTTCCCCAAACCGGCAACGAATGGAAAAGTTTGTTCATCACCAAAAATATCTTCTGCTGAAGAATTAGAAATATTATTTTTTTTATTATCAGGCTTAATTTCTTCAATTTCATTAGAAATATTCTCTTTAATGTTATTTTCAATTTCTTTTGCTAATAAATTATTCGTATTAGAAAAAATTAAAAAAACTAATACACATAAAAACAAAATAATTCTTTTCATAAAAAAAATTTATCTAATACTATTGTCATACGCCAATAAAGTTATTTAGAAAAACTAAATAATTTTAAAACAAATCTAAATAAATAAAAATAAAAAAATATTCATCTTCCCAACTTATTTCTATTTTTAAATCTAATTAAAAAATAAAGACCTACTATCAAAAGAATTGCCAAGGAGTACTGATTAAGAAAAACATAAACTATATATACGAGAAATGGGAACAAGCACGCCCTCTTAAAATTTAATTTCTGTTCCTTTGACATATTTTTCCAATTTAAATATTCTTCCCATTGAAAAATCTTCTTCATTTTTCTACTTCTATTTTTACGATTAAACATAACTTTATAAATATAGTCTTGATGATTCTTATGTTAATAAACAAAATTAATCTACAATATCAAAATAAGTTTTTTCATTAAATAAAAATATTTTTTAAATAAAAGATGAACACAAAGCCAGTTTGGAAAATAGAAAAAATTGTTTTACCTCAAGATGCAGATCATGCAGGCGTGATGTGGCACGGTAAATATTTTAATTGGCTTGAAGAAAGCCGAATAAATGCACTTTCGGAAGTAAGTATAAGTTATTTCGAACTAACTAAAAATGGCTTTGATTTACCATTAATCAATACTTCAATAAAATATAAATCTCCTTTATTTCTTGGTGAAAAAATAATAATCGAGACCGAATTCAATATTGATAAAAGTCCTAGGATTAATGTAATTTCAAAATTTCTTAACAAGAAAAATGAAATCTTAACGATTGCTGAAGTCAATTTAGTCTTAATAAATAAACTGAATTTTTCTATAATAAGAAAAAGGCCAGATTTCCTATCTGAAGCCTTTAGTAAATTAAACGGTTGAAACTATTATCCGCAAATTGAATGATTTATTAGATTATTAATTATGAATATTTTTCAAGTTATTGATTCTTATCAATATGAAATGGAATCAAGATATCAAGAAAAATCAATGCTTACAAATCTTTTTACAGAGCACAAATTTATAGGATGGTTAGGGTTGTTTATAGTATTTTTTTCTATCTTTGCAATTTTTGTTTTTCAATTTCTTGAGTGGGAAAGTAATGACAATAATAAAAGTTAATGAAATTTAATGCTTATAATTCAACTGAATGAATTAAAAAATGGCTATCTACTTAAAAATAACTAACCCTACAGAGGTTGTAAAAAAAAAGACTTCAAAATGGCTTACAGATATTACGCCTGAAAGAATTGATAGAAAATTGGTCGAAGATGAAGTAATAAAAGGCATTATCGAGCAATTAACATTAGAAGGCATAAAAGGGGAAATATCAGCAATTAATGGGTTTGAAGTAAATGAATCTTCAGTAATAACAAAGAATAATTTTGTTATTAGAAAAACAAAAACTTTTTAGATCGAGAATAAAAATCTTTAATGAAAAATTTTTTTATTTTAATTATTTTAATTATTTTTTTAATTTTTGTAATTGTAAGAGATTACCAAATAAAAAAGAAAAAGTTTAAATTAAATAATGCTTTAAATTCCAATTTCTTTATTCAAACAATTAATAATTTAATAGAAGAAAACAAATACAATTTGTTAGAGGAGAGGATCAGATTAAGGGAAATAGATGCTTACGGTAACGAGGATTATAAAAAATGGATTGGCAATCCACCTCTTGAGGAAAAAGCCATTGAGAAAAATATATTTAATGGATCCAAGCGATTTAAAGAGGGTATACCATACTTCTGGGAAAAAGTAATTTTAAAAAAATTTGGCAGTATGGAATTATTTTTCGAAAAGTGGAGATCTTATTGTAATGAAAATCCTACTATTGATGATGAGATAATTGGATCTATTAGAAAGCTTGAAACTGAAGATTGGTTTGTATTCATAGCAAGTCAAATAGAGAAATCATGCTTAAACCTAATAGAAAAAAACTACTCAAGTAATAACAAGGAAAACTACAAAAAAGGTATTAGATTTGAAAATCATTGTATGGAAATTCTCAAACAAAATGGCTGGGAAGTTAAAGAAACCCCTAATACAGGAGATCAAGGGGTTGACTTAATTGCCTCAATAAATGATTTGAGAATATGTATTCAATGCAAAGATCATGAAAAAGCTATTGGAAATAAAGCAGTTCAGGAAATTTCAGCTGGTAAATTATTTTGGAAAGGTACACATGCAATAATAGTCTCAAAATCAGGCTTTACAAAGTCTGCTCATCAACTAGCAAAATCAAATAAAGTGGAACTAATCAATGAATATCAATTAAAGGATTTAAAAAAGTTTATTGTTTAAATAGTTTATATCAATTGTGTTAAGCCCTCTTTGTAAAGTAAAAGTGTTGTAAAAATTCCAGAGGCCCACATTAAACCTCTAGCTGTTGGGATATTAAATACATATGCACCAATATATAAAAAACGAAAAATAGGATGAATCAATGCTGCAATTATTGCAATATTAGAGTCAGTTAAAGTAATCAAACAAAGAAGACATGCGGGTGCATGTAGGGAAATACTTTCCCAACAATTTTGATGACACCAAACTGCTCTTTTCCCAAATGAAGGTAATTCATCGAATAAAGCCCTTGGAGCAGCCATATTTTCAACAGAATATCCCGCTTTAACTCTCCCGATAGTTAATGGAATAATTGATAATAAAACAACACCAACTGATAGACAAAGGCTCCAGGCAAAAGCTACTTGCATATGATTTAAATAATATTATTAGCTTAATAATTGAAGTTCGTTATCGTGATAAATGAAAAATCATTACCATACATAAAACTTTGCAAAAAATACTGTAATTTATGATAAAAAATCTTTTATGGATATTTCAAAGATAGCTTTAATTTTTGCAATAAGTTTACTAATATATTTTGCTTTTCTGTTTTTAGGATTTTTTCTTAAGAATAAAAATCTAAAGGCACAGAATCTAAAAAAAGAAGAATAGATTATTAATTCCACAAAAATTTACTATTTTTGCAATATTTTTATATCTTTTTGGATATATTTCATGGAAATAGAATTTGATCCTAATAATAATAAAGGATATTTGAAATTCAATAAAACAGTTGCTGGTATATGAAAAAATTTTATAAATTTCTTAAAAGTTTTCTATTTATATCACTATGGCTTATTTTATCCTCATTTTTAACCCAATATTGGAATACCTTTCATTGGGAATATGTTTACTTAAACTTCAGAATTATATTTGATAAAGAATTTTGGTTTGTTGTAGAAAAAATTCTTTTAGGATTTGATATTGGTTACTGGTTAGAAGAAGCACTAAAATTCTTAAGTTATGAAATACCTAAAGAATCATTTAAATATTTACCAATTTATTTCGTATTAAAGTCTATTTGGATAAAGAATTAATTTATATTTTTAATAGATTTTAATAAATTCCTTGAAATTCTCGAATAAAGTCGGTGAATTTATTTTTCTTAAAACGAATAAAGTTCCTTTATCACCTCTACAGATTCTAAGCTTATTGCTTAAATAAGTTATCTCTAACCACCCTAATTGTTCATTATTTATTTCTTTCATAGCCTTTATATTTTTTTTTCCAAATTTAGGACCAATAACACCAGCATGTGTAAATTTGACCCCAATTTTTTTTTCATTAATGTAATTAAGTCTTATTAAAATACCAGTACCAATAATTGATTTTATTCCTCTAGGTTTAAGTAAATTAAGACCATTTAAATTTAAGGGATCAAGAATTTGAAGGTTATCAATAAGAGGAGAATATTTTAAAAAAGGACTATAAGAACTACTCCACCTAAGCTCCCAAACACCCTGCAAATCATTTCTATCTTTGCTAAAGGAAAAATTATGATCAATTTCAAGTTGTTCGGCAATGTTACGTATACCCTCTGAATTTGGAGATTTAAGAAGTAAATTTAATAAATCATTTTCGGTTTCCATTTAATAAACGCTGGGGTGTATATAGCTAAGGATAAATACTTACCTCTATGTGCTATATTCTACCCAGAATATGTTGATTTGATGACAAAGAGCTATTGGTTAAAGAAAATTTCAATTCCAAATGCTGATTTATTTCTGGAATATATAAGGACAGTATTGCCTTGGATTAAATCTGTGGGAGGAGTAATAGTAAAAAGAGATTTAATACAAGAATCAACCTCAAATGAATGGGATGGAGGGCAGCTTGGATTAGTAATTGAATTCGAATCAAAATTTGCTGCTAAAAAAGCATTTTATTCTGAAGTATTTCAAAAATATCTGCAGTCTAGAGATTTAATGGAACTAGTTACTATAAGTACTCTTTAAAAAAATAAACCAATATCAACCTCACAAAAACAACTTATAAGTATTTATTACTATTAAATTATTTATGTAATATTTATAACTTCACCAGGAATAGCATATTTTGCAAAATTTAATTGTAAAAGTAATTCGTTAATCAAATGAACTATTCAACAGAAAAAGATGATTATTTGATGACAACTCCATATACAAAGAAAATTCAGCAAAAATTTGAAAAGGTTAAATCATTTTTAGAGCAAAATGGATTTAATCCTTCATCAGAGAGCTTAATGCAAGATATAGTTAGCTCAGAAGAATATATTGCTAAAAATGGCTTATAAAATATCAGAATATATTCAGAGTCCTTAAATAATAAAAACCGCCTATTAGAAAAGGTAATAATATTCCAATAAATAAAAATATGGATTTCTTTGATTCGCCTTCTGATATGGGGTTAATTTCTGGTTCAATTGCGAAACCATTTTGTCTACCACCACTTTCGGTTGTATAACCTTTTTTATTCATAAGAAAAATAATCTATGCAGATTATCTCACGTAAAAACTTTTTTAAAAAAATTTTTTACATTTAGAATTAAACTAATTTTAAAATCTAATAATTGATTTCAATCTGAGATTTCAATTTGGCAGCTTTTTTTAAAAGACCTACAACTTCCTTACGGCCAGTAGCAAACTCAGCCCTGTTAAGTAATTCGCTATATTTTTTTGTGATTTCTCTATGGTTCATTTTGGTTATTATGTTCTATAAATTATAAAGTTACTAAAAAAAGTTTTTGTATAAAAGATATCAAAAAAGAGTTTAAGTACCTTTACCTATTTAAACCAACCTTTTTTCTTTGGTTTAATCTCTTCTTTAATAAGTTCTTTTTTTCTCCCAAATAATCCCTTTTTTTGGACTGTTAAATTCTCTTCAACAGGTTTAGATTTTCTGTTAAATAAGCCTTTTTTAGGTTCTTTTTTAATTGATTCTTTTTTGTCGGAAATCTTTGTTTTTTTAGGATTTGATTTTGAATTTTTGGGTTTGCTATCTGCAAATAAAGTTTGATATACAAAAAAACCAAAAACAGCAAAGAAGCCTAATGCCTGTACTAGAGCAGTTCCAAGATTATCAAACATTTAGGCCTCAACTTTGTATAGTGATTCTTTTTCTTTCGCTTCTATACATTTTTTATCATCAGACAAGCATTCAATTTTTGCCTTCTTCTCAGTATGAGAGCTGCAGCCACCTGCATTTGCATTAGATGTTGAAAACAAAGTTAGTACCCCTAAAATTAAGGCGCATGAGGTGTAAATCGGTTTCATGGGTTTTATTTTTATTATGGAAAAATAATTTCGCAATTGCGAAGATAATCTTCTCTTCTGCTAAAAATATCCCCTTTTTATATATCTATTTGTAGTAATTAACTAAATCGATAATTAATATTGCTAGTAATGAAAAACCTAAAATGAAAGGTAAATAAGGATATTTATTTAAAATTTTGTTTAGTTGATTTTTCGATGTTTGTTTTTCCTTTTTCTTTTTTCTAGGTGGTAAGCCTAACTCTTCCCTTCTCTTAGCTTCTCCCATAATTTTTAAACTATTTAAGATTATTTTATACACTTAGAAAAAGTAGTGTATTGTTCTTGATTTAAATTATTAACGGTTAATTTAATTTAAATTTTGGATATATTAAAAATATATAAAAAAAATTACATGATAGAAGTAGTTTGGTCAGTAAATATAATGATTGCAATTCTTATTATTGGTGTTGCCTGGGTTCTTTATTACATATTTACTTATGATCAAAAATTTACTTCCTAGATAAATGTCAGATAAAGATCTAAGTAATTTTCTAAAAAAAATAGAGCAACTTAATCAAATTGCTGAGCTAATAAAAAATAATCCTAGTAAAAAGTTATCTCTTTCAAAATGCAAGAATCATGATGAAGTAATTAGATTAACCACTGAATGGGGTTTTGATATTGGTAAAAGGTGGGGAGAATATTAATTGATTTTATTACCAGCATTATTAAAATTGCCATCAACTTCAAATTAAATTCCTAAGATTAATTAATATTTCTTGTATTGGAGTTATGAAAGAAATTGGAGAGATAAAGTCAAATATATATAAAATAGCTGCTGTTACAGATAGAGGGCAAAGATTAAATAAATTAATTTCTCCTATGTATGAGGAAAAAGCTAATGAAATGGATAAATTGATTGATGCTCTTAAGGACTTTAGTTTTGAAATGTCAGAAGAATTATTGTCTGGAGAGTGGGAATTGATTTTTTCTAATGTTGAATTATTTCGAAGTTCTCCTTTCTTCCTTGCTATTGAAAAGGCATTAAATGATGAATTTAAAAGTAATCTTTTTTTTAAATTACATCAATTGCAAGTAGGATCCTTTGGCATATCAACTATTGGGAGAATTGCTCAAAAGATTGATTTTGAAAAAAAAGAATTTATATCTACTTTTGACACTACAATATTTGGGCTCACAACAATTCCTATCTTGGGTTGGTTCAAACTATTGCCTACTTTTGGTGGAAGAGTAATAACCGTAGCAAGTGATTTAGTTTTAAGAAATAATTTACTTGATATGAACTTACAAAAGACAAAAGTTTCCAAAGTTGATGGACTTAATAAGATTCCATTATTTAGTGAATTACTTATGGATAGATGGTATCCAGTTAAAGAGGTATGGAATAAGTTACCTTGGAATAAAGAATCGCCAAATTGCCAGGTTTCAATTGTATATTTAGACGATGAAATGAGAATTATGCAGGATATGTATGGGTCTATTTTTATTTATATAAGGCCTTCAATTTCCTTGTTGAATTCTAATAAAATCTCTAAAAATTAATTAAAACACTGAATAATAATTTTCTAATTTATAAAAAAAAACCATTAAAAATTTATTTTAAAGATTAATTAATAAAAACATCTCACATCTTAAATACAAATAGGTTATGTTCATAATGAACATTTTTTTATTATGCTTAGTAATCAAGAAAAAATTCAGTTGTTAGAGGAATATTCCTAATAGGAGGTTGGGGCTTAGGTCTAGACAGATTCTACGAAGGAGATAAAAAAGGTGGCTTTTTATCAATCATTGGTTGGAGTATCACATTTTTTAGCTTTATATTTCTTAAATGTTCAGGTTATGAATATGTTGAGGGTGTGAAAAATTATTCAAATTATTCCCCTAACCCTTTAATAGTATTACCTTTACTTGCAGGGGCATATGGCGGCTTTCTAATAATTAAGAAGGCATTTAGATTAGCAAAACAGTTTGAGAATGCTTAATAATACTACCAGCAGTTAAATTCAAAATAATAATCCTGATCCTTTCAAATAAAATTTAAATAAAAGAATCACTAAAAGGTTTACTATTGCTAAGGCTACTAAACCATTTCTGTTTTTTACATCTAATTTTTTGACTAAATTAGAAAGATAAACTACTGGATTTTCTGGCTCTTTATTATCCAAACTTTTTTTAAATATTAATTTGACAAGAAAATATCACAGTTTCATTTGAAGAATCAAAATTGTAAAGATGAATATCCAAAAAGAAATAAAAAATTTTTAACCCATAATTCCTGCATTTCTTAAAAACGCTTTCCCCATATTGCCAATTACAAAAAATAGAGACAGATTAATTAAAAGGACTATTAATAATGCCAACATTTTATAGTTTGGATTAGTTGAAATGCCATCAAATCCATTATTAAGAAATCTTTTAAAAAGTGATTTGTCAATTTTTAGTTTTTGTTGCTCAGAATCAAGTTTTACTTTTTCTTCTGAAGAATCTTGATTACTTGCTTTCTCTAGAAATTCTGTAAATGCCTTAATATTTTCTTCTTTTTTATTCCCCTCATTAAGATCTTTATTGTCTTCATTCAAATTGGGGGACGATTCGATTGAATTATTTTCCTCAGGATTAAGTTTTGAATCTTCCAAATTAATAGTAAATGCTAGGAATATATTACACCATAAAAAAAACCCACTCGATCAGTTGAAGAGAGGGTTAGCTAAGGTTAAAGTTCTTAATTTGATAATAATTTATTTTAATTAAATTTGCGGTTGTAGCATAATGAAGTTTTAAATTAGATTATATTCAAGGTGATATTTTCGTACATATGTTAGATGCAAATACTAAAAAAGCATGTAAAGATGATCCCTCAATAAGAGATATTAAAATTAGAAATATAGAACATGCTATAGAACAAGCAGAATTGATGATAAAAGAATCAAGAATGAGCCAAGAAGAATTAATCTTTTTAAAAAGAAAAATATCGGACTCAAGACAAGATTTAGAAATACTTTATTTAATGAAAATTCAATGAATATAAATTTGTTAATCTTTAAAAGGATTGAATTTATACAAAGAAAATTAATTTGTATATTTGAAGACTTATAAAGTTTAAAGGGAATGTAATTATTTGTATAAAGGTTCTAGTTATGTCAAAAAATAATCTATACATACCTTTAAAGGTTGTTCCATACATCTTCATTTCAATTACTGCAATAGCAATAACAGCGGCTACATATGTAATTACTTAGTTCTATAAGCTATGTAAAGTTTTTAGATATTAAGTAAATTAAAATATTTGTAATAACTAATTGTATGAATAAATTAAAAATAGCAATTTTTACAATATCAATAATCATATTTTCCCTAATTGGGATTAAAAAATTAATTTATATAAATCAAGTTAAAGATATAAAAAATAAAGAAGAATCATTCTTAAATGAATCTATACTTGTTTTAAATGAATGTTTCGATCTAGAAAATAAAAATAAAAGAACTCTTAATAAATCAATTGAATTAATTGAGTATTGCTTAGAGGAATATGGATATAAAAACTGATTTCAAAACTTGAATGATGAATTTCCTTAATACTCCACTAATATGCAAATAAAAAATTTCTCATCAATAATTTTGTTATGTTCCATAATTTTTTTACTAATAATATTTTCCTAATTTAATTTTTTAAAATGACTAAAGTTAAATGTTCTTATTTAGGAAATTTAAACTGTGAGGCTATTCATCTACAATCTGGAAGTCTTATTAGAACTGATGCACCTTTAGATCACTGCGGTAAAGGTGAAAGTTTTTCTCCAACTGATTTATTAGCAACATCTCTAGGTACTTGCTTGCTAACCATTATGGCAATCAAAGCTAAATCGAAAGGATTTGATTTGAAAGGTATATATTTAAATATTGAAAAAGTAATGACACAAAATAGCGAGAGGAAGATAAAAGAACTAATAATAGATATTTTTATACCAAAGAACACTACTAATGAAATTATTGATTTTTTGAAAAAAGCCTCCAAAGAATGTCCAGTAACAAGAAATTTATCTCAAGAAATAGATATTAAAATTAGTTGGCATAATGATAAATCTCAAACATAGTAATTATATAAAAAATAATGAAATACTTAATTGGAATAGTCCTTCTTTTATTTGGAATATACATAATGACAGACTTGGCATTAAAGACTAGGTATACAAGAAAAAGACTTTCAAAAGGAAAAAAATAAATCCTATAAATTTTAATATTGCAGATTAAGAAAATAGATTTATTTTTGTACTGAGAATTAAGGCATATTTTAGTTTTATTTTTTTACTATTTTTTGGTCAATCAAACGCATCAAAGGGATCATGAAATTTACATTTATTCCAACAGTGCACCATGTATAAATAATAAGAAAAAATATTTTTATAAATAAATTAGGGGGTAAGTTGAAAAATATTTTGAAAAACCCTCCAATGAATAATACTAATATTCCAATTTGCAAAAGACCTTTGATTATCCATTTAACTCCATTTTTTTTAATATTTATATAAAACCAGAAAAAAACAAAACTAGATAACAATAAATATATAAAATTTATGATCATCTTTTCAGAGAAAATCTAATAAATTTGCCATTATCAAGGCATGATGACAATTATCACTTTTTTATCTGCTAATTTTTTTTAAAAATGTAAAAGTTATACAAAAAACAATAAAAATAAATTATTTTTTTTACTTTTTATCTTAAAACATTTTAGATTTTAGTAAATCAACTCTTTTTTGATTCACTCCCAAATCACTTTCTCCAACTCTTGATTCTGATCTTATTGATAAGATGTTTGATTCAGGTAGAAAGGATACTTCTAAGTCGTCTACATACTTCATCCATTTACTGGTTGACTCAGCATGAAGATAATCGCCATCTATTTCTACAATCTCAGTTCTTGGAGTGTTTTCGATAAATGTTTTAATCTCTTCAAATGGTTTCTCAATATTGTTAACCTCCCATTCTTCTCGCACACAATGAGCGATCTCTACACAAGGTTTTAGTTCTACATGTGAGGCAAATGATGAAGAAGGGAATAAAAAGCTTGAACAAATTAAAATTGCTAAAAAAAGTATTTTCATTAACAGAAGTATTTAACGAAACATAATCTAACGAATTAAATTACTAATTTGTAATGACGTATCTAATTATTTTGGAAGAAAGCATATATGTTTTTATATTCAGAATTTAATATATATTGCTAAAAATTCCAAAAAAAAAGACCCCTCAGAGAGAGATCTTTTAAAAATTGATTTATATCAAGTGTTTCCTTGTTTCCACTGAAATAAATCAATTCCTCCTACACACATTCCTAATATCACACCAAAATTCAAAATATGTAATGCTTAATAGACCTCTATCCTAACTGTCACATGGTAAAAAATACAAAAAGTACTCAGACATCGAGGACGGAGTACTTTTAAAATTATCAGAAAAAAGTGTGTGAGGAGTTTCTGATGTATTTAAACTACTCCGTAGGTAATTTAAAAGGCTACAGTATAAATTACTAATTATTTAAATCTTTCAGAAAAATTTGGCGTTGATGAAAAAAATAATCAAAAACATAAAAAATTTATGAAAAGAATTTACAAAAAAATCATTTTTATTATTTCGGCAATTGCTCTTTTTTCAGTAATAGTAGGTGTTGTCAAATATTCGCTTAGTTATATTGAAAATAATCCCGAAAAATACTTACCTACACAAAAGTAAGACAAAAATTAAGTATAAATTCACTTCAAAAAATCTATAAAGTGTCTTAAATATGTCCTACATAGACAGCTTGAGTCATGAAAATCAAAAATACTTCAGTTCTTAATCAGAATAATATTCATTTAAGTCAATTCAAAAATAAGCATAAATATCAAATACTTGAGAATTACTGGAAGAAAAGAAAGAAAGAATGTGAAAAAAATCTTTCAAAATTTTGCTAACCGATAATTATGAATTTTATTTTTTCTTTTTTATTAGCATCTGTGATGTGGGTACAAGTTCCACAGTGGGAAGCTGACTGGTCAAAATGTGCTGTAGATGTTCCCGATTCGTCATGTCACTGGTACGTAGCTGCTCCCGATAATACGTTTGGCGAAGGATTTAATTGGGAAAACGCTCCTTGGTTTGATGCTAATGGATTACAGGATGTAGCTAAAATTGAGAAAGAATCTGTAGTAGAAAAACTTCAAAATAACTAAAGTTTCTATTTCATCAATTAACTTTTAAAAGTATTTAAATCTAGTTGATTAGTGGTTAACTTTTGATTAATTAAAAATTTTTTTTATGCGTTTCAAAGTAAGTCTCAAAAAAAATGGAAAGGAATTTGATGAAGTTGTTATAGCTAATAATAAAAAAGAGGCTATGGAAGTAGCTTTAAAAAACAATCCAGAAGCTCAAGCATTAAACTCTGATTGGACATTTAAGATTTAATTATTTACGAAGTTTAGGAATCAAAAGAGATGCGACACAAATAACACTAATTGCAGGTCCAGGCGACAAATTAAAGACTATAGAGAGAATAAAGCCCAGAAGTGATATACATAATCCAAAAAAGGAAGACCTCATCATTGCAATTCTTAAACTATGAGCCTTATTAAGCCCTAACAGTGTTGGGGTAGAAAGAAGAGCAATAACAAGAATCACTCCCACTGCTGACATTGAACTAACAATTACTAATGCCGTTGTAAAACTCAAAGCAAGATTTAATAAAGAAACGTTTATACCACTCGCGGATGCACCTTCTGGATCTAATCCAACATAAACAACCTTTTCATATCCAAAAGTCATTAAAAGTATAAATACTAAAAAAGCAATTATTGTTCTAAGTAAATCTCCAAAATTTGCTGTCAATAAATCGCCAAATAATACTGCCTCCAAATCAATCCTTATTCCGAGTAAAGGGATTATAAGGACCCCAAATCCAAGCATTCCAGCGAGAATAGTATTCATAACTGCTTCATAATTTTCACTTTTTCTATTAGTTAAACTTTCCGCAATTACTGAGCCCAGAAGACCACTTATAACACCACCAATTGAGGGGTGAATACCAAGCGCTAACGCGAGAGCAAGTCCAGGCAACACACAATGAGAGATTAAATTAACTTGTAATAATCTCTTATGAGTGATTAATACAGTTCCCATAGCTGGGCATAAAATCCCAGAGAATATAGTTATTATTAATGGAACCAGCCACCAGTTGTTATTAATAAGAGACATTATTCGAAGGATTCGGTATGATCAAAAATGCGGGACAAAAAAAGATTTCGGAAACAATGGTAACTAAGTCTGACATTACCAAAAGACAAGAACAACTTCTTGAAGAACTTAATAAATGCGAGGATGAATTGACTGGTCAAGAGTTGCATAGACAATTGATAGAAAGCGGAAAGGCTATGGGACTGACGACTGTTTACAGGAATCTTCAAGTTCTGATAAAGCATGGCTTAATACGTTCTAGACATCTCCCAACTGGAGAGGTTCTGTACACTCCCGTAGATAGAGATATTCATCATTTGACCTGTGTTCAATGTGGTGAGACATCAAAAATGGAAGGATGCCCGGTAAAAGATATTCATACACCCAAAACAAATCCAAAGAAATTCCAATTGTTGTTTCATACCCTCGAATATTTCGGGCTTTGCCAAAACTGTTATCAAGCTCAGAATTAAAAAGGAACATTCTCTAATCACAGAAATTATTTTCGTTTATAGAGCTAATGTTTATTGCCTCTAATTTATCTTGTATTTGGTCAGGACGACCAACTGCCAAAACACTTTTATCAAGAACGATTACTTGATCATAGTTATTTAAAGAATCGCCCCAATCATGGCTACTTACTAGCAAAGAAAGTCCGGCATCGGCAAGTTGACGAACAATTTTAAGAAAATCCTCCTTTGCAGGTGGGTCCAAAGCTGCACAAGGTTCATCTAAAAGAAATATTTTTGCCGGGGACATAAGAGTTTTTGCTAATAGAGCTCTTTGCTGCTGTCCTCCTGAAAGAGAATCGAGTCTTCTATTCGCCAAACTTGCGATGCCTACTCTCTGCATTGTGGCCTCTAATTCACAACATTTATTAATCCAAGAATTAGGATATGCTAGAAGAGTCTTAATTTGAAATGGGTTATTACTCCTTGATTTTGAATACTTTATTTGACCAAGAGATACCAATTTTTCAACTGTGATGGGGAACTTCCAATTCATTGAACTTCTTTGAGGCATAAGTGCCACAAGAGCTCTAGATCTATATAAATTTTCACCATCAATTTTTATTTCGCCTTTATCTGGAGTATTTTGTCCTTGCAAAATTCTCAAAAGAGTTGATTTACCTGCGCCATTTGGGCCAACTAACGCTGTTAGAGTTCCAGGTTTAATCTCAACCGATACCTTATTCAAAACTGGCTTACTCTTTTTTGCGTATGCAAAGGTTAAATTTTCAGCGACTAAAGTAGCCATTAATTAATCTTTTAAAAAAGTCACTTTACAAGCTTACCAATAATACAAGTTGCGTATTATTTTCATAACATTTGATACCTTCACTTGTCAGAGATTATGAAAATGATTATCATTTTTAGGTAATTAATTATTTTTCATGTCAATTTTTAAAAGACTTTTAACAAATAAAAAAGGTTCGAGTAAATCAATTATTAAAAATTCCGTAATCGCAGGAACAATTATATTTTCTGGTTTTGGGCAGGATGTTATGGCTAAAGGAAAGTCATATGTAGCAGTAGAACCACTAGTTTGTGATTTAGTTAAATCAATTGCATTACCATCTGACGAAGTTACATGCTTAGTAGATAGAAAACAAGATGTTCATGACTTAAAGATCAATCCAAGGCAAGCTCAATTACTAAATAGCGCAGATAAAGTATTTACTCTTGGTAAAGAAATGACTCCAAGTATGAGAAATTGGGAAAATAAAAAGAATACTGTTGTTGTAGGTGTTAGTGCAATAGACGTAGATGATCATTCTGATCATGGAGGTCATGATGATCACTCAGACCATGGTGGACATGACGATCATTCTGAACATTCAGCTAAAGTAGATGATCATTCAGACCATGGAGGACATGATGATCATGCTGAAGGTGCTTTCGAATGGGCAGGCAAATTTCAACTTTCTAAGGGTTCATACAAATGGTCATTTGAAAAAGTCGATGGTGAATATGCAGATCCTGCAATGAAGATGGTGATTCTCAAATCTAATGACATAGAAGGGTCTGAAGATTTAGCTAAAGAATTATTAGGATCTAAAGACTCAATAAGCAGAAAAAATGATGGTACTTTGATAGCAAGTAATAAAGCTTTTGTTCTTAACTTTGATCAAAGAAAAGAAAGTACTGTTTTTAACGTGGATATCAAAGAAGATGGTCAATATATATTTTTTACTGAACACATGCCTTTTGAGTTTGAAGCAACTCAACACTTTTTTAAAGACGTTTCAAATAGTGATGTAGAACCAATAGCACAAGTTCCAGACGAAGGTGAGGGGCATCATCATCATGACCATGGAGGTCTAGATCCACATGTATGGCATGATCCGCATAACATCATAAAAATGGGAGATCTTATAAGCAAAAGTTTAAAGAAAGATATTTCAGTTTTTAATAGAGGTGACAGAAAACTAATTAATGAAAGATTCGAAAAAGCTGATTCTCTCTTAGAAGGCTTAGATAGTTGGATAGTCGAACAAGTAAGTTCTATTCCTGAGGAAAACAGAGTAATTGTCTCTAAACACAAAGCAATGGAGTACTACGGGGATGCATTTGGTTTTGAAACCATTAGTTTACTTGACTTTCTTGGAGACTCCTCAAGCTTAAGGCCAGACAACATAAGTTCTACATTAAATATGTTAGATGAAGAGAAAGTTCAGGCAATATTTCCTGAACAAATTCCAGCATCTAAGTTGTTAAGGAACTTAAGTAGACAAAGTTCAGTTCCTTTGGCTTCTGATCAAATATTCGTTGATGGATT
Source organism: Prochlorococcus sp. AG-355-N18 (assembly GCA_003278535.1). GTDB lineage: Bacteria > Cyanobacteriota > Cyanobacteriia > PCC-6307 > Cyanobiaceae > Prochlorococcus_A. Next base: position 18,068 of record QCEG01000014.1, read on the forward strand.
GATGATGGATGGTAATACTGTTTCAGTAGCCGTACACAATACTTGTACAATTGTTGATTCATTAGGTGGTAGCTGTGATAAAGAATCTGGCTCCAATCTTGAATCAGAATGGTACAAACTTTCAGATTAAGTTATTTAAAATTCTTAGAAAAAAATAATTTCTAAAATTATTTTTTTATTAAATTTAATTTTGGTTTGTCTCCAATGATCAAAAGCTTTTTATATTGGAGACAATCATTTAATTCTTATTAAAAAGAAAGTTGAAAAACCTAAAAGAATGAACATATATAAATGTGTTTTACCTTATTTTGTATTTTCTAATTAAGAAAGCATTTTTTAAATGCTCTTCTCAAATTTAAATTTATCTCTTTATTTAATTTTTCAAGAGCTATTAAAGTAAAAGGGTATTCACCATCACCATAAGTAATTGAGTCTGTTAATTCTGAAGGGGAATAAATATGTTCTCCTCTCAAAATATCCTGAAATAATGTAACTTTTTCTTCTGGAACATGTTTTAAACATTTTTTGGTTGATAATTCATCCCATAATTCTTCTCTGCTTAATAATTTTTCTCTAGCGATACTAATGAAGTAATTGGAAAGCAAGTTACCAAAGTCTTTACAATATTTTTTTGATAAATTTTGAGATGCATTTATCTCAATATGATTATCAACATAATTCTCTAATCTAGAAATTCTATTCTCAAAGTTATCTCTATATGAGGATTCGTCAAAGCTTGTACTTTTTAAAAGAGATTCACAATATTCATTAACTCGTAATCCTCTTATTTTTGCACCATATTTAATTTCGTTTAAAAGTTTTTCATTAATTCTTATGTTAAGTTGAACTTTCCTTTCTGTCGATTTCATTTTGAGGAGGCTTAGTATTGCGTCCTCCCGGGCTTTTATCCCTCCGTGCATCTGTTATTTTTACAGATAAGTTCTCTTGGACCAGTCACAAATTGTCGGAACCCTAGAACAATACGCTTTTATAATGTAAATTATTAGCTTTAAATACTATAAGAAAAGTATTTATTAATACTTTATTTTATAAAACTTTGGTAATTGATTATATAGATACATTATTAATTAAAAATTTTATTTTACGGGTAAATTGATAGCAAGATAGCAAAAGTTGTTATATTTTGTAGACCTAACAAAGACCTATAAACGTCGTTTGATGTAACATTTAATACCAAGAAAAAACCAGTTAGGAACAGTAAATAAGCCATTTTTTATTAAGTTCTTACTTAAGTATTTATTAATACAAACTTAACCTTAAATAGTTTGTTCAATATTTTTAAAAGTTATCAAAAATTTTTTATGGACAAAAATACGGCCATGACTTTAAGTATTGGCATCCTTGGAGGTATTGATGTTTTTATTACAGCAACTATCTTACCAGTACCAGTTTGGATAACTTTCACAGCTTGGGCTTCATTTTTTGCATGTGGAGGTTCGAGAAAAGGATTATTACAATCAGTTTTATGTAATTGGACAGGCATAATAATTGCCTCTCTATCTCTTCTCGCGATACAACTTATCAACACATCTCCTTTATTTGCGGCTATTTCTGTAGGGATTGGAAGTGGAGCTATGGTTCAGGCTTCAAGGATGAACTATACAAAAGGGTTCACTCCCGCGGTTGTTTGGGGATTTTCACAAACTGTTGGTGCTACAGCAGCAGGGTTCCCTCTTTTAACTAGCGATATAACTAATCAAGCTACTTGTATTGCAATAGTAGCAATGTTGGTGGGAGCAATTTTTGGATATGTTTCTGAAATTTTTGGATCAGCTTTAGAAGCTTGATTCAAATTAATCAATGATCAATTTTTTACCTTTCATTATTTAAGAACATGAAACTTCAACATACATTAGGCGGACTACAAGGTTTAGGGCCAGTAGATTTTCAAAAAAAAGTTTTTGTTGAAAAATGGGAAACAAGAATATTTGGAATTCATACTGCCATGATGGCTTTGAGTACTCATCTTGAAAATTCTATTCCTGATTATTCCATGGATGAAGTCCCAACAACCTTTAAGGATATTTGGACATGGGCAGATTTAAGAAGAGGTGCAGAATCTATTTCTCCATTTGCCTATTTTCAATTTAGATACTATGAAAAATGGTTAGGTGGTATTACTGGTTTTTTCTTGGAAAAGGGTTATATCACTCAAGAAGAACTGGATCTATTCATTACGAAATATTTGAAAGAAGGGAACATGGAAGAATTGGCTCTCCCCTCTAAACAAGAAGATGCAATTGATCAACAGATAATAAAATATCTTGAAGAAGGTGATTCCGGCAGAAGAGAAACATCTTCAGAGCCCCTGTTTTCAGAGGGACAATCAGTTGTTGTAAAAGATCCTGATTGTAGCGATCACACTCGCTTACCAGGATACTTGAGGAACAAAGTTGGCACAATAGAACTTGTTTATCCTGATTCTTATGCTTATTTTCCTGGTCCCTCAGATCATTTGCAAACTCCTCAAGTTAGCTACAGTGTAAAGTTCTTGCCCGAAAATATATGGGGTAAAGAATACAGCGAAACAGGATCAGTTGTTTATGCTGATTTATTTGAATGTTATTTGAGTAATCTATAAAAATTCATAAATTTAAATCACCCTACTTTTAAATTAAATCTTAACCTACTCAACATTTAAAAATTATGACTATTCCAGGCGACGAAATGTTCAACTACAGTGCTAACAGAGAACTTGAAAGTTCTGCAAAAGTTAAAGCTCTAGAGGCACTTCTTATTGAAAAAGGAGTTATTTCCTCTTCTTCTGTTGATAAGATACTTGACTATTTTGAAACAAAAATGGGGCCTTTCAATGGAGCAAAACTTGTTGCGAAGGCCTGGAAGGATGCAGAATTTAAATCGCTCCTACTTAAAGACTGCAATGCAGCTTGTGAAAAATTAGATATGCCAACAGGAATGTCTGGTGCCGAAGGAGAAATTATGAGGGTAGCTGAAAATACATCATCCGTTCATAACTTAATAATATGTACACTTTGCTCTTGCTATCCATGGCCTACTTTAGGTCTTCCTCCTTATTGGTTTAAAGATCCAACATTTAGAGCAAGATCTGCAAGAGAGCCAAGGGTTGTTTTATCTGAATTCGGATTGGATTTGAATCCTGAAGTAGAGATAAGAGTTTGGGACAGTAGTGGACAAATACGTTGGTGGGTTTTACCAGAACAACCCTCTGGTACAGAGCATATGACTGAAGAGGAACTAGCATCTCTGATAACTCCTGAATCAATGATGGGTGTTTCAAAAGTAGTTTTATGATTTAAAAAGATGTATACAAAATATGAGGAATATGCTCTTTCAATTATCTCTGGAGGAGAAAGCAATCCTCCAAAAATCAATGGAAAACTAAACTTCAAGGATGATTGGAGTCAAACTGCTTTTGCTCTAGCAATTAACCTCTCAAAAAAGGGATTTTTTGAAATGGAAGAATTTAGGCAAGAGATGATTAAAACAATAAAACATTGGGAAAATAATCACTCTTTAGACGATAAGTCATGGAATTACTATGAAATCTGGGTATCGGTATTAGAAAAACTTATTTACGAAAAAGAAGTATTAAATAGATCAGAGGTTTCTAGCTTTTTTAAGAAAATTATTGACTGTAAATCTCAAATATTAAATGAATGATATTTCTCAAAAGATTCCAGTCACAGTAATAACTGGAGACTTAGGTGCAGGGAAAACATCGCTTTTAAACCACTTGTTAGTAAATAATAATGAAAAAAAACTAGCAGTTATAGTAAATGAGTTTGGCGAGATAGGTATTGATTCAGATCTTGTTCTCCGTTCCGATGAAGAAATACTTGAAATGAATAACGGATGCATTTGCTGCAACATAAGGGGAGACCTTGTTCGAATTATTGAAAATATAATTATTAATTTTGGTCAAACAGAGCAAATAATAATTGAAACAACAGGTTTAGCAGATCCTGCTCCTATAATTCAATCTTTCTGGATAGAAGAAACACTTATAAAAAAAACTAAACTTGATAGTCTAATCACTGTTGTAGATTCATTTCACTTCAATAAACATAAAGACTGCCCACATGTACGAAAACAAATTTCATTTGCAGATGTGATTTTGTTAAACAAAACAGACTTGATAAATATTGAAGAACAAAAAAATATTGAAGAATATCTAAATATCTTAAATCCTTTAGCAAAATTCATAAAAACAAAATTTTCGGCACCTAATGAAATTCTTTTTAATATTGGAGGTTTTGATTTATCAAATGCCTTAAAAATAGACCCACTATTTTTGATTTCAAATAACCACAAACATTCAAAAGATATAAATGCCATCAGTATAAAAAATAATCAAATAATTAATGGAGACTTATTTAATAAATGGATCTATAAATTTGCTCAATTTAATGGAGAAAATTTATATAGATATAAAGGCATTATTAATTTAGATAATGAACCAAGAAGATTCGTTTTTCAAGGAGTTCACATGACTTTAGACGGGAGACCCGGAAAACCATGGGAAGAAGGTGAAGAACGTATTAATCAAGTTGTTTTTATAGGCAGGAATCTTGATGATATCGAAATAAAGTCTGGATTTAATAGTTGTACTATTTAGTTAAACTTTTTGAAATTATGTAAAAAATATCAAAGATTTAATGATCTTTACATGGTGAACATTCTTTACAATCTTTACATTCGCAAGGACATTTACAGCCACACCCTAGACAAACTTCTTGTTCATTTGAAATGAAAATATTTATTTTTAAATTTCTTGCTAATTTAATAATCATAATCTAAATATAGATAATTATATTATAAGTATAAAGTCTTATATAAGTATTAACAGCAGTATTTATTACAATTTAAAAAAATATAAAAATGGTGACTATTTGCATTTTCATTTTTATTCATCTAAACGATATTAAATATTATTTAGATAATGATAATCATATTCATAAGTATTAATCAATTCAAATAAAAATATAAATAAGTAATTAATATTTAATGTTAAGAACTTAAAGCAAAAAGTTCTATTTCTTCTGATCAAATATTTTTTGATGAATTGATTGATGATGGATGGTAATACGGTTTCACTAGCTGTTCACAATACTTGTACGATTGTTGATTCATTAGGTGGAAGCTGTGATAAAGAATCTGGCTCCAATCTTGAGTCTGAATGGTACAAACTTTCAGATTAAATTTTTCTAATAAAAACGGTTTTCATTTCTTATTATTACTATTATTAAACTATTGTTTATTTAGTAAAAATCAGTAAATGAGCATCAAAGATAAAGTTCCCGTAACCATCCTCACTGGATTCTTAGGTTCAGGGAAGACTACTTTGCTTAATAGAATTTTAAGTGAAGAGCACGGGAAAAGAATAGCCGTAATTGAGAATGAATACGGTGAAGTAGGTATAGATCAAGGTCTCGTAATTAATGCCGATGAAGAAGTATTTGAGATGTCAAACGGGTGCATTTGTTGTACTGTTCGCGGTGATTTAATAAGAGTCCTTGGCAACCTTATGAAAAGAAGAGATAAGTTTGACTATGTTTTAGTAGAAACAACAGGATTAGCAGATCCAGGCCCAGTTGCTCAGACTTTTTTCATGGATGAAGAGATTAGTTCTGAATTTACTCTTGATGGAATTGTGACTTTAGTTGATGCTGCACATATTGATCAACAGCTAGGCAGGAGTGACGAAAGTTCAGAACAAGTGGCATTTGCAGATGTTCTTGTCCTTAATAAAACTGATTTAGTTTCTGATGATGCATTAGATACCCTTGAATCAAGATTGAGAGATATGAATCGAATGACTCGCATTATTAGAGCCGAGAATGCCAAAGTACCAATTGAAACAGTCTTAAATCTAAGTGCATTTGATCTCGATCACATCCTTAAACGCAGACCAACATTTCTTGAACCAGAATATCCTTTTGAATGGACGGGTGTTTACGATCTAGATGCAGGTAAATATGAATTAATGCTAGAAGAAGGACCCGATCCAGAAATGTCCCTAGTAGCTCTCGTTAACCAAGGTGAGAGTGAGGAAGAACTTAAAGATGGTGCTGAATCCTCCGTAAGACTTTATGCAGAAAATGCTAATACTTTGGAGCCTGGAAATACTGTCCCATATGGAGAACATGTAAATCTAAAATTGGAGGACAAAGGAAATAAATCCTTCATCCTTAACATAGAAAAACCAACAAAAATAGGTTTGTTTACACAGCACACTGCTGAAGAATTTAATATGAAAGTCATCAAAAGTGAAGAAAATAAAGAGATTCCATTTAATACTGAAAGGTTCTGGCAAGCAGAGCATGAACATGATGATGAAGTTGGCTCAATTGCTATAGAGCGTTTTGGAGATGTTGACCCAGAAAAACTAAATACTTGGATGGGAAGGCTTCTCTCAGAAAAAGGGGTGGATATATTCAGAACTAAAGGTTTCATAAGTTACTCAGGCAACCCAAGGCGAATAGTTTTCCAAGGGGTACACATGTTATTTACTGCACAACCTGACAAAGAATGGGGTAACGAACCTCGTAGGAATCAACTTGTTTTTATCGGTAGAAATCTAAATGAGAAAGAGATGCAAGAAGGCTTTGATAAATGCCTGATATAGAACCATTTAGCCCAAGAGGAATGTTCCATGAAGGATGGACAGCAGAAGTTAACGATTACGCCATTGCATGTGGCTGGGCTCTTAAAGGTAAACAATTTATTGTTGGCGACGTGGCAGGAGGTATTTTTGCTTTCGAAGGAGATACTGGAAAAATCATTTGGAAAAAAGAAAATACACACTCTGGTGGTTTACTAGCAATGGCCATTCATCCAGAGGGTGAAATTTTTGCAACATCAGGTCAGGATGGGAATGTTCAAATTTGTAATTGTCACGAAGGTAAAGTAATTAAAACTCTTGATCTTGGTAAGGGTTGGGTAGAACACCTCAAGTGGTCAAATGACGGTTTATTTCTAGCCATAGCTTCATTAAAAAAGGTATATGTTTTTAATGAAGTTGGTGAAGAGAAATGGATCTCAGAAGACCACCCAAGCACTGTGAGTGCAATAACATGGTCAAATAAAAATGAACTAGCTACTGCTTGCTACGGAAGAGTGACATTCTTTGACATAATTAATAATAAAACGAATCAAAAACTTGAGTGGCAAGGATCATTGGTATCAATGGAATTAAGTCCTGATGGAGATATAGTTGCCTGTGGGAGTCAAGACAATTCAGTTCATTTTTGGAGAAGATCAACCGGAATGGATGCTGAAATGACAGGATACCCTGGTAAACCAAGTCATCTTTCTTTTGATGACAGCGGAAAATTATTAGCAACTAGTGGCAGTGAAAGAATTACAGTTTGGAGCTTTATAGGAAATGGTCCAGAAGGGACTATGCCAGGAGAGCTATGTCACCATACAGAACCCATTTCAAGCCTAGCCTTTTCAAATAAAGGTATGCTCGTAGCCTCAGGATCTAGGGATGGTTCTGTTGTCGCAAGTTTCCTAAAGAATGATGGCAATGGAGATCCAGTGGGGGCTGCATTCGCTGGAGATTTAGTAGGGGCAATATCCTGGAGACCTGATGATTGTGCACTTGCAGCAGTTAATGCAAAAGGTGTTGTAAATGTATGGAAATTTAAAGTTCGTACTAACCTTTTTTCAAAGGGATTTAAGTAAAAAGTAGAAATTTATAATTACCAATAGTTAGCTTTTAAATGTCTCTCCATACAAATGACCTCACAGTCATTATCTATTCCTTTTGGGTGAATATCGCAATATGAGAGACATTGAAAATATTCGTCTGTAGGATTAGATTTATCAGTTTTACTAACTTCTTTCGAGTGCTTCATAAAAGAGTTCCTCAATTACTTAAAATTAAGATAGTCGAATTAAATATCAAAAGAAATAAGCAAAACTTACTAAAAATATCTAAAAAAAATTTGCGCGATTGATTACTACTCTCGGACATTTTTAATTAAAAAGCAATGCGTATAAAAACGGATTGTCTTTAGAGAAATATTTTCCTAATTTTATATTGTTGAGTTCTAGGAGGTCTTTCAAAATGATCGATAGCCTGCCTGAAATTTCGGAATAAACCGAACTAATTTAATTAACTGCTCCAATTATTTTTTATTAATGTCTAAGCTTCCTTCTTCTGCATCGTTTAGGTGCCCTTTAAGAAACAAGCTTAATTCTAGAGTTTTTGCCCCAGTTAAAGACAATTAGTTAATTTTGGTGAGCATTAGCTTAATAGAAGTTAGCAACAAGGATCCATGATTTAGGTGCGTTATTAACTTCAGTAAAGAATATAAGTAAGAGATAAAAGAGGGCTCATTTTAGCCCTCTTTTTTTATTAAGATGACTTTCTTCCAGTTTTATAGATAATGATTAAAACAATAAAATTTAAAAATGGTTCGATATTATTGCCCATATTGCAATCCTAAATATCAATTTCAAAAACAATCCTCAAAAGGTACTTTGATTTGTGGCTTGTGCGGAGAGGTACTTATAAAAAAACCACTTATTAGGTTGAACCAGATAATTGCTTTAGTTGCAGCGTCATCATTACTTCTACCGTTGATATATACCTTTATTTTTTTAATTAAAAATCAAATAAATCCTCCTAATAAAAATTATCAAGCAAATAGTACTTTAATGATTATTACCAAAGAAACACTTTCATAAAACAATTTAAAAAATCTCGAGAGGTCAACCCCTACATAGTGATTTATTTAAACAAGAATTTTTGCTCTCAATATTTATTTGATTATCAATATTTTTTAATTTGTTTTTATTACTTGTTACTTTAACTTTCTGCCCACAATGTTCTTTGCAACCACCATTAAATAAGTTATGTGCATATAAATTTGAAATATTCGAAAGTAATAAAAGAAAAAATATTTTATAAATTTGATAAAAATAAGACTTCATTTTTTATATGATTTTCCCAAAATTATTAAATAAATAATATCAGTTAATTCCAAGGAGTGTTTATCAGTCCCCAGATATCGAAGAAGAAAAATAAAACTGCAATTACAACAAGATCCCACGCTCTTTCCCTATAAGCCCAAGGCGCAATAAAAACTTCTCCAAGTCCATGAAGTGCAGCTCCTACTGGTAGATGATCAAGAACCAGCAAACTGTGAGAGAGGATAAAAAGAAAGCTTGCAAAATATCTAAAAAAAACAAATTGCCAATTACTAGAATTCATGCCCTTTAGATTTTTAAAAAATATACTTCAATGATCAAAATAATGATATAGATCGAGTCAAGAGATATTATTTTTGGTAGCCATAAATACGAATAAAGATATAAAGCTAAAGTAAAAGTTACTAAAACATGAAATATATGTTTTCAAGTTATCAGCCTAAAAATAGTTTTGATGAATACTTTAAGGATAATGTTAACTCTGCTAGAGAAATATTGATTCCACTTCTTTCATCCTTAGATAATATGGGATTTGAGGAATTAAACAGGAATCATTCTGCCGCAAAAAAATTATTACTAAGACATGGTGCAACTTTTAGATTAAATGATACTGGTTTAAAAGGTACTGAGAGAATATTACCTTTTGATCCACTTCCTAGAATAATTAGTAAAGATGATTGGATAACTTTAGAAAAAGGACTAAAACAAAGGCTTGAGGCAATTGATTTATTCCTAGATGATATTTATAATTCTCAAAAAATAATTAATGATGGAATAATTCCAAGAGAATTAATAGAGAGTTCAGAAGGTTGGAGACCTCAGATGATAGGTTTCAAACCTCCACTAAATAAATGGTGTCAAATTTCAGGACTTGATCTAATAAGAGATAGAAAAGGAGATTGGCATGTTTTAGAAGATAATTTAAGGTGCCCTTCTGGTGTTGCTTATTTTTTAGAAAATAGATTAGTCATGAAGAATATTTTCCCTAATCTTTTCTCAGGAAGAATAGTTAAACCAATTGATGAATATCCATCATATCTTTTAAAAACTCTCCAAGAACTAGCTGTTTGGACTGACACTCCCAAGATAGTTCTACTAACTCCAGGAATTTTTAATAGTGCTTATTTTGAACATAGTTATTTAGCTCAAGAAATGGGCATACAACTAGTTCAGGGTCATGACTTAGTTTGTAATGATAATTATGTATATTTAAAAACTACCTCTGGATTAAAAAGAGTAGATGTCATTTACAGACGAATTGATGATGATTTCTTAGATCCTCTTAATTTCAGAAAAGATTCTTGCCTTGGTGTTAGCGGATTACTTGATGTTTTTAAAGCAGGTCATGTTGCTTTAGCAAATGCACCTGGTACTGGAATAGCAGATGACAAAATGATTTATTCTTTTGTTCCCAAGATGATTAAATATTATCTTGATGAAGATATTATTATTAAAAATGTAGAAACGTATATTTGTCATTATCAAAAGGATCGAGAATATGTTCTAGAAAATTTATCAAAACTTGTTGTTAAGTCTGTCGCAGAAGCTGGGGGTTATGGAATGTTAATTGGCCCTCACTCAACAACGA
>QCEG01000015.1 GCA_003278535.1 Prochlorococcus sp. AG-355-N18
GGAATTTGTATTTACAGCCAATAGATGAACTTTTTCAAATTAAGGAATTTTTTTCAAATAATAAATTTGTTTTTTTATCAGCATTGAGAAAAGATAATTTTTTCCAAATGTATTTTAAAAAGCATAGTTTAGATATTGACTTGGTTATTAATTTTAAGAGTAATTTTGAAGAGAAAAAGATTTCTTTATATATACCCTCTAAACAGTTGCTTCCTAATAATCCTCTTTTTACCAATTCAATCTTGGACAAATGCAAAAAGTTAATACTTTTTAGAAAGGGTTTAACTTTAGTGTTGTCTGATGATATTGATTTAAAAACTAATCTTGCTACAGAATTAGCTTCTACTTACGGGAAGAGAGTATTGCTAGAGACAATTCCCTCAGGTAGAAATGAAATCCTTTGCTCTAGTTTTGACTGGTGGATTATGAATTCTTATTTAATTCAAATTCCAGAACAAATTATCATTCCTTTACTTCCGATTCCGAATATGTCAGAACCCATTAATGCAATTACTGTCTCTCATAAAAATAAGCTTTCTCAAGATTGGTTTAGAGACTTCTTTCTTCCTCAAGCTAGAATTAAACTTGAAAGATCTATTTCTCCTTTAAGAAAAAATTCAGGTAAGTTAATAATCCTAGATGGAAGAGTAAATAAAAGAAACTGGGGAAGATTACTTTTGCAAAACATTCAACCCTCAAAACAAATTAACTATATGCTACCTTTTGATTAGGTTATGATTTTGTAAAAACTAAAGAAATATGGGAGAAGCAAAAAGACGTAAAACACTTGGTTTACCTCCAAAAAAAAATAATACTAAAACTAAAATTGATGAGTCACCAAGATTATTTGAATGGCTTCCTTTTACAATCAATCAAAGAGATAAACTAATTAGATTAAGTATTAAGGCCAGTTGGTTTGGAATCGGAGGGTTAGTAATCTTATGGATTGTAGTGAGATTTATAGGCCCTGCTGCTGGGTGGTGGACTTTAGCTGATTCTTTATAAATCTAAGCTACTGTTTTTATATCATTAACAGCGATTGTATTAGCAGGATTGCTATTTAATGCTTTCATTGAATTAGAACTGACTTCAGTTCCTTTTGTTAATTTCTCTTTAACCATAGATTCTACTTTATTCCAGATTTCTAAGTTTTGATCAAGCCAAATAATTGTATTATCTCTTCCTTGTCCAATATTTTCTCCTTCATAACTATACCAAGCACCTCTCCTTATAATGATATTAGTCTCTTCTGCTAAATCTAATAAGCATCCTGTTGTACTAATACCTTTCCCAAAGAGAATATCAAATTCTGCAATTCTAAATGGTGGTGCAACTTTGTTTTTTGCTACTTTCACTTTTGCTCTTATGCCATATTCCTCAGTACCTCTTTTAAGAGTTTGAATTCTTCTGATATCAAGTCTTACTGAGGCGTAAAATTTTAATGCATTACCTCCTGTGGTTGTTTCTGGATTGCCGTATGTAACGCCAATTTTTAGGCGTAATTGATTCAGGAATATTACCGTACATCCAGATTTGCCAATATTTCCTGTTATTTTCCTCATTGCTTGGCTCATTAGCCTTGCTTGGCTTCCAATTACGTGATCTCCCATCTCTCCTTCTATCTCGGCTCTTGGGGTTAGTGCTGCGACCGAGTCAACAACTACAAGATCTACCGCACTCGATCTTATAAGTTGGTCAACTATTTCTAGAGCCATTTCACCAGTATCTGGCTGTGAAACTAACAAATTTTCAACATCAACACCTAAAGAGGCCGCATAAACTGGATCGAGTGCATGCTCAGCATCTACAAATGCAGCTACTCCTCCATTTTTTTGGACTTCCGCAATCGCGTGAAGCGTTAATGTAGTTTTCCCTGAACTTTCTGGTCCATAAACTTCTACGACTCTTCCTTTTGGATAGCCTCCTCCTAATGCTAAATCTAAGGTGAGCGCTCCAGTAGATATTGTTTCTACTTTCATTCTTGAGGCATCACCAAGTCTCATTATTGAACCTCGGCCAAAATTTCTTTCTATTTGACCTAAGACAAGACTTAATGCCTTGTCTTTTTCTTTTGATTCAGTTTTTTTCTTTTCTTCCAGGCTCATTGTTTGATTTATCGGTTAAAGTTCTTGTAATTATTCTAAATTTGGAAATCTTTATTTAAACCAAACTTCATAAATACAAACTATAGTACATCTGTACTTTAGCTGACTATCTTTAAATTGCAACTAATTCTCCAAGGTTTCCTAATTTTAATAATTTGATTTCATTACTTAACTTATTTTTATCTGATTCTTTCAAATATCCCCAATCAGCTAGGAAGCATGGAATGTGAGAAGTTTCTGAATTTTGTTTAATATCCATTAGAGTTTTTTTTCTATCTTCTATAAAGCCTAAAATTTCATAAGTTTGTGTAAGTTTTTCAGCTATTTTGATTTTTGTTCCTGATTCATAACCAAAAATAAATTCTGGAAAAATATTTAATTGTTTAAGAATTTTTTCTGCAAATATTTTACCTTTAGTTGTTATGACTCCAGTTTTTATTCCTCTTTTGCTTAATTCTTTCATAAAATTTATAATTTCAAAAAAAGGTTTATGTAAATTTACCCACGATTTAAAATCTTTATCAATTTGGTACTTGCGAGACTTATCTAACATTTTTTGTATATCTTCTGCTATCCAGGAATTTTCATTTAATATCCTCCTGCAATTTTGATTATAATTATTAATGAAATCATCTTTATTATCACTTTTTAATGGATTTTCTGTTTTTATAATTTCGTGAACAATTAGAATCATTTCCCAACCATATTTAACCCAAGGCCTAATTTCTTTGAAAGAATTTGGTACTCCTTGATAAAGTTTTTGATCAATAGTGATGTTGGGTGAATTTAAATATCTTTCACAGGCCAGCAAGGAGCTATGCCAATATTCTTGCATTCCATCAACTATTACTCCATCAAAATCAAATAGAAAAATTTTTTGAGAAGACACCAATTGAATATTAGAACTGGGCCGCTAGGATTCGAACCTAGGAATGTCGAGACCAAAACCCGATGCCTTACCACTTGGCGACGGCCCATTGAATTATCATTTTAATACATGAAAAGATTTTTTTCTATCCAAAAAATACAAATTTTTTATAAACATGGCGCTATTTTTGAAAAATAAAAATATTATTTCAATGAGCGCGATTTCCATGGCTCTAGAAATTTCTGAGCTTTTTTGATCGCCAAACCCATTATTTCAGGATACTCATAGAGTTTTTTGTTATTTTTGTGAGCAAATTCAATAAGGGGCTGCATAATTTTTCTTGCAGCACTTCCAAATGCTATTCCATCTGGGAGATTGTTTGAATTCAACAATTCATGAGTTTTTTCATTTGTTCCTCCTGCTAATTGAATTAATCCTGGTGGAAGATATGAACCGATTTTTTCAAACAACTTAACAGCATCTCTACTTGTTGTAGGAGCAAGATCTCCAGACATTGGCCTTCCATCTAGTTGCCAAATAAGGGGAATATCTAGCTCATTCAGAATTTCATATCTTTCCCAAAGAGCTTTCAAAAGATCTTCGGGCTCTTGGGCTTTTTTGAAAGATTGATTTAATCCACAACTAATAGATATCTTGTCTAATTTCATTCCAGAACTTTTAAGGATACTTACAACTTTTGTAAAAGAATCTAGGCGATTGATTTCAGTATGAATTTCTACTGCATTAGGCCTTATTTTTTGAAGTGTTGATGCTAAATCATTTTTTGACAAATTATATTCATATTCACTAATTAGATTTAGAGGACAACTATTTAAACATCTTCCGCATCCATAACATTTACTCTCTTTAATTCCGAAATTATCAATTGCAAAGGTGGGGCATACTTTTTCGCATGGTCTTGGACAACTAGGGGGACATTTTAAAGGATCAAATTTTGCTTTTCGAAAGTGGATATCATTACCATCACTAATACTTATCATTAATCCAGGGGAGTTTTTAAAGACTTTTTTTGCCCAATCGATTCCTTTTTTTGCTGCATAAACTACAGATTCTTCTGCTGCAACATCTATGTAGTCAACACCAGCAGCAGTATAAATTGCACATAAATCTTCTATGGCAACAATATCTTCATTACTGGCACCACAAATTAACTTAATCCATTTATCTTTTTTATTCTTGGTTTTAATCAAACAATTTAACTTTCAAATTCATCCAAAATATAATTACTTAATGGTTTCCATTCAAGTTTTCTTGAACCCCCCATTTCAACAACTATTGTTAGTTTATTATCGTTAGTGCAAATCTCTATTAAGCTCTCTAATTCAGATTGAGATAATACTTGACCTTCTAATAACCAAAGTAATTTATTTTTATCATTTTCATTAAATAACTCAGAAGCTTGTGGGATTACTTGTTGAACTTCCCCAAGCGCTCCGTTTCTTCCTACACTTTGATGACCAAGGTGAGGTGGTCTAACGCCATGCAATTTGAGCAAGAAAACTTCTGGATCTCCTAGCCCTCTTGCTGAAGTTATAAAAGTTTTAAAGCCTTTGGCCCTCATTCTCCTCAAAAGACGAGTTTCATAACCACCTTCAAGAGGAGCAAATATTGCGAGACATTTGTTAGTTTTTAAATCGTTATGAAACTTTTTCCCTGAGAGAAGTAATGGCATAAAAATTTCCTTTATTTCTATTTTATTTTATTTTATGGTACTTGATGATGTACAATTGTAACTCAGTGAATTTTTAAGCTCGCAAGCTAGCCGAGCCTCTGAAAATTTCACATTTTTTAGCGTTTCGTTAAAAAACTCAGGTGGGTTTATCCCGAGAGAAACTATCTATTAATTCAGATAAGTCTCGACCTTACTAATTGTTTTTCTATTGACTTCACCTTAATAACTGAAGGGTTTAGATAATTGAAAAATTATTACGAGCTAGCCTAATTTAGTCTTATGTCTATCGGAATTTTAGGAAAGAAATTGGGCATGTCCCAACTTTTCGATGATAAAGGTAATTCGGTGCCAGTTACTCTTATAGAGGCTGGTCCGTGCCGCGTCACTCAATTGAAAACAACTGCTTTGGATGGCTATACCGCCGTTCAGATAGGTTATGGCTTGTCCAAAGAGAAGCATTTAAGCAAACCTGAAAAGGGACACTTATTGAAATCAGGTGAAGAACTTTTAAATCATTTGAAAGAATATAGGGTTGAAGAAACTTCATCTTATGAAATCGGAAAACAAATAACTGTAAAAAACTTTCAGGTTGGTCAAAAAGTTGATATCAGCGGCAAATCTATGGGTAGAGGTTTTGCAGGTTACCAGAAAAGACATGGTTTTAGCAGAGGTCCTATGAGTCATGGTTCAAAAAATCATAGAGCACCAGGATCTACAGGAGCAGGAACAACTCCAGGTAGAATTTATCCAGGGAAAAGAATGGCAGGAAGATATGGAGGAAAACAGATAACTACCAAAGGATTGTTAGTTCTAAAAATTGATGATCAGAAGAATTTGCTTGTAGTAAAGGGTTCTGTTCCAGGCAAGCCCGGCTCAATTGTCAACATTAAGCCAAATAATGTTGTAGGCAAAAAAGGAGGTGAAAAATCATGACAACACTTGAAACTTTAAAGTGGGATGGTAAAAAATCTGGCAAAGTTACTCTTGATTTAGCAGTTGCTAAAGAAACTTCTTCGTCAGACTTAATCCATAGAGCAGTCCTTAGACAGCTAGCAAATAAGAGACAAGGGACAGCATCAACTTTGACAAGATCTGAAGTGCGCGGGGGCGGTAGAAAGCCATATAAACAAAAAGGTACAGGAAGAGCTCGTCAAGGATCAATAAGGACACCCTTAAGACCTGGTGGCGGAATTATTTTTGGACCGAAGCCACGTTCTTACAATCTTGATATGAATCGTAAGGAACGTAGATTAGCTCTTAGAACAGCTCTTATGTCCAGAGTATCTGATATGAAGGCTGTTGAAGACTTTGGATCTACTTTAAAGCAGCCTAAAACAAGTGATATCATCAATGGCCTTGCTCGATTAGGTATACAAAAAACTGAAAAAGTTTTGGTTATTCTTGATAGCCCTTCCGATATTATAAAAAAATCCATTAATAATATTGAGAAGGTAAAATTAATCGCCGCTGATCAATTAAATGTATTTGATATTCTCAATGCCAATAAATTGGTAATAGGTCAATCAGCGATAGATAAAATTCAGGAGGTTTATGCATCATGAGTAAATTATTCGATTCTCGTTTAGCCGATGTAATACGAAAGCCAGTTATTACTGAAAAAGCTACAAATGCACTAGATCTTAACCAATATACTTTCGAAGTAGATCATAGAGCGGCTAAACCACAAATAAAGGCAGCTATTGAAGCCTTGTTCAGTGTTAAAGTTATAGGAGTTAACACTATGAATCCTCCTAGGAGAACAAGAAGAGTCGGGAAATTTTCCGGTAAACGTTCTCAGGTCAAGAAGGCAATTGTACGTCTTGCTGAAGGAGACAAAATCCAACTATTTCCTGAATCTTAAGGAGTTTTAATCATGGCAATACGTAAATTTAAACCTTATACACCTGGCACTAGGCAGAGAGTAGTTACTGACTTTAGTGAAATCACAAGTGCAAAACCTGAAAGATCACTAATAGTTACAAAACATAGAGTTAAAGGAAGGAATAATCGTGGGGTTATCACTTGTCGTCATCGTGGAGGTGGTCACAAAAGGCAATATAGATTGGTCGACTTTAGAAGAGATAAAAGAAATATCAACGCTAAAGTTGCAGCTATACACTACGATCCTCATAGAAATGCAAGGTTGGCACTTTTATTTTACGAAGATGGAGAGAAAAGATATATTATCGCTCCAGCAGGAGTAAAAGTTGGACAAAATGTCATTTCTGGAGAAAGTGTTCCAATTGAAGATGGAAATGCAATGCCGCTTTCTGTTATGCCATTAGGATCTAGTGTTCATTGTGTTGAGTTATACGCAGGTAGGGGTGCTCAAATGGTTAGATCCGCAGGAGCTAGTGCTCAAGTTATGGCAAAAGAGGGAGATTATGTTGCTTTAAAACTCCCATCTACTGAGGTAAGACTTGTAAGAAAAGAATGCTACGCAACTCTTGGTGAAGTAGGTAATTCTGAAATAAGAAATACTAGCTTAGGTAAAGCAGGAAGAAGAAGATGGCTTGGAAGAAGGCCTCAAGTAAGAGGTAGTGTAATGAACCCATGTGATCATCCACATGGAGGAGGAGAGGGAAAAGCACCAATTGGTAGAGCAGGCCCAGTTACTCCATGGGGTAAGCCAGCTCTTGGATTAAAGACACGTAAAAAGAACAAACCAAGTAATAAATTAGTTGTTCGAAGACGCCGTCGCGTTTCTAAGAGAAGTAGAGGGGGAAGAGACTCTTGATTACTTCATTTATTATTTCAATTTCTATTACTTAATCATGGGACGTTCACTAAAAAAAGGACCTTTTATAGCAGATAGTCTGCTCAAGAAGGTAGAAAAACAAAATACCGATAATGATAAGTCTGTTATCAAAACTTGGTCAAGATCCTCTACGATTTTACCTTTAATGATCGGTCACACAATCGCTGTACATAATGGCAAGACTCACATTCCAGTATTTATTACTGAACAAATGATTGGTCATAAACTCGGTGAATTTGCTCCTACACGCACCTACCGAGGTCATATAAGAGATAAGAAAGGAGCAAAATCATGACAAAAACACCTGAAACAACAAAAACAGCAATTGCTCATGGGAATTATGTTCGCGGATCAGCCTCTAAAGTGAGAAGAGTTTTGGATCAGATAAGGGGTAGATCTTATAGAGATGCATTGATTTTGTTGGAATTTATGCCTTACAGATCTACAGACCCCATTACTAAAGTTCTAAGATCTGCTGTCGCTAATGCAGAACATAACCTTGGAATGGATCCATCTACCCTAGTTATTTCCTCTGCATGGGCTAATAGTGGTCCAGTAATGAAAAGGTATAGACCCAGAGCTCAAGGTCGAGCTTTTTCAATTAAAAAAAAGACTTGCCACATCAGTATTTCTGTTGAGTCTGCCCCTACTCAAACTGATACGGAGGTACAAAACTAATGGGACATAAAATACATCCTTCTGGATTAAGATTAGGAATTACACAAGAGCATCGCTCTAAGTGGTTTGCTACTTCTAAAACATATCCAATTCTTCTCCAAGAAGATTTTAAAATTCGCACCTTCATACAAAAAAAATATGGAGCAGCAGGAATTAGCGATGTCTTAATAGCAAGAAAAGCTGACCAACTGGAACTTGAATTAAAAACAGCAAGACCAGGAGTTATAGTTGGAAGACAAGGAAGTGGTATTGAAGAATTAAGATCTGGCATTCAAAAAACTATAGGTGATAGAACAAGGCAAGTCAGAATAAACGTTGTTGAAGTTGAACGCGTAGACGCGGATGCTTTTTTATTAGCTGAATATATTGCTCAACAACTGGAAAAAAGAGTCGCCTTTAGAAGAACTATTAGGATGGCCTTACAAAGGGCTCAAAGGGCTGGAGTTCTAGGTCTTAAAATTCAAGTAGGGGGAAGGTTGAATGGTGCTGAAATAGCTAGAACTGAATGGACTAGAGAAGGTAGAGTACCTTTACATACTTTGAGAGCTGAAATTGACTATGCAACACGTGAAGCTAATACAACTTACGGTGTTCTAGGCATTAAAGTTTGGGTTTTCAAAGGTGAAGTTCTCCCTAAAGAAGAACAAACTATCCCTGTGGGTGCGAGCCCTAAGAGGAAAGCCAGCAGAAGACCTCAGCAATTTGAGGATCGTTCAAATGAGAATTCATAGGAGGTATAAAAATGCTTAGTCCAAAACGTACTAAATTTCGTAAACAACATAGAGGCAGAATGAGGGGTGTAGCCTCAAAAGGTAATACTATTGCATTCGGTCAATTTGCCCTCCAAGCTCAAGACTGTGGCTGGGTAACTGCACGTCAGATTGAAGCAAGTAGGAGAGCTATGACCAGATATATCAAACGTGGTGGTCAAATTTGGATAAGAATATTTCCTGATAAACCCGTAACCATGAGACCTGCCGAAACCAGAATGGGTTCTGGTAAAGGTAATCCAGAATTTTGGGTCGCAGTTGTAAAACCTGGAAGAATACTTTTTGAAATGGGTGGTGAGGATATTACTGAGGAAACTGCTAAGGAAGCTATGCGTCTGGCTCAATACAAACTTCCTGTAAAAACTAAATTTATCTCCATTGATAAAAATCTAGAAAATTCCTCCCTAGAAAATACAAAAAATAGTAAAAAATCTCAAGAGGAGGTTAAACAATGAAAAACTCAGAGTCACTTAAGGAATTTAAAAAATTAAATTCTGAACAAATTACTGAAAAGATTGACCAATTACGAAAAGATCTTTTTGACTTGAGATTCAAGCAAGCTACAAGACAGCTAAATGAAACTCATAAATTTAAAAGTATCAAGAAACAAGTTGCGCAATTACTCACTCTCAGTAAGAGTCAATCTGTTTCTAAAACAACTTCTGATTAATTATTAGTTATGGCACTTAAAGAAAGAATTGGTACTGTTGTCAGCGACAAAATGGATAAAACAGTTGTTGTTGCTGTTATTAACAGATATCCACATCCCACTTATAAAAAAATTGTAAGTAGAACTACGCGATATAAGGCGCATGATCCAGAAAATACATGCGTTTTAGGTGATCGAGTTAAAATTAGAGAAACTAGACCGCTCAGTGCTCATAAAAGATGGGCAATAGAAGAGATTCTCAATAAAACAAGTCAGGCTAAGGAGGTTAAAAAATGATTCAACAAGAAACTTATTTAACAGTTGCCGATAATAGCGGAGCAAAAAGACTTCAATGTATTAGGGTTTTAGGTTCTAATAGAAGGTATGCACATGTTGGGGATGTAATCGTAGCAACTGTAAAAGATGCTCTTCCTAACATGGGAGTCAAAAAATCTGAAGTTGTTAAAGCCGTTATCGTCAGAACTAAAGCAACTCTAAGAAGAAATACTGGTAATTCAATCAGATTTGATGATAATGCTGCAGTTTTGATTAATGAAGATAAGAATCCAAAAGGTACGAGAGTCTTTGGGCCTGTAGCTAGAGAACTGCGGGATAAAAATTATACAAAAATTGTTTCTCTTGCGCCGGAGGTGATTTAAATGTTGGATTCATTAAAACAAAAGAAAAATTTTCAGAGAATAAAAATGAGAATCAAAACTGGAGATTTGGTGAAAGTAATTAATGGCAAGGACAAAGGGAAAACTGGTGAGGTTTTAAAAACTATCCCTCTTGAAAATAGAGTAGTAGTAAAGGGAATTAACCTTAGGACTAAACATGTAAAACCAACCCAGGAAGGAGAAACTGGAAGAATACTTACAGAAGAAGCATCTTTACATGCATCAAATGTAATGTTCTTTTCAAAGGATAAAAATCTTACAAGTAAGATTGAATACTTTATTGATAAAGAGGGGGTTAAGAAAAGAAGATTAAAGAAAACTGGTGAAGTAATTGATTAATTTTTCATCAGAAACCAGATTTCAACTTTTTCTAATTTATCAATTCTGACAAAGACCAGAATTAACAAAAAATTATGACTCTAAAAAATCGCTACAAAGAATCAATTAGACCAAAACTTTTAAAAGACCTTGGTCTTAAAAATATTCATCAAGTACCTAAAGTTGTCAAAGTCAACGTTAACAGAGGTCTTGGTGAGGCAGCTTCAAATTCTAAAGCTCTAGAAGCTTCTTTAAATGAAATGGCAACAATTACAGGACAAAAGGCCTTAGTAACCAGGGCCAAAAAAGCTATCGCGGGTTTTAAAATTCGTGAGGGTATGGCGATTGGTTGTACTGTAACTTTGAGAGGAGACAGGATGTATTCCTTTTTGGAGAGATTTATAAATCTAGCTTTACCAAGAATAAGAGACTTTAGAGGAGTTAATCCAAAAAGTTTTGATGGAAGAGGGAATTACACCGTTGGCGTGAAAGAGCAATTGATTTTTCCTGAAATCTCTTTTGATAAAATAGATTCAATAAGAGGTATGGATATAACTATTGTCACTAGTGCAAAATCAGATCAAGAAGGTAAAGCTCTTTTGCAGGAGTTAGGAATGCCTTTTAGTAAGAATTAAATTAAAACTATGTCAAATCACGATCCTATTTCAGACATGCTTACTCGAATTAGAAATGCGAGTCAAAAAAAGCATACAACCACAACAATCCCAAGTTCGAAAATGTCCTTAAGCATTGCTAAAGTGCTTCAAAAAGAAGGGTTCATTTCTGATATTAATGAGGAAGGTGAAGGTTATAAATCACAAATTATACTCGGCCTCAAATATAGTGGAAAAAACAAATTCCCCACTATTCGATCTATGCAAAGAGTTAGTAAACCAGGTTTAAGAATTTATAAAAATACTAGAGGTTTACCAAAAGTTCTTGGAGGTCTTGGAGTTGCCATAATATCAACTTCTAAAGGCGTTATGAGTGATCGCGATGCTAGGAAGCAAGGCATTGGCGGCGAAGTCCTCTGCTATGTTTATTAAGGAGAATTAATCATGTCAAGAATCGGAAAAACACCAGTACTTATTCCAGAGAAAGTTACAGTTGATTTTGATGGATTAACAGTTACAGTTAAAGGACCAAAGGGTGAGTTAAAACGTCTCATGCCTGAGGGAGTTAGTTTTGATAAGAAAGATAATACTGTTGTCGTAAGTCCTACTACAACCAAAATATATTCAAGGCAGAGACATGGTTTATGTAGAGCCTTAATTGCAAATATGGTTGAAGGGGTTACGCAAGGTTATTCAAAGAAACTAGAAATTGTTGGCGTTGGATCAAGAGCACAAGTAAAAGGTAAAAATCTAGTTGTAAGCGCAGGATATAGTCATCCTGTAGAAATGATCCCCCCTGATGGTATAACATACAAAGTTGAGAGTAATACAAACGTTACCGTATCTGGAATTGATAAGGAAATTGTTGGCAACGAAGCAGCAAAAATCAGATCAATTAGACCTCCAGAGCCATATAAAGGGAAAGGAATTAAATACCATGATGAGAGAATTCTCAGAAAAGCTGGTAAATCTGGCAAAAAATAATTCCAATTAAAAAGATGACCAAACTATCCAGGAAATTACAAACCCAAAAAAGACATAGAAGATTAAGGAGATTCTTAATTGGAGATTCAACGCGTCCAAGATTATCTGTTTTTCGCTCTAATAACCATATTTATGCCCAGGTTATAGATGATAGCTCTCAAACAACTATTTGCTCAGCTTCAACTGTTGATAAGGAACTAAGAGAAAAATCTGAGAAATTACCTTCTGATTGTAATTCTTCTTCCATTGTTGGAAAATTATTAGCAAAGAGAGCGATAAAAAAAGGTATTAAGCAAGTAATCTTTGACCGTGGAGGTAATTTATATCACGGCAGAGTAAAGGCACTTGCAGACGCTGCTCGTGAAGCTGGCCTAGAATTCTAACTTAAATTTTTTACTATGACTGACACTCCAACAAAACAAGAAATTGAATCCAAGAACGATAACGTTCCTGGAGCTATGCCCTTAGATCAAAAAAAGAATAATCGTAATGATCGAAAAAGGAATAGAAGAGGTGATGCAAAGAATCTAGAGAGAGATTCTGATTGGCAAGAAAGAGTTGTTCAAATTCGACGCGTTTCTAAGACTGTTAAGGGTGGGAAAAAAATGAGTTTTAGAGCAATTGTTGTTGTAGGTAATGAGAAAGGTCAAGTTGGAGTTGGAGTTGGTAAAGCAGGGGATGTCATTGGTGCGGTAAGAAAGGGAGTTTCAGATGGTAAAAAAAATCTTGTTAGGGTTCCCTTAACCCCAAATAATTCAATACCGACTTTATCTAAAGGTCGAGATGGTGCTGCTAATGTACTAATTAGACCAGCGGCCCCTGGTACAGGAGTTATTGCTGGTGGTTCAATAAGAACAGTTTTAGAATTAGCCGGCATAAAAAATGTCTTAGCAAAAAGATTGGGTAGTAAAACACCTTTGAATAATGCAAGAGCTGCTATGGTGGCTCTTTCTCAATTAAGAACACACAAATCTGCCTCAAGGGAGAGAGGCATCTCACTTGAACAGCTTTATTCTTGAAAATTATGACTTCAACATTAAATACACTTAAATCAAACTCTGGCTCGAGAAAGAAAAAATTGAGAAAGGGTAGAGGTATTGCAGCTGGCCAGGGTGCATCATGTGGTTTTGGAATGAGAGGACAAAAGTCTCGTTCTGGAAGACCCACACGTCCAGGTTTTGAAGGTGGCCAAATGCCTCTATATAGAAGAGTTCCAAAATTAAAGCACTTTGAAATAATTAATCAAAAGAACTTTTCTATAATAAATTTAGAAAAATTAAATGATTTCAAAGATAACGATACAGTTAACCTTGACTCACTAGTTAAAAAAGGATTAATCTACAAGCCCAAATTTCCTTTAAAAATTCTCGGTAATGGGAAAATTAATGTAAAGCTAAAAGTCCAAGCTCATGCATTTACTAAAGTTGCAAAACAAAAAATTGAGGACGCAGGTGGATCCTGCGAGCTTATAAATAATAAATAAATTTACTAAAAATTTAGGTAAGCTTCAAAATGTTTGTCAACAAAAGTAGAAATCCTAGCGCTTCTGAAATACTTTCCCAATTATTTTTAAATAAAGAGTTAAAGAGTAGAGTTTTAACTACTTTAGGTCTTCTCCTCTTAGTAAGACTTGGTATATACATCCCTATGCCTGGTATTGATAGGGTCGCTTTTAAAAGTTTTATAGATCAAGGGGGGCAATTAATAGGTTTTTTAGATATTTTTACTGGAGGAGGAATTTCAACCTTAGGAATATTCGCATTAGGCATACTTCCCTTTATTAACGCATCAATTATTATTCAGCTTCTTACAGCTTCATTGCCTGTGCTTGAAGATTTACAAAAAAATGAAGGAGAAGCGGGGAGAAGAAAAATTGCTCAAATAACAAGATATGTTTCATTAGGATGGGGTTTTTTGCAAAGTATAATTTTCTCCTTAATTCTCAGACAATATGCTATTGAAGGGATAAGTGAAACTACATTTGTCTTGCAAACCTCCATTGCCTTGGTTACTGGCTCAATGTTGGTAATGTGGTTTAGTGAAATTATTACGGAGAAAGGGATAGGTCAAGGTGCTTCACTGGTAATTTTTTTAAATATTGTTTCGACTTTACCTAAGGCTCTAAGTTCAACCATTGAAAAAGCTCAAACTGGCGATAGAGGAGATGTTTTAGGTATAGCAGTTTTACTTGGAGTATTTTTACTGACAATTGTTGGGATCATTTTTGTCCAAGAGGGAGCAAGACGCATTCCTATTGTTAGTGCAAAAAGGCAGATAGGAACTTCAACACTACTTCCTACAAGGCAAAGTTATTTACCTTTGAAATTAAATGCAGGGGGAGTAATGCCTATCATATTTGCATCTGCTTTAATCTTTTTACCTATAACTATTGCTAATGTTACGGGCAATCCAGTCTTAATCAAGTTGGCCAGTAGTTTAAATCCAGGATCTTCTAATCCATGGCCATATGCTCTTACATTCTTCTCCTTGATTTTGGGCTTCTCCTATTTTTATGCATCTCTTACTATCAATCCAGTTGATGTAGCTTCAAATTTAAAGAAAGGAGGAGTAGCGATACCAGGAGTTAGACCAGGCACTAATACAGCA
Organism: Prochlorococcus sp. AG-355-N18; assembly: GCA_003278535.1. GTDB lineage: Bacteria > Cyanobacteriota > Cyanobacteriia > PCC-6307 > Cyanobiaceae > Prochlorococcus_A. The sequence continues at coordinate 14,722 of QCEG01000015.1, forward strand.
AACTACCTATCAGGTATACAAAATAGATTGACTTTGTTGGGAGGATTATTTCTGGGTTCAGTAGCCATAATCCCAGCTGCAGTAGAAAGAGCAACAAATGTTCAGACCTTTCAAGGTTTAGGAGCAACATCATTACTTATTCTTGTGGGTGTTGCTATAGATACTGCTAAGCAAATTCAAACTTATGTTATTTCACAAAGGTATGAGGGACTAATAAACAATTAATGAAGAAACATTTACTATTTTTAGGAGCTCCTGGAGCAGGGAAAGGGACTCAAGCGGAATTGCTAAGTCAAACTAATTCTTACTTACACCTTTCTACTGGCGAATTATTAAGAAAAGAAATCGAAATGAATACTCCCCTAGGTATTCAGGTAAAGGATATTATGAATCGAGGGGAACTTGTTAGTGATGAACTTGTATTAAAGATCGTTAGACAAAATTTAGTCAAGGATAATAGTGGTTGGATTCTAGATGGTTACCCAAGAAATTTATCTCAAGCAAATTCATTGAATGAAGTCTTGAATGAAATAAATCAACCTTTGGAATTAGTTTTTTATTTAGATATTCCAGAAGAAGTACTAATTAAGCGTTTGCTTTTAAGAGGGAGAAAAGATGATACGGAAGAGACAATTAGAACAAGAGTTGATATATATAAAAAAACTACAGAACCATTAATTCAATATTTTAAGGATCTCTCATTGTTAGAATATATTGATGCTGATAGAGATTTAAAAACCATTTCCTCTGATATCAAACAAAAAATGGCTTGATGATGATGTAGAATATAATATTAACGTTCTATTTGTTAAACCCCTATGAAGGTCAGATCTTCAGTCAAAAAAATTAGTCCTGACGATCAGATCGTGAGGAGAAGAGGTAAAATCTATGTTATTAACAAGAAAAGACCTCGAAATAAACAGCGTCAGGGTTAAATTTCAACCCTCAAATTCAAACTTTTACTTATTCAAAACACGTGGCTAGGATTGCAGGAATTGACATACCTCGCGAAAAGCGAGTTGAAATTGCACTTACATACGTCTATGGAATTGGTTTAACGAGATCAAAGCTAATTCTTGCTAATACGGGTGTAAACCCCGATACTCGTGTCAAAGACCTTTCAGATTCTGATGTGCAAAAACTAAGAGGTGCCACAGAAGAATTCACTTTAGAAGGGGATTTGAGAAGAAAAGAGGGAATGGCTTTGAAACGCCTACAAGATATAGGATGTGTGAGAGGAAGAAGACATAGAATGAGTCTTCCAGTAAGGGGTCAAAGAACTAGAACCAACGCAAGAACAAGACGGGGTTCTAGAAAAACAGTTGCTGGAAGAAAAAAATAAATAACTAAATCTATTTACAAATTGAAGTATTAACTTAAAACATCATGGCAGCTACAGTAAAAAAAACAGGTTCAAAGAAATCTAAACGTAATGTACCTAATGGTGTGGTACATATTCAAAGCACATTTAATAATACTATTGTTTCAATTACTGACACCTCTGGACATGTAATTTCTTGGTCTTCTGCAGGCGCAAGTGGATTTAAAGGCGCTAGGAAAGGTACGCCATTTGCTGCTCAAACAGCTGCCGAAGCTGCAGCTAGAAGAGCACTTGATCAAGGTATGAGACAAATAGAAGTACTAGTAAGAGGGCCGGGCGCAGGTAGGGAAACGGCCATAAGAGCTTTACAAGTGGCCGGATTAGAAATAACTCTAATAAGAGATGTAACTCCATTACCTCATAATGGATGCAGAAGACCTAAACGGAGACGCGTTTAGGTCTTAACCATTCTCAACCCCCCCCCAAAAAACAACTCTTAACCTTATTATTTTCCGTGTTGCAATACCAGATTGACAGAATCGACCATCAAATAGCAGATGATCGCTCCCAAACAGGAACTTTTTTAATTGGCCCTTTAGAAAGGGGACAAGCTACAACTTTGGGTAATTCCCTTAGAAGAGTCCTTATGGGAGGACTTGAAGGGAGTGCAGTTACTGCAGTAAGAATATCAGGAATTAATCATGAATATGCCACTATTCCTGGAGTTAGAGAAGACGTTTTAGATATTCTTCTTAATTGCAAGCAACTATCAATAAATAGCACTAATCCAGAGCTCGAAATCGGCAGGTTAGTAGCTAGTGGTCCAATGGAGGTTAAGGCTAATGACATTCAATTCTCCTCTCAAGTTGAAATTGTTGATGGCGAAAAACCGATTGCGACTATCCAGGAGGGTCATAACTTAGAGTTGGAAATCCATGTTGAAAGAGGTGTTGGATATAGACCCGTCGACCGAAAGAGTGAAGAGACAACTGCTATTGATTTGCTTCAAATAGATGCTGTATTTATGCCGGTGAAGAGAGTGAACTTTACGATTGATGAAACTGCTGTAGCAGAAGGCGGAACGGGAAGAGAAAGATTAAAAATGGAGGTAGTAACAGATGGCTCAACCAGTCCTGACGATGCAATTGCTGAAGCTGCAAATCAATTAATAGAACTCTTCCAACCCCTTGCTACTGTAACAATGGTTGAAGAAATTCCTGAAGAACCTGAACCATCTCCTGAAGCTCAAATTCCTCTCGAGGAACTAAACTTGTCCGTTAGAGCATATAATTGTTTGAAACGGGCGCAAGTTAACTCAGTTTCGGATTTAATGGGCTTCAGCTATGAAGATCTTCTTGAAATTAAGAACTTTGGCTCCAAATCTGCAGATGAGGTTATTGAAGCTCTTGAGCGCATAGGCATTTCTATTCCACAAAGTAGAACATCTGTTTAACAATTTTTAAGATTATGAGACACCAACTTAGAATTCCATTATTAAGTAAACCTGCTGATCAGAGGAAAGCACTTCTAAGAGGTTTAACTACACAATTAATTAGAGAAGGTAGAGTAACGACAACAAAAGCTAGGGCAAAAGCTTTAAGAAATGAAGCTGAAAGAATGATTTCACTCGCCAAAGATGGAAGTTTGGCTTCTAGGAGAAGGGCTATTGGATATATTTATGATAAAAAATTAGTGCATTCATTATTTGAAAAAGCAAAGGAAAGATATGGAGATAGAAATGGTGGTTATACACGCATCGTCAGAACTGTATCTAGAAAAGGTGATAACGCTCAGATGGCTATAATCGAACTTGTTTAAGTTAGATAATTAAAGGGGCTTTTACTAAAAAATAACTTTTGAAAAGGGTAGCTTTACTAGTCCAATATGATGGATCTCATTATTCAGGATGGCAAAAACAAAAAAATGCAACTACTGTTCAAGAAATTTTAGAAGTAGCTCTCTTCAAGATTACAAATCATGCAGTAAAGACTTTTGCAGCAGGTAGGACTGATGCTGGGGTTCATGCATCAGGTCAAGTAGTACACTTTGATGTTGATTGTTTTTTCCCAGGAAATAGTTATTCTGATGTCTTAAATAGTCTTTTACCCTCATCAATTAGGATCTTGGAATCAGTTGAGGTAAAAGATAGTTGGCATGCATGCTATTCAGCAGTGTATAGACATTATCGATATGTAATTAATAACAGTAAATTCTCAAACTTGTTCATCAGTAAATGGTCATGGCATAGATATCAAAAAGTATTAGATGAAGTTTTAATGTTAAATGCATCCAGGAAAATGATAGGAGAACATGATTTTTTTGCTTTTCAGAAAAGTGGCAGTAATAGGACAAACTCAATTACAACAATAAAAAATATAGATATCAAAAGAGTAGAAGATTTGATTTTTGTTGATATTAAAGCTACTGGTTTTCTATATGGAATGGTCCGCTTAATTATTGGTCAACTAGTTTTAGTTGGAGAAAACAAAATATCGCCAGAAATTTTTACAGATAGATGGGTAAAGAAAAAGAAAAATGATGTTAAAGAATCTGCTCCAGCTAAGGGGTTATGTTTTGTAAATGCTGTTTATCAAGAAAATGTTTTTAAAAATATTAATAACAATGATTTTTTCCCTGTATTTCTAATTAAGGGTTTTTCTTAAGTAAGGTTTGATTAAGCGAATTTTTTGTGTAAATCATTCAAAACTGTTGTTTATTATTCCTTCAATAAGGTAGAATTTAAGACTAACTTAAATTTATTTGCAGAAATTTGGTAAATGAATAAAACAATTACTCCATCTTTAGACACAATTGAAAGAAATTGGTTTTTAGTTGACGCAAAAGATAAGACACTTGGTAGACTTGCTACAGAAATTGCAACTGTATTGAGAGGTAAGAATAAACCAACATTTACACCGCATCTAGATACTGGAGATTTTGTCATTGTAGTAAATGCTGAAAAAGTTGAGGTAACAGGTAAAAAAGCATCACAAAAATTGTACAGGAGACATTCTGGAAGACCAGGAGGAATGAAAATTGAAAAATTTGAGTCTTTACAAGAAAGAATTCCTGAAAGAATCATCGAGCAAGCTGTTAAAGGGATGCTGCCTCATAACTCTTTAGGAAGACAGCAATTTAAAAAACTAAAAGTTTATAAAGGTGCTGATCATCCTCATGCTGCTCAGAATCCTGTATTATTAAATAGTTAATTTATCAAAATGAATAGTCAAATAAAAAACAAAGCTGTTTATTGGGGAACTGGAAGAAGAAAAACTTCAGTAGCTAGAGTTCGCTTGATTCCAGGAAATGGACTAATAAAAATTAATGGTCGTGCTGGAGATGATTACTTAAACTTTAATCCTCTTCACTTAAATTCAATAAAAGCACCTTTGAAAACATTAGGACTTGAAAATTCTTATGATATTTTTGTAAATGTTTTTGGTGGTGGATTGACTGGCCAAGCAGATGCTATAAAGCAAGGGGCAGCTCGAGCACTTTGCGAATTATCTCCTGACAATAGGAAACCGCTAAAAACTGAAGGCCATCTCAGTAGAGATCCTAGAGCTAAGGAGAGAAGAAAATATGGTCTCAAAAAAGCAAGAAAAGCTCCTCAATTCTCTAAACGTTAAAGAAATTTAAATTATGCCAAAATCAGAAATACACCCAAAATGGTATCCAGATGCAAAAGTTATTTGTAATGGAGAAGTTGTAATGACGACAGGCTCCACGCAGCCTGAATTACATGTTGATGTATGGAGTGGTAATCATCCTTTCTTCACTGGAACTCAAAAGATTCTTGATACGGAAGGTAGGGTTGATAGGTTTATGAAAAAATATGGAATGGGTTCAGCTAATTCAGCCACATCTAAAGATCAAAAAGAAGAAAAAGATTCTAAAAAATAGAATTTTCAAAATTAAGCATAATTTCAATTGGAATACTCAACATTAATTGCAAGGTTGAAAACTGCTTCAGAAAGTTTTGAAAATTTGGAAGTGCAACTTGCAGATCCTGATATAGCTAATGATCCAAAAAAATTAGAATCCATAGCAAGAGAAAGGTCAAAATTGGAACCTTTGGTGATTGATTTTAATAAGTTGCTTGATACTGATAAAGAAATCGAAGATTCAAAAAATCTATTAAAAGAAAATAGAAATGATAAAGAAATGGAATCTTTGATAAATGAGGAATTAATAACTCTAGAGGAATTTAAGAGTGAACTGATTCAAAAAACCACAATCGCCTTATTGCCAAAAGACCCAAGAGATGAAAGAAGTGTAATGTTAGAAATCAGAGCCGGTGCTGGTGGTAACGAGGCGTGTATCTGGGCGGGTGATTTAGCAAGAATGTATGAAAGATATGGACAAAAAATTGGATGGTCTGTAAAACCTGTTAGTGCTTCAGAGTCAGATATGGGTGGATTTAAGGAGTTAGTTATCTCAGTTAAGGGAGATTCTGTATATAGTCAACTTAAATTTGAGGCTGGTGTACATAGAGTCCAAAGAGTTCCAGCTACTGAATCTCAAGGTAGAGTTCATACCTCTACAGCTACAGTTGCCGTTATGCCTGAGGCTGATCCTGTTGAGGTTAAAATTGATCCAACAGATCTAGAGGTTGGAACAGCAAGATCAGGAGGTGCAGGTGGACAAAATGTTAATAAGGTAGAGACAGCTATTGATCTTCTCCACAAGCCTACAGGAATAAGAGTTTTTTGTACTCAAGAGAGATCACAATTGCAAAATCGCGAACGAGCAATGGAAATTTTAAGAGCTAAATTGTATGAAATTCAATTAAAAGAAGCCAATGCAAAAGAGAGATCACAAAGGCTTTCCCAGGTTGGAACAGGCGATAGAAGTGAAAAAATAAGAACTTATAATTTTAAAGATAACAGGACAACTGATCATAGATTAGGTTCCAATTTTTCTCTTGAGCCAATTCTTGCTGGTCAATTAGAAGAAGTGATTAATGCATGCATAGCGCAAGAACAAAAAAGAATGATGGAGGATTTTAATAAAGAAGTAAATTAAGATTTTTTTATTAGATTGTAACTCCTATCCTATTACGTATTTACTCCATTCTTTATGCTTTCCAGAGTCAATTTGTCTTGTAGCTTCAAAATTTAGATTACTTAATGGACGATAAGGCCGACGTTTTAAGGGCATATTCGCCTCTTCGGGAGTTCGATTACCTTTTTGCACATTACATCTGAGACATGCTGTAGTAACATTTTCCCAGCTATCTGTTCCACCTCTGCTTCTCGGTAAAACATGATCTATTGATAGATCACTACCCCTATAGTTACAGTATTGGCAAGAATTATTATCTCTCAGAAGAATATTTTTTCTCGTTAAAGAAACCTCTCTAAAAGGAACTTTGACGTAGTAACGAAGTCTTATAACTGTCGGCAACTTTTTCCCACTATGAATTGAATATGTTTTATCTTCCTCTAAGCTTTCTGCTTTACCTTTAATCATCAAAATTACTGCTCTTCGCCAGGAAGTGATGTTTAAAGGTTCATAAGATGCATTTAAAACTAGAGTCTGGCTCATGCCAAAATACAATTTACATGTCATGCTAACTGTATATTTCAATAAGCGCATATATTTGTGCGAAGTTAATGCAAAATAGGCAAACAAATCAAGTATTTAATTTTGAGAAATTTCCAAATTTTGAAAAAGATATAGATCTAAAACAAAGAGCATGGATTGAAGTTAAAGGAAAAGCAATAGAAACAAACGTTAGACATTTAAGATCAAAATTAAGTAAAAATTGTCAATTTATGGCAGTCGTTAAAGCTGATGGATATGGACATGATGCTAAATTAGTATCAGAGTATGCTATCAAAGGTGGAGCATCTCAATTAGGTGTTGCCACATTAAATGAAGGCATTAAGCTTCGTTCTTCTGGAATTAAAAAACCAATACTTATCCTAGGAAATCTTTATACGAAAAGGGATCTTACTATATGTTTTAAAAATGATCTTATGCCAACTATCAGTAGTATAAGAGAATGTTTAATTTGCAATAATATTGGAAAGCAATTTGGATTGAAATTTCTCTTACATCTTAAAGTTGATACGGGAATGTCAAGATTAGGATTTGAATACAATAAATTTGTTCAACAATTTGAAAACATCAAATCTTTTGACAATATTTCTATTGAGGGAATATATAGTCATTTATCTTCTGCAGATGAACTTAACTCACTAGATCCAAAAAGTATTACACAATTACAAAGGCAGAAGTTTAAGGAATTATTAAAGCAAATTAATGCTGATAGAAATAAAAATATCAAGATTCATTTGGCTAATTCAGCGGGAATGCTTCTTGATAAAAATTTCCATTTTCATATGGTACGTGTTGGATTATCTATTTATGGATATAAACCTTTGTCAAAATTAAATAAAAATTTATTGCTTAAACCAGCTTTATCTTTGAAGGTCAAAGTAGCTTTTATAAGAACTATTGATAAAGGTGTAAGTGTAAGTTACGGAGGCAAATTTGTAAGTCATAGAAAAACTAAGTTAGCTGTATTAAGTATTGGTTATGCAGATGGTGTACCAAGAAATCTTTCAGGCAAGATTAACGTTATCCATAATAAAAAATTTTATCCTCAAGTTGGATCTATAACTATGGATCAAATGATGGTAGACATAACAGATTCTAATGAAATTAAAGTTGGTAGTACCATGGTATTACTGGGATCTGATGGGGATAAAACAATTTCTCCTCTTGAATGGGCAAGAAAATCTAATACTATCCCTTGGGAAATTCTTTGTTCTTTTAAAAATAGATTACCGAAAGTTCAAGTAGATTAGACATTTCGATTAAATAAAAAATTTTGAATGTTTGCATAAAAATTGATAATGTATAAGAACTGGAGAGGTGGCTGAGTGGTTGAAAGCGGCTCCCTGCTAAGGAGTTACAAGAGGTAACTTTTGTCGAGGGTTCGAATCCCTCCCTCTCCGTGATTTATTAAGAAAATTTTTAATTAATATTTGTTTTAAAATAAGTCAAGATTAATATCTTGCAGGTCATAAATAGAATTTAAAATCAAGTCAGCGCCTGCATTTCTAAGATTTGTTTCGTAAGAATTACGTTCTTTTAATCGAGAATTTAAATGTAAATGAGGGGGAGCTATTCCGATACTTATGAATTTCTGAGATGGTATTTCCCTTCTTGCGTTTATAACTGTATTTATATCTGCAATAGTATCTCCTACATATGCAATGGGAATATTTGATTCGCCAAGTTTATCTCCAATAAGCTTTTTTGATAAGTTAATAAAACCTTTAGGATCAGGCTTGTCAGGGGCATCTCCCATAGATATTAATGGTGGTGATTTTAGTCCAAGTCTTTTTTCTAAAACAAATTTTGCAGAAGCAGACTCTGCACCACTAACAAAACCCCAGATTATTCCATTATCTTGAATTAAATCAAAAAACTTTTTATCAACTAATAACTCCTCATTTGTTATGTAACCGGACCAATATTTACTATCTTTATTTGGATCGCCACCAAAGTAAAACTCTTCAAAACATTTTACTATTTCCTCTCTTGGAGGAATTTTAAGGTTTAAATTCTCTTTTTTTATACATCTTTTTATGAGTTCTAAACTTAAATCCCAGTCATTATTCCAGAGCCCTTCATTTTTTGCATTATCAATATCTATATAACTTGGCTCCCATCCAGAAAATTTGTAAACTGTTTTTTTTAATGAAAGTCTGTAACTATTTTCTACGCTGCGGATTACCCCATCAATGTCAAACAAAATTAAACCAATATTTTTCAATTAAAAACTTTCATTATTATTCTAAAAGATTAGTATTCTTATAAAAAAAAAGCAAAGAAAAAATTCTATATTATAAAAATATGGATTATCTAAACTTAATTTTGTAAATATCCTCTAGGAGTGAGAAATATTTCGTCAACTAAGGTTGTTTGAGAATTGCCAATAATAATAATTGATAACATATCAATCTCTTTAAAAGGAATAGTGTTTAAAGTAAAAAATTTTTTGGTTTGATTTTCTCTCCCTACTTGTCTAGCTATTAATACTGGAGTATCACCATGTCTAGATTTTAAACATAAATCTATTACGCTTTTTAGCTGCCAATTTCTTTCAATGGATTGAGGATTAAATAAAGCTATTACAAAGTCACCCATAAGAGCTCCTTCAATTCTTTTTTGTATTAAAGACCATGGAGTTAGTTTATCGCTTAAGCTTACTGAACAAAAGTCATTCATTAGTGGTGCTCCACTAATCGCAGCCGCTAATTGAACACTACTTATACCTGGATGTACTTCAAAGTAAGGTCTATATTCTTTTTTGATTTTTTGAAGTAATTCTAAAAGTAAACCTGCCATGCCATAAAATCCAGATTCACCTGAAGAAATTAAAGCCACTTTTATTCCTTCCTCAGCTAGTTTAATTGCTTTAATGCATCTCTCTTTTTCTTCAGTAAGTTTACTTTCAATTAAAATCTGATCATTCCTTTTTAAGGCTTTTATTAAATCTAAATACATTTTGTATCCAATCCAAACAGTACATCTTGAAAGTGCTTTTCTTGCATTATTGGTTAGGAAGGAAATATCACCAGGCCCACTTCCAATAATATGGATTTCGCCATGGTTTGGATTAAATTGATTTTTTGATTCTGCTACAGCAATAGTTACTGCCCCAGATTGATTTTTAAAAATTCTTTTTTCTTCTAATAATTTTGATTGTTCTCCTGCTGCGAGTAAGCAAGAGGCTTCCGCTACAGAAGGGGTGCCAATCTCATTTTGCACAATATTTGATGGATTTGGAACAATTATTTTTGAAAGATCTTCTTTACTGAAAAACTTTATAGGCAAGTTTTTTTCTTCAGCAAGTTCTAAAATTCCTTTCTCATTTTTTTTAATATCAATAGTTGCAAATCCCGCAATTGATTGCTGTGATAAATTTCCTGACTCAAAAAAATTGTTTAAAGAATTTGTTATTAATTCTTTGCTTGTATTTCTTTCACATCCAATGCCAACCCATAATACGGGTGGGTGCCAAGTTGGTTCATGATGTTCGAATATACTCACATAAAAAGTTGAATCTGGTTTTTCAGTTTCTTTTTTATCAATTTGATTAATAATCTCAGCTGATTCTGAAGTTTTCCATAAGTTATTACCAGATAATTGTGTGCAAAATATTTCTTCGTTCTTAGCTTGTTTAATTACTAGTTTTGACCAATCGTTTATTTTGCCAGATCTTTTCCAACCCCATTGATTCCCAAATGCATCAAGATTTAAGAGGCTTTGATCATTGGAATTATTAGTTACTATAATTTCTCCACCAAGTAAATTAGCAATTTGACATGCAATATTTTGCGTATTTGACTGATGTAAGCCAATTAAAGGAACTATCTTGGAACATTTGTTATCTACAACTATTACTCCAGGATCTTGATCTTTAGAGGTTAAAAATGTATTTATTATGCGTATTGATGCAGCAATTGAGCCTATAAAAATTATTAAATCTATCTCCGGCCATTTCTTTAGTAAGATTTCTCTAGGTTTTTCTACTTGAATAAGTTCATTTTGCTTTCCATCCTCTTTTGAAGAACCTGCAATATATATATCTTTGACAAATTCGGTTTTTTTAAGCCTTTTTAAAATTTCTTTTGAATTATTAGATAGACCTATCGCAATGCCTTTCAATTTAGAAACTATTAATAGTAACTTTGAAATTATATCCTGTCGCTGGATTTAAAAAATTTTCTTTGAAATATAAAAAAAAATTTAAGAAATTTATATAAATTTTGAGTAAAAATACTCATAATTTAGTCATAGACTAGAATTTAACAAAATATTCATATAGTAACAATCATTAGAACATTTGTTACGTTAATGCATAAGGAAAGAATCTTTGCCTTATTATTTTTGAAACGAATATCTAAAGTTCCGAAGGATTCGTTTTCTTGAACATTATCATTAAAAATAGGTTCAAGATCCGATCAACGGCTTTAATGTCAATTATTTTCGAGGTGCTAGATGACCATCAGCCCACCAGAAAGTGGAGAAAAAAACAAAAAAGTTTTGGAAGATCCTGTCAAGGCCGATCCAAGACCTATTGATTTTGCCAAATTAGATAAGCCAGGATTCTGGTCAAGTAAATTATCTAAAGGTCCGAAAACTACAACTTGGATCTGGAATTTGCATGCTGATGCACATGATTTTGATGTGCATACAGGCGATGCTGAAGAAGCAACAAGAAAAATCTTTTCAGCTCATTTTGGACATCTTGCAGTCATTTTTATATGGATGAGTGCTGCATTTTTCCATGGAGCAAGATTTTCTAATTACTCAGGTTGGTTAGCTGATCCAACTCATGTCAAACCAGGAGCTCAGCAAGTATGGGCAATCGTTGGTCAAGAAATGCTTAATGCTGACCTCGGTGCTAACTACAACGGTATTCAAATTAGTTCAGGAATATTCCACATGTGGCGAGCATGGGGAATCACTAATGAGAGTGAACTTATGGCTTTAGCAATAGGCGCTGTAGTAATGGCGGCACTTATGCTTCATGCTGGAATTTTTCACTATCACAAAGCAGCTCCAAAAATGGAGTGGTTTCAAGATATTGAGTCTATGCTTAACCACCACATAGCTGGTTTAGTAGGTTTAGGATCTCTAGCATGGGCTGGCCATTGTATTCATATCGGAGCTCCTACTGCAGCTCTCTTAGATGCAATTGATGCAGGCTCACCTTTAGTTATTAATGGAAAAGAAATTGCAACTATTGCAGATTTGCCTATGCCGCATCAACTCTGCGATCCACAAATTATCGGTCAGATATTTCCAGGATTAGCAAGTGGTACAGGTAATTTCTTTAGTTTAAATTGGTTAGCTTTCTCAGACTTCCTTACTTTCAAAGGTGGACTTAACCCTGTGACAGGAAGCTTGTGGATGACTGATGTTTCCCATCATCATTTAGCTTTTGGTGTAATAGCGATAATCGGTGGTCATATGTACAGAACCAATTACGGTATTGGTCATAGTATGAAAGAAATATTAGATTCACAACAAGGAGACCCAATATTATTTCCTGCGCCGAAAGGTCATCAAGGTCTTTTTGAGTTCATGGCAGAAAGTAGACATGCTCAGCTATCAGTAAACCTAGCTATGCTTGGATCAATAAGCATACTTGTATCTCATCACATGTATGCGATGCCTCCATATCCTTATATAGCTACTGACTATATGACAGTTCTTGGATTATTTACCCATCACATGTGGATAGGTGGATTATTCATAGTAGGAGCAGGTGCGCATGCTGGAATTGCAATGGTTAGAGATTACGATCCAGCAAAACATATTGATAATGTATTAGACAGAATTCTTAAGGCAAGAGATGCTTTAATCAGTCACTTGAACTGGGTTTGTATGTGGTTAGGATTCCATAGTTTTGGACTCTACATTCACAACGACACTATGAGAGCTTTGGGTAGACCCCAAGATATGTTTAGTGATTCTGCTATCCAACTTCAGCCAATCTTTGCTCAATGGGTACAGAGTATTCAAGCATCTGCTGTTGGCACTTCCCTTTTAGCAGGTACTTCAGAAGCTTTACCTCACAAAGCTTTAAGTGAAGTCTTTAATGGAAGTTTAGTAGAAGTTGGTGGAAAGGTAGCTATAGCTCCAATTCCATTAGGGACAGCTGATTTAATGATTCATCACATTCATGCTTTCCAAATCCATGTAACTGTTTTGATACTTCTTAAAGGAGTTCTTTATGCAAGAAGTTCAAGGTTAATTCCTGACAAAGCTTCTTTAGGATTTAGATTCCCTTGTGATGGTCCTGGAAGAGGTGGTACATGTCAAGTTTCTTCATGGGATCACGTTTTCTTAGCTCTCTTCTGGATGTATAACTGTTTATCAATAGTTATTTTCCACTTCTCCTGGAAAATGCAGAGTGATGTTTGGGGACTTACTGGTGGTAATTTTGCACAAAGTTCAATTACTATCAATGGTTGGTTAAGAGATTTCCTCTGGGCTCAAGCTTCTCAAGTATTAACAAGCTATGGTCAATCAATAAGCATGTACGGTTTGATGTTCTTGGGAGCTCACTTTATATGGGCGTTCAGTTTAATGTTCCTCTTCAGTGGAAGAGGATATTGGCAAGAATTGTTCGAATCAATTGTTTGGGCACACAACAAACTAAAGGTTGCACCAACCATTCAACCTCGAGCTCTATCTATTACTCAGGGACGTGCAGTAGGTGTTACACACTTCCTTGTAGGTGGTATTGCCACCACATGGGCCTTCTTCCATGCTCGCCTTTTCGGGCTGGGCTAATAACCTGAACTTCACCTTTTTAATTCAATGGCAACAAAATTTCCATCATTTAACCAGGGTCTAGCTCAGGACCCCACAACCCGACGAATATGGTATGGAATAGCTACCGC
>QCEG01000016.1 GCA_003278535.1 Prochlorococcus sp. AG-355-N18
ACTTGTCTTGGAGCATAATCGCAAATACCAAATTGCATACATTCCATTTGTTCATCAGATAGCTTTTTCTTAAAAGAGAAAAAATCTAGTCTGCTACAAAAAATCACCCAAAGTTGACATTTTGTTGAAATAAACCAAATAAGTTATTTCCAACTACTGCAGCGATTATTAAAACAAAGGCAACTATGGCGAAAAGAGCACTTACATCTTTTATGTCATAAGGTGCTTTAAATAAAGGTTTCTGGTCTGCCATATTTATCAAATATATAAATGCATTTAAATCATATTAGTCTAATACCTGTTAGAAGTATTAAGTGATTTTTTTAGATTAAGTTTGAACAAAAAAAGCCACTAGAAGTGGCTTTTTTATTTATTGGAAAAATTAACTAGCTTGTGTAAGCTTTTCCTCTATAAGTTAGTTGGTTGTGCTGCTTTTTAGCTGCTTCTTTGTTCTGGACGTACTTTTGTCCTCTGTAAATTAGAGTCATTTTTTAAGCTCCGGTTTCGCTTAAGTCCCCGTTCCATGGCTTAAGTCGATTTGCGGCTTGCTCTATGCAAGTTGAACGTTTTGGTAGCGGTTGCTACAATTTAATAATAACATTCAAGAAAATTATTTGTCTAGGTGTTTAATAAATAAATTTAATACATTAGTAATGAAATAGGCTAATACTAAATAAATTTTATGTTTTTCTTAAGTAGTTTCTTGCAGGTTACATTTTGTTCGTTTTTGAGAAGTATTTTTTATTTAATGAACTTTTAAATGTAAAATTCTTAGGATTATAAAATTTGTTTTATGTTTTCTAGAAGCAAAAAACCTACTGTAAAAAAATCCGCAATAGTTGAAGAGACTCCATTATTTGCTCAATTATTACCATTCGCAAACAGAATGAATGATAAGGTTCAATTGGTAAATGCTTTGGCTTTTACTTTTATTATGGGATTCTCAATTTTTGGAATTGCTCTATGGAAACTTTCAGGTTTGACCTAATTATTTAATTTTTGCAAAGCATCGATTTTTGATTCTTTGATTTCAATTATGGTTATTAACCATCTTGAGGCTAGCCCTCTGGATATTGATCTATTTTTTAGAAATCTACATATATAAACGTGTAGATTTTGTTCGTTTTTGGAGTTAAATTTTTCCTCAAAATCTAAGATATCATCTTGCGATTTTCTTTTTCTTAGCTCATCAATTAGTGCATGACTAGAGGAATCATTAAATAAGTTGCCAATATTTAAGCTTAATGTCATAAATAATTTATGTCCCTATATAAAGAGGTAGCTATAAATTAAATTTTTAAAAACTAATTTATATTTTTTATTTACAAATAATTCAAACTTTAATCTTTTGGTTTAGCGAGTGGAAGTAAGCACTTATCTGAATCACAACCTGCTGGACCAGCTTCAGATAGTTCTCCAACATCATATTTATTAAGAGCATCAAAGAAATCGTTATTAACTTTCCTTTCTATTACTTTATTTTGCAATGATATATATTCATCTTTACTTATTGGTTCAAAGGGTAATCTAGGGAAAGTAGCGTTAGCACTAAATCTAGCTAGCAGTGCCGCTGAAATATATCCCTCATTATTTTCTATTGCATTATGAATAGCCTTAGCTAGATCCTCGATTTCATTTTCTCTAAATTCTACTGTTGCAGAGGTATTATGCTCTGTGTAAAATTTCTGGACTTGCATGTAAAAATCAAATTGAGCTAGTGCCGAGAAATTATTGATGTCTATTTGGTCTGCACCATCTATATTTGCCCAACTAACCTCTGTAGGGATTTCAACTAACCATTCTGTACATCTTGGATCAAATGGATTATCGAGCAAGCAACCATTTTCATCTTTATCAGATTGAGATGGAACAACTGAGTAACCATAATCCATGCAAGCTAAAGCTATTGGATCATTTTTTCTGAAAGTTATTCTTCTAATGAATCTTTGAGCCTTTGGAGGATGCCATCCTGGCGCTGCTCCTGTAAGAAGACTTTTAGTTCCAGCTGGCTGAACTGTTGTGCATCTATTTGGTCTCCTTAGATTGTGCTTATCACAATATTCCCATACAGTTTCTTTTACTATCTTTCTCCAAGAATCTAAGAATTTAGCTTCCTTTTCTTTGAAGGCCTTCCCTTCTTCGCTATTTGGCCTTCCTGCTTCCCACCATTTCAACCATGGCGTCCCAAAGGCATGGACACAAAAATCAAATAATCCAGTGAAACTTACTCCTACAATAGGATCATATTCCCTACTTTTTCTGTAACGCTCAACTTCAAATTCATGATTAAGTAAGCAAGCTACAGAAAGAGCTGCTGCTTTAAAAGCCTTTTTTTGCTCTTCAAAATTACCTGGATCAATCTGATTTAAATGAACTTCAGCCAAATTGCAGTGGAAATCATTTCCCAAAATCTCCCCACAGGGGTTAAGTCCATATCGGCTCATCCTGTGGTCTAACTCTTCTTCTGAAAAAGGACCATAACTACTATTTATCCAATTTCTCGCTTCATCTTTGCCTTGTTCTGAGTAGATTTCAATAAATTCCTTTCTCAATTCATCTTCTTTGAAAATATCTGCATTTGACCTTGCGATTGCTTCTGGAGCAAATTGAATAGCTCCTTCACCTGAATGGAATTGTTTTGTTACTGCATCCAAAACAGTTTGGTAAGTGGGCTTTGTATGGTAAACCCTAGTATGATTGGCCATCCTGAGGGCATCTTTTTCAGGATCTATTCTCCAATTACCATTCTCATCTTGACTCCATAAATTTTCTTTTGCTGATGCGGCTTCCTTATCATCTGAAGCAAATTGTCTCATTCCAGCACTTCTTCTTATATTCCCAGCAACTATGGTAACTGCAGCTTCATCAATTAATAGACAACACTCTACTGTACTTAATTTCCTGCCTATTGCCTTTCCAAGAAGTGATGCGACTCTGGAGTAGAGATCTTTCAATTTAATAGGATTTGCCATCCCACCAAAACCTTTTAATGATTCTCCAGCAGGTCTAATATCTTCCAAATCAATATAAACATCAATTTCTCTTTCAAGACTCTCATTACTTGATGCCTCAAGAAGGTATTTATAGCTATCTACCCATCCTCTTCTGCTATCTCCGACTTTGATGTGAAGATCTTTTCCTTTAATTTCTAGTGATGACTTTTCTACTCTTTGATCTTTAGGAGTTATTCCAACTTCACTGACTGATTTAATATTTATTTTGTTAATTACCGTAGGTAAATTGTTTATAAAATGAGGCTCAATTATGGCACCTGTACCACATCCCATCATTGCTAAGTCCATCATTAATGCGAAAGCTTCCCAATCAATTAAGTTTGTTGAGGTACAGTTGTATGCTCCTGAGAAATTTTGGTTCTTATTAATCCAAGGGGTTCCGCCTATCCATAACCATCTTCCTGAAGGTTGAGCTTTTTGGTTACTTTGCATCTCCTTCATTAGGATTAATTCTTCTTCAGAAAGTTTTCCTAATTCTTTTAATCCCAATAAATTCCTTTCGCCCACTTCGCTCCAGTTCTCCCTTTTGCCAGATGAAGTTTTTCTACTGTAAGATCTGAAAAAAACTGGATAAGCAGCTGGTGCAGTCTTTGGAAAATCATCTTTTTTAAGATTATTGGAATTGCTCTCTGAAGAAGCTTTATTTGGTGCAACAGTCACGATAAAAAAACGTATGTAAATAACCCGTACTGGAAGAATAACTCTACCTGTGGCGTCTGCAACTATTCTTACCACTATTTAACGGTTTGTGTAGAATTATGTTTAATATGAAATCTTTGTTTCAAGAAAGGATATGGAAAGAGTCCCGGAACCTGAATTAATGGAAGAAAAAGAGCAGGTCATTTCTTATGACGAAGCTGATTTTTCAGAAGGGGAAGTTAATCTAATTAATCAAATAAATCAATATCTTTTGAAAAAAAATATTTCTTTAGGTGAAAAAGATTTAATTGTTGATTTAGGATGCGGCCCAGGAAATATTTCTGAGAAGTTAGCAATAAAATGGCCAAATACTGCAGTCCTAGGAATAGATGGTTCTAAAGAGATGATTTTGAGAGCAGAATATAATAAAAGTATTTCTAATAATCAAAAAAAATTAAAAAATTTACGTTACATTTGTTTTGACATCAAAGACATTAAATCAAATAATTTTTTATTAAAAAAAAGAATTAGTTTACTTGTAAGCAACAGTTTGATTCATCACATTACCAATCTTGAAGATTTCTTCAACACAATAAGATGTTTGTCTAGTAATAGCACTGTAAATTTTCACAAGGACTTAAAAAGGCCATTAGATGAAAAGTCTGCTTTAAAACTCAAAGCACAATGTTCAAATAAATATAATGAGATTTTAACTAACGATTATTATGCATCTTTAAGAGCTTCTTATACTTTTAAAGAGTTAAAAAATTTCACATTAGAGAATGATCTATCCTCTTTAGACGTGTTTGAAGAAGGTGAAAATTATTTAATAGTCTATGGTAATGTTTAAGAACTAAGTGGAAGGCCTCTATATTATATAAATGAGCTTAGGTACAAAAATTCTAAATTATAAAGAAATACTGGATGCGGTAAATAAAAGAAGAAATTTTGCTATTATCTCACATCCAGATGCTGGGAAAACGACTCTTACCGAGAAGCTTCTTTTGTATGGAGGTGCCATTCAACAGGCAGGAGCAGTAAAAGCTAGGGGTAATCAGAGAAAAGCCACCTCAGACTGGATGGAACTTGAGAAACAAAGAGGTATTTCTATTACATCAACTGTATTGCAATTTGAATATGAAAGATCAGTAATTAATCTATTAGATACACCAGGACACCAAGATTTCTCCGAAGATACTTATAGAACATTAGCTGCTGCTGATAATGCAGTTATGTTGGAAGATGCCGCTAAAGGATTAGAACCTCAAACTAGAAAATTGTTTGAAGTTTGCAAGATGCGAAAAATACCAATATTTACTTTCATAAATAAAATGGATAGACCAGGAAGAGAGCCATTTTCTTTACTTGATGAAATTGAATCAGAACTTGGATTAAATACCCTACCCATAAACTGGCCAATTGGGAGTGGCAAGGAATTTAGAGGGGTTATTGATAGATTTTCGAGAGAGGTGATTTTATTCGATAAAGCAGTGAGAGGGAAACAATCGAATGAGAAAAGATTAAGTCTTGAAGATAAAGAACTATCAAAATATGTAGAGAGAGATTTACTGGAAAACTCGCTTGAAGAATTGGAGGTTCTTGATGAGGCAGGATCTAAATTTGAAAAAGAAAAAGTTTTTAATGGTTCTTTAACTCCAGTTTTCTTTGGATCTGCCATGACTAATTTTGGCGTAAGGCCATTTTTAGATAGTTTTTTAAAAATGGCACAAAAACCAACTTCAAGAAATAGTAATAAAGGGGACATTGAACCTGCAAGCGATGAATTTAGTGGGTTTGTTTTTAAGCTTCAGGCAAATATGGATCCAAAGCACAGAGATAGGGTTGCTTTTATAAGAGTTTGTAGTGGCAAATTTGAAAAGGATATGTCAGTTAAACATTCCAGAACAGGGAAAACAATTAGATTATCAAGACCACAAAAAATATTTGGGCAAGATAGAGAAGTAGTTGATGATGCCTATCCTGGAGATGTTATTGGTTTAAATAATCCAGGGATGTTTTCTATTGGAGATACTCTTTATACTGGTGCTCATGTTGAATATGAGGGCATACCATCCTTTAGTCCTGAAATATTCAGCTGGCTAAGAAATCCAAATCCCTCAGCATTTAAAAACTTTAGAAAGGGTGTTAATGAACTTCGAGAAGAAGGTGCTGTTCAGATTCTTTATGACTTTGATGAGAGTAAAAGAGACCCTATACTCGCAGCGGTTGGTCAATTGCAGTTGGAGGTAGTAACTCATAGATTAAAAAGTGAATATGGTGTAGATGCAAATCTTGAAACAATGCCATATCAATTGGCTAGATGGATTTCTGATGGATGGCCAGCCATTGAAAAACTAGGCAGAATATTCAACTGTAAAATAGTTAAAGATTGTTGGAATAGGCCAGTTATTCTTTTCAAAAATGAGTGGAATCTAAATCAATTTGTTGAAGACAATAATCATTTAAATTTAAACAAAGTTGCGCCAGTTGTTAGTGGAGTCGAACCAATTGTTTTATAAAGTCTTAATAGATTATAAAATTAGTTAATCTGTTAGTATTGGTAAAAAATTTTGGATTCAAACAGTAATAAAAACAATAACGAAAAATCACCTTATGAAATTTTAGGTGTAAAAGAAGGTGCTGCTTTTGAGGATATTCAGAAGGCTAGAGATATTAAAGTTGAAGAGGCTGGTGAAGATTTAATTTTAAAAGCGAAAATAGAATCTTCCTTTGATCAATTACTCATGGGGAGTTTGAAAGCTAGGCAATCAGGAAATGTAAGCTATGAAGCTGTGAGTGCCTCAAAAAAAGAAAAACAAATTAATCAATTTCCTAATAATAATTTCCCACTTCTTTCTAAGATAAAAAATTTAAATAATAACTCTAACAATTCAAGTCAGTATACTCTGCCAAAAATAACTACCCCCTCATTTGAAAATCTTTCAATAAAAATATCTGTTGGGCTATTATTTTTAATTTTGTTATTTATCAGTCCAGACTCTAATAATAGACTTTTACTCTCTATCTCAACATTAATACTTACCTATACTCAAATTAAATCGGGGAAAAGATTTATAGGTTCTCTAGGTTGGAGTGTTACCTTTCTCTCGATAGGATTAATATTTGGTGGATTGCTTGAAAATAATTCTTTCATTCAGGAAGTATCAAAGAACTCTTTATCAATACAAAAAATTCAAAGTATTCCAGCCATGGTTATTTTATGGCTAGGCGTAATTTTTTTATGATTGATTTTCTATCATCGATTTAATTTCTTCAAAATTTATAAGATATTTATTCTTACAAAATTCACAAACTAACTCTGCTTTGCCATCTTTATTGAGGATGTCCTCCAACTCGCTCTTATCAAGCATTTTCATCGCATTCAAACTTCTTTGTTTGGAACACTTGCATTTAAAACTAACTTCTTGGGAACGAGCTTTTTCAGAGATAGATTTATCGTCAATATCGGGAAATATATCCCTAATTAACGAAAGAAGATTATCTTTTGACTTAAATAGATCTTCGCTGAAAGAATTAATTTCTTTACATCTTTCTTCAAGTAGTGAGACAAGTAGAGGGTCAGGATCTTTTTTAGGTAGAACTTGAGCTAATAAGCCACCACTACAAATAACACTTTTATTTTGAATTTTTTCTCCAATAAATACAGCAGAGGGAGTTTGCTCTGAATGATATAAATATGAAGCTAAGTCTTCAGCAATATTTCCATTTACTAATTCAACAGTGCTTGTAAAGGGTTCTCCAAATCCACTATCTCTAATTACATTTAAATATCCTGTACCTATTGCTTTTGTGAAATCAAAAGAATATTTATTATTGCTTATTTTGACTAGGTCTAATTCTAAATTAGGATTCCCTACATAACCCCTAACTTTTCCGTCTCTACCTGCATCAACTAGTAATCCTTTTAAAGGTCCGTCAGATCTGACTCTTAAAGTAACTCTCCCATGCATTATCTTCATCGAGCTTGCTAAAAGCAGTGAAGCACTAAAAGCTCTTCCTAAGATACAGGTAGTTAGATAAGAAAGACCGTGTCTTTTTTTTGCTTCTAAAGAAGATTCTGTTGTTAAAACAGCAACTAATCTTATTCCTCCATTTGCTGCAGTAGCCCGAACTATCTTATCCTGCATGATTTTCTTTCATGAAATTTTTGATTTTCCCTTTTTCCAAGAATAATATCCTAGAAGGAATTCCCTCAAATAAGGCAGGTTCATGAGTAACGATAATAATTGTATTTTTATTTTTTAAATCAAGAATTAAATTCTTTACATCATTTCTCATTGAATAGTCTAATCCAGCAGTTGGTTCATCAAGTAAAAGAATTGAGGGGTTTCTAAGAAGTTGAACTGCTACAGCTAATCTTCTTTGTTGTCCGCCACTTAGTTGTTCTGGTGGTTGGGTAAGATTAATTTTTTTTAAACCAACTTTATTTAAAACTATTTCTATATTTTTTTCTCTTAAAGATTTATGGCCTATTTTTAATTCTTTCCCAATGGTTGTACCTATAAAGTATCTTTCAGGAAATTGAAAAACTACTCCACAAAACCATCTTCTTTGTCTAGGAGATAAAATTTTATTCTTCCAAGTAATTTTTCCTTTTTGTGGATTTGTTATTCCACTTATTATTTCGAGAAGTGTTGTTTTCCCAGAACCACTATTGCCGCAAATTAAAATGATTTCATTTTCATGAACTTTTAAATTTAAATTGTTTAATATTTTTCTTTCACCAGTTTGGGGTTGATAAGATATTTCTTTTAAATCAAGCATTATTAATTAAGTTATAGGTATGAATTTTAATCTATTAATAACTTACTTATAATAGCTGTAGATCTAAAAAGTTATTAGTCAATATGAATATTATTTTTAGGGAAGTTGATCCCTTTAATTGTTGGATATGGGTCAGGTTTTCAGAATCACCAACTCAAGATGAAAAAAATTATTTAGATGGTGTTTTTGATAGTTGGTACGTTTTAGGAAGGTTAGGTGGATTTAATTCTGAAAATTTGCAAACTCATGAAGAGGGTTCAGATCTAAGTTGGATGTCCTACGATAATGACCAAAAAAACGCATCTCTTCCAGCCTTAATGCATAATTTAGGAATTATGGAATATCAAAACCTGTGGGGAAGATGTTGGGTTGATTTTGGAACCTCAGACTCCATTTCAATAGATATATTAATTAATTCTTTAAATGAGATATCAAATAATTATGTAAAAATTGAAGAGTTAATTATTGGGGGTAAAAATAATGATTGGGCAATTGAAGAACATGAAGATTTAGTTTTCAAAGATTAAGTGTTTTAGATGGAAGACTTAACAAGATTAATTATTTCCCCTGAAAGAATTGAAAATATTAAGAACAATAATTTAGAACTTTCTAAAGAAGAGGATCATTATATAAATAAAGTAATGAGGATAAAAAATGGCAAAGAAATATTTATAGCTAACGGAGAGGGTTCATTATGGAAAGCTACAAAAATTAAAAATGATTGTTTAGAAATAATTCAATTAAAAAAACCTTTTTTATTTCAAAAACAAGAAATTTACTTATTGGGTATAGCTGTTGTTATACCAAAAAGTGGTTTTGAGGATATTTTAAAAATGTGTACTGAAATAGGAATTGATTTTATACAGCCATTATTTTCCGAAAGACAGGTAAACAAAAATTTAAATTTTTCTAGAAAACTATTGAGATGGAATTCAATTATCAAAGAGGCAGTTGAGCAAAGTGAGAGATTATGGAAACCATCTATTTTAAATGGTATGGATATTATTGAATGGCTAAAAAGTAGAGATAATCAAGAAAGAGTTTCAATTTCTATAACTAGAGAAGATACTAGTTATGACTTAAATCAATGGTTAAGAAAACAACAAGAATTTGTAAATAAAAAAGGAGGTATTTTTTGGAATGTAATTGGCCCTGAAGGGGGTTGGTCCTCTAAAGAAATTGAATTTTTTAATAAAAATAATGCTACCTTTGTTAAACTTTCCGACACTATCTTAAGAACTTCAACGGCTAGTATTAACGCATCATCAATTCTAAATCAATGGAGAATTGATTTGAAATTAAGGCATTAGATAAATATGGATTTAATTAGAAATCAATTTTTTATAGGTTTTTGCATTAATTTTATTTTGATTTATATATTTTGCAAGATTCCTTTGATGACAAAAAGTGGTTGGATAAGTGCAGGCATTTTAGGCACAATTTTGTGGGGATGTTTGTCTTGGCAGGGATGGATGTCAGTTGTAATTTATTTATTATTTGGATCTCTCGTTACCAAAATAGGTTTTAAATTTAAAAAAGAACACGGTATAGCTGAAAAAAGAGGTGGGAGAAGAGGTCCTGAGAATGTATGGGGCTCTGCAGCTACAGGATTATTTCTCGCCATTATGACCAAATTTAATGCTGCCAACTTAGTGATTTTTAAAGTAGGTTTTGCTGCAAGTTTTGCTGCAAAGTTGGCGGATACTTTTGGCAGCGAAATTGGAAAAAGATTTGGTAAAGACACATATTTAATTACTTCACTTAAAAAGGTTGAGAGAGGAACTGAAGGAGGAATAAGTATAGAAGGAACATTAGCTAGTGTTTTGGGATCAATATTTATGGCTTTTATAATGCTTCGTCTATCAATTATTTCTACAAAATATCATTTTATAGTTGTTGTAGTTTCTGGATTTTTGGCAACACTTTCTGAAAGTATTATTGGTGCTAAATTTCAAAACAAATATAAATTAAGTAATGAATTGGTAAATGCTATTCAGACAAGTATTGCTTCTATTTTTGCTATGTTTGCTCTTATTTTATATTCATATTTTTTAAATTAAAAATATTTGGAAAGGCCTAGGATTCCTTCCATTTTGTAAGAATCTCCCAGCTCTTCAGTCTTTGGAAAAGCCAGAAATGACCTTCGGAATTTAGATGAATCCCATCATGCGTAATCCAATTTTTACTCCTTTTATCAGAGTACATTTCTCTAAAAGTAGGAAGAAATGGGACATTCTGATTGAGGCATACTTCCTCCATTCTCCTTTCATAAGAATTACAAAAATCATTTGAGTACCATAAACATCCTGCAAACGGCATTTTGCTTTCGTCAACAGGTGTCAAACCGATAACAAAGACATTTGTTTGAGAGTGCATTTCATTAATAAGTCTCTCTAATCCATATTCAAATCCATCTATATCTAATTGATGTCTTCCGTTTTTCTGGCCAATTGCTGCAGTGTCGTTAAGACCAACATTAAGCAGGATTGCTTTAGGTTTATTTCTTCTAGTTTCTCCTCTCGATGACCATTCTTTTTCCCATCTAGATGAAACTTTTTCTATCCCATCTCCCCTTACGCCAAGTTGATAAATTACTGGCCCATTTTGGTTGTTGCACCAATCTTTTCTAAGCCTCTCACACCATCCGCCACCTTCATTATCTCCCCATCCATAAACTGAGCTATCTCCAATTACAACTAGCTGTTTTGGTAAACTAATCACTATAACCGGAAAAAAATAATTACTTGATTCAACAAATTATTCTTCCAAATCAAGTTAAACTGTTTTTGATTTTACCATTTATTAATTCGCCAACTATTGCAATGGAGCTATAAGCTATCAAAACTATTGTAACTTCTTGCCATGCAAAGGAACTTAGAGATTCTTGCAATTGCCAACCTAGACCAACACTTCCAATGACCCCAACAATTGCAGTTTCTCTAATAATAATGTCAGATCTATAAGCGCAATATGCTAAGTAACTTTTTGCTTGTTGAGAAAATAAACCTAAAAGCCAACTAGTCTTTTTTGAGATTCCTAGCGATTTCATTGCAATATAATTTCTCCTTTCTTGGCTTTCTAGATTTGTAAAAAGTAATTTGCTTGTAATTCCAGCGTTGTGAAGACCTAATGTTAAAGCTGCTAAAGATAAAGAAGGATTATTAAAAGTTAATAGAATTAAAAGTATTACAGGTGTAGGTATTAAACGTAATAAAAATGCAAAAATTTTTATAAAAATTTTAGAAGTATTGTTGTTAAAAATTCCTATTACTACTGGAGGTAAACTAATTGCGATTCCTGTTGATAAGAGACTTAAAATTATTGTTTCTAATATAAGTTTTAAGAAATCAAATAATCCTAAATCTGAGCTTGATTTAAATAGAGAACTAACGGAATTAAAATTTTCAAAATTATTATTAAAAATAAAATAAAGAAAATATGAAAAAGAAGATAAAATTGTTATGAAAAAAACTGCAATAAAAAAAATAGATAGGATTTTATTTGTATTATTAAATTTTATTTTTTTGAATATTAATCCAGAAAGAATTATCAAAATTGCTAAGGACCACAAATAACTCCATAACTCCCTAAAGTTCAAAGTTTGGAAAGATAAAAAAATACTAGTACCTATTCCTCCAATCCCAAAAAGTCCTAAAATTACTGTACTTCTTATTGAACACTCTAATCGATATAAACCAAAGTTTTTAAATGTATTTATTATTGGATTCCATACTATAGTTAATAAAGAAGATAATTTAGGTGCATTTATTTGATTTATAGATTCAAATCTTTTGTAGTCAATAGTTTCTAATTGTTCAGCAAAAACTTTTGAATTTACGGCAATATAAGGTATACATATAGCTATTATTCCTATTGAAAAATTTATGCCATATATTTGCATTAACAATATTCCCCAAACCACTTCATGAATAGATCTAATTATTGTTAGAAAAAACCTTATTATGCGGTAGAAAAAAATTGGAATATTAAAGATTTTATAAAAAATATTTGAGGATATTATTCCAAAAATTGCTCCAAAAATAATACTTACTAACCAACTAAAAAAACCAATTAAGATAGTTTCATTTAATCGATTTATTACGGTAATAATAATTTCATTATCGATCTTGGGATTAAATGCAGAAATTAAGAATTCTTGGAATAATTTAAATCCTCCAAAATGAATATTGTTTATTAATTGATACCCTAGAGGTATGCATACCAAAATTGGAAGAAAAGATAATGAAGTATAGTTTAATTTTAATTTATTCAACTAATTAAAATATTTTGTCTAAATGAAGCTTCTTTAAGTTATTTCTTTTAATATTGAAAAAAATTTTACCATCCCTTATTCCAATAACTTTATCGAAATCCTTAAGCAAATCTAATCTATGTAATGCAACTAATGCCGTCTTTGGGGATTTTTTTGTATTATTTTTATCTACATTTTCTAGCAGCAGGTTTTTAATTGTTGTTATCAATTTGGGATCTAAATTATTAAAAGGCTCATCTGCAAGTAATATATTTGATCCTTGAATTAATGATCTAGCTATAGCCACTCTTTGTTTTTGCCCTCCAGATAGTTTTCTGATTTTTTTGTCGTAAACAGAGTCATGAAGTCTACATAATTGCATATATTTATGTGCCTTCTTAAAAGAACTTATATTTAGCAAATTTTTAAAAGCGAAATAAAAATTGTTTTCCGCTAGTAGTCCACAATTAACATTTTGTTCTGCAGAGAGATCTTCTATTAATCTTAAATCTTGCCAAATAGTTGTTATCTTACTTTTCTGTTTTCTATCTAATTCCTCAAAACTTTTATTGAATAATTTAACCTCACCTTGAGTTGGCTTGATAGAGCCATTAAGTACTGATATAAGTGTTGTTTTCCCTGAACCGCTTTTCCCTAAAAGTGCAATTTTCTCCCCTGAATTTATTTTTAAATTTACTTTATTTAGAATCAGATTATTTTTGTACTTATAAGATATATTTTTTAATTCTAAGAGAGTATTATTCATCTAATTTTATTTAATTTCCTCCCTATTTCCTCTATATTTTTATACTGTTTTGCTTCTGCATTTATAAATCTTTTTGCATTGAACATATCTAAAATCTGTTTATGTGAATTTTGATTTATATCTAAATTTAGAATTACTGATTTAAGTTCTTTTGTAAACCCTTCCCCGAATCTATTTTCAAGATCCCCTTGAGCTACCCAATGATAATCAACATATTCTGGGGTGATCCAGAATAATTCTAAATTATTTGTTCGTTTGGGATTATTTTTAAGATTGTTTTCCCAAACTTGTTTATTTAAAGCTCCAGCATCAAATGCCCCACTATTAACTAAAGCTATAGTGGCATCATGACTACCACTAAAACCTGCTTTTTTCCCTTTAAAGTGTTTAATTCCAACCCCTGCTCGATTTAAAAAATATTCTGGCATTAATCTTCCAGATGTCGAGTTTTCAGAGCCAAAAGTAAATCTCAAATTTTTTAGTTTTTTAAGTCCTTTAATGTTTGAAATTGGGTTAAGTTCTAAATTTTTGTTTACTATAAAAACACTTTTAAATTTCTTATCGATATCTCTTTGAGCTATGACAATTGAATTAGGAGTTTGTAGTCTGGCTTGAACTCCTGATAAACCGCCAAACCAAACTAAATCTAAATCTTTAGTTCTAAATCCAGTTACTGCTGCAACATAATTAATAACAGGAATGTATTTAACTTCTACATCAAGTTGTTCGGATAATTCTGTTGAAAATAAATTAAATCTTTTGTCCAAAACATCTTGGTTTTGATCAGGTATTGCTCCAACTTTTAAAACTTCGGGATTTGAAAATACAGGTGATGAAAAAATACAAAATAATAGAGATGAACTTAGTAGAAAATTTTTTAAAAATAACATGCCTTAGTTTAATCAATAGTATTCAGAGATTGCTTTTTCAATCCTTTGTAGTCCATCTTTTATTTTACTTTCTGAAGCTGCACAAGATATTCTTATACATTGATCATGCCCAAAAGCTTTTCCAGGTACAACAACTAATCCGTAATCTTGAAGAGCTTTATTGCAGAAATCAATAGAAGTAATTGAGGAGTTAGGTAATTTTGGAAATGCGTAAAATGCTCCATTAGGTTCTTCAATATAAATCCCATTTATATTATTGAGGCCCTCATAGAGAAGTCTTCTTCTTTGATCATAATGGCTATTTATCATTGAGAAAAATTCATTATTAATTTTTAAAGCCTCTAAAGCACCTTTTTGACCAAAAGAGCAAACATTACTTGTACTTTGACTTTGTAATGCTGAGGATGCTTTGATTACATCTTTGGGACCTACTAAATAACCTATCCTCCAGCCAGTCATAGCCCATCCTTTTGCAAACCCATTTATTATAAAAATTCTATCTTTTAAGTCATTTGCTAATGAAGATAAACTGTAGTGTTTAAATTCTTTTTTAAGGATTAGTTCGTAAATCTCATCAGAAAGAATATTGATATTTGGATTTTCTCTAGCTAAATCGGCAATTTGTAATAATTCTTCCTTAGACATAACTCTTCCAGTAGGGTTATTAGGAGAATTGATAATTATAAATTTAGTTTTTGAAGAGATTTTAGACTTCAAATCTTCTATATTTATTTTGAATCCATCTTCAGCAGAAGAATTTGTAAAAATTGGCTTCCCACCCGCCAATCTAACCATCTGGGGATAACTTAACCAATATGGAGAAGGAATAATAACTTCGTCTCCAGTATTTAACAATACTTGGAAAAGATTATATATTGCTTGCTTAGCACCATTTGTGACCATTACATTTTCAAATTCATAATTTAAATCGTTTTGAATTTGAAGTTTATTTGCAATTGCTTTTCGGAGATCTAAATTCCCCGCTGCGGGGCCGTACTTTGTAAATCCATCAAATATAGCTTTACTTGTAGCCTCTATAACTTCTTTTGGGGCATCAAAATCAGGTTCACCTGCACTTAAATTGCAAATATCTACTCCTTCTGCCGATAATTGATTTGCTCTAGCACTTATCTGCAATGTAAGAGAAGGCTCAATTGAAAGTGCCCGATCAGATAAATTAACTTGACTCATTTACTTATGACTTTTCAAATATGACTTTTAATAATGACAAATGCATAATTTAAGAATAAATAAAAATATCACACTATGGTTTAATTTAGTTCATTTTCTTAATCTATTTTATTTTCATGTTTTGAGTTCTTAAGATAAAAATATTTAAAGTTTTTTTTC
Organism: Prochlorococcus sp. AG-355-N18; assembly: GCA_003278535.1. GTDB lineage: Bacteria > Cyanobacteriota > Cyanobacteriia > PCC-6307 > Cyanobiaceae > Prochlorococcus_A. Next base: position 15,697 of record QCEG01000016.1, read on the forward strand.
GGTGAAAAGGTTAGTAATTGGGAGGGGAAGTGTATTTGCAGATTTGTTAGTAATTGGTGAGGCACCTGGAGCCCAAGAAGATTTAGAAGGAAAACCTTATGTAGGTAAATCTGGTAAGTTATTAAACGAATTATTAATACAAGCTGGAATTGATTATAAGAAGGATGTTTATTTTTGTAATGTAATTAAATGTCGTCCACCAAAAAATAGAAAACCCACTGCTAGAGAAATTAATATTCATAAACCTTGGTTATTACAGCAAATAAAGTTAGTCGATCCAAAATTTATATTACTTACTGGTTCTACTGCTATGAGAGCTATTTTAGAAGTTAAAGATCCTATAAGTAATTTAAGAGGTCAATGGATTAAAAAAGATGGGAGAGAAATTATGGTAATTTTTCATCCATCCTATTTGTTGAGATTTCCTTCAAAAGAAATCAATAAACCTTACCATCTAACTTTGAAAGACCTAGAGAATGTAAGTGGTAAACTATATGCCGTATAATTTAGTGAAATCCTTTTTGAATATCAAGAAATTTAATGTCATTAACTCAATCTAAAGAGGTTAATAGTCTCTCCAAAAGATATTCAACTCATATTGAGAGAAGGATAACTAGAACAGTAATGGTGGGTGATATAGCAATTGGAAGTGATTATCCAGTAAGAGTTCAATCGATGATAAATGAAGATACTATGGATGTCGAAAATGCTTACTTAGCTATCAAAAGACTTCATGATGTGGGTTGTGAAATAGTAAGGTTAACTGTCCCTTCCTTAGCACATGCCAAAGCAGTAGGAGATATAAAGGCAAAATTACTAGAAAATAATATCAATACCCCTTTGGTGGCTGATGTTCACCATAATGGTATGAAAATTGCAATGGAAGTTGCAAAACATGTTGATAAAGTAAGAATTAATCCTGGATTGTTTGTTTTTGAAAAATCAGACCCTACAAGAACTGAATATACAGATGAGGAATTTGAAACTATTAAGCAAATAATACTTAAAAGATTTACCCCTTTAGTTGAAGTTTTAAAGGCTGAAAACAAAGCTCTAAGGATTGGAGTTAATCATGGGTCTCTATCTGAGAGGATGCTTTTTACTTATGGAGATACGCCATTAGGAATGACAGAATCTGCGATGGAGTTCGTCAAAATTTGTGATGAGCTTGATTTTCATAACATAATTATTTCTATGAAAGCTTCTAGGGCTCCGGTCATGATGGCATCTTACAGAATGATTGCAGATAGGCTTGACTCAGAAGGATATAACTATCCCTTACATTTAGGAGTGACCGAAGCTGGTGATGGTGATTATGGAAGGATTAAGAGTACTGCTGGAATTGGAACGCTTTTAGCAGAGGGATTAGGAGATACCATCAGGGTTTCCTTAACAGAAGCTCCAGAAAAGGAAATACCAGTGTGCTATTCAATTTTGCAATCTTTAGGATTAAGAAAAACAATGGTTGAATACATCAGTTGCCCCAGTTGTGGTAGAACACTTTTCAATCTAGAAGAAGTTGTAGATAAAGTTAGGAATGCTACCTCACATTTGACGGGTCTAGATATAGCAATAATGGGATGTATTGTTAATGGGCCAGGAGAAATGGCAGATGCTGATTATGGTTATGTTGGAAAAGGTAAAGGAACTATTGCCTTATATAGAAAAAAAGAAGAGATAAAAAGAGTACCTGAAGATGAGGGTGTTAATGCTTTAATCCAACTTATTAAGGATGATGGGAAGTGGATTGATCCTTAAGGATTTGTCAAATTTTTGAATTATAAATAAATTCTTTTTATAATAAAAATATCGAATTATTTGAAGATAAGAAAATTGCTTAAAAAAAAATATATATTTCTGTTTGCGACATCCTTTTCTGGGTTATTTTTAAATAATTTTGCAGAGGCAACAGTTTTAAATAATAGTTATAAAGAAGTAATTGATCATGTTTGGCAAATTGTATATAGAGATTTTCTTGATTCAAACGGCAAATTTCAAAAGTCCAATTGGATTAATCTAAGAAAAGAAGTTTTATCAAAAACATATTCAGACAGCAATGAAGCATATGATGCGATTAGAGATATGCTTTCTAATTTAGATGATTCTTATACAAGATTTTTAGAACCTAAGGAATTTAATCAAATGAGAATTGATACCTCTGGCGAATTAACTGGAGTTGGTATCCAAATAGTTAAAGATAAAGAATCTGATGATTTAATAATTATTTCTCCTATAGAGGGCACCCCTGCATTTGATGCTGGAATTAAAGCTAGGGATAAAATATTATCCATAGATGATATTTCTACTGAAGATATGAATATTGAGGATGCCGTGAAATTAATAAGAGGACAAAGAGGTACTAAAGTAAAGCTTGAAATTCTTAGAGGTTCTCAATCCTTTTTTAAGACTTTATCAAGAGAAAAAATTGAAATAAAATCTGTATCAAGTAAAGTCAATCAAACCAAAAATGGCTTATCAATTGGCTATGTAAGAATTAAACAATTTAATGCAAATGCATCCAAAGAAACTAGAGATGCTATTAAGGATTTAGAAACAAAAAAAGTCGCAGGATATGTTCTTGACTTGAGAAGCAATCCTGGAGGTTTATTAGAATCAAGTATTGATATCTCAAGGCACTTCATTAACAAAGGAGTAATAGTAAGTACAGTAAGTAAAGATGGTTTAAAAGAAACAAAAAAAGGAAACGGTCAAGCTCTAACAAAAAAGCCCTTAGTTGTCTTAGTTAATGAAGGTTCTGCTAGTGCTAGTGAAATAGTTTCTGGTGCAATAAAAGATAACAAAAGAGGAAAATTAGTTGGGAAGAAAACATTTGGTAAAGGTCTAGTTCAATCCATGAGAACTTTAGTTGATGGTTCAGGTCTAACTGTTACAGTCGCTAAGTATTTAACTCCGAACGGCACTGATATAAACAAATCTGGAATTATTCCAGACATAGAAGTAAGAATGAATATAAACCCTATACTTCAAAGAGAGATAGGAACTAGAAAAGATAAACAATATAGAGCTGGTGAAAAAGAGCTAATAAATATAATTAATAGAAAGAATCAGATAAGCGAATTTAATCCCGACACCACAAACCTTAATGCATTCCTAAAAATAAATAAGGAAGATAAAGTATTTGCATTAAATTAATTACTCATATCCAGCATTCTCTTTATTGGCACATAGGCTCTTCTTATTATTTCTGGGTCTAGTTCAATAGACGGGGAATTATTTTTCAAACAATCAAGAATTTTTTCTAAAGTATTTAATTTCATATATGGACACTCGTTACATTTACAACCTTCTATATCGGGAACTTCAATAAAAATTTTATTAGGTTCTTTCTTTTTCATTTGATGAATTATTCCAGGTTCAGTTAGTACCATGTAAGTTTTAGATAGATCTTTACTTACGAAATCAAGTAGCTTACTTGTTGATCCAATAAAGTCTGAGAGAATTAGTAAATTTTGACTACATTCAGGATGAGCAATTACTTTTGATCCTGGATATTGATATTTTAATTTTAAAAGTGCTTCTTCACTAAATGATTCATGAACAATGCAGCTGCCAGGCCATAATTTAAGATCTCTTCCTGAATTTTTCTGTACCCATCTCCCAAGGTTCTGATCTGGTGCAAATATTATCTTTTTATCTTGAGGTATCTGCTTAATTAACGAGACTGCATTACTGCTTGTACATATCAGATCACTTTGAGCTTTTACTTCTGCAGTACAATTTATATAACTTACGACATAGTGGTCTGGATTTTCTTTCCTGAACTTTTGAAATTTATCTGAGGGACAATCATCTGCCAATGAGCATCCTGCGTCAATATCTGGTAATAGGACTGTTTTATTAGGGCTAAGTATTTTTGCAGTTTCGGCCATAAAGTGCACACCGCAAAAAATTATTATATCAGCATCATTATTTGCAGCTTTCCTAGATAGATCTAATGAATCGCCTATAAAATCTGCAATTTCCTGAATCTCTGGAGCTTGATAATAGTGCGCAAGAATAATTGCATTAGCTTTTTTGCAACGCTCCTTTATTTCAGAAATCAAATCATCTTCATTTTGAACTGATTTCTGTTTTGCAGTAGAAGTTATACTGGTCAGGATTTAGAATATCTCTAAATAGATTATATGCCTTTAAACAGAAAAAATTCTGACAAATTTAAAAATTGCTATTGTTGGTGACTGTCATGGTCAATGGTCTGAATTAGACTTGAAAATTTTATCGATTATCAAACCAAATCTTGTTTTATTTGTTGGTGATATTTCTGATGGGAGTGTCAAAATAATTAAAAAAATCAATGAAATCAAAATTCCTACTTTTGTGATTTTAGGAAATCATGATAGAGGGAAAGATTCTACAGGGGAAACTCTCTCAAAGCAGATACGTGTTCTTGGTGAAAAATATTGTGCATGGGATTTGAAAGTTTTCAATAATCAAATAAATTTATTGTCTGCTAGACCATGTAGTTCTGGCGGCGGCTATTATCTTTCGAAAGAAGTTAAAGGTGTTTATGGACCTATCACCGAACAAGATTCAATAAATAAAATTATCAATTGTTCGGAAAAGACTGTAGAAGATTTACCTTTAATAATTATGTCTCATGCTGGCCCCTCGGGTTTAGGCTCAGAACCTAAAAGCATTTGTGGGAAAGACTGGAAATTACCCTCATTAGATTGGGGAGATAGAGATTTGTCTGTGGCTATTTCCCAAATACAAAAGAGAAGAAAAGTTGATCTTGTAATTTTTGGTCATATGCACAACCGACTTAAAAGAAATCTTGGTTTAAGAGAGATGTTTAAAATTGATAGCAAAGGAACAATTTATTTCAACACTGCAGTGGTGCCAAGATATAAAACTAATGAAGATGGAAAATTACTAATTAACTTTTCATGGATTGAGTTTGAAAAAAAGGGTTTAAGTCATGTTTCTCATCGATGGTATTCAGAGTCTGGTGAAATTCTTGAAGAAGATAAATTTTTTTAGGATTGGATATTTTCGTTCATATTTTAAGTATTTCTGGGCTTTTCATATCTTGAAAATAATGTTTGAGACAAGATATAACCCGCAATACCTGCGGCTGTAAAAGCTAAACCATTTTTAAATAAAGGTAATAAATCATTTGTTCTGGATATTATCGGTGCCAAACCAAAAATTCCAAATAACATTCCCCATAAAGGAGAAAGAAGAGCTAAAAATCCAATTGATATGACTTGACCTTCTTTTCTTGGGGCAGATGCAAAACCTGCTACTAAACCTCCAAGAATCGATGTACATAAAGTCCATATATACTGCTCTTTGGGTAGGCCAGGGACAACTTGGCATCCTCCTCTTTCGAGGCAAATCTTTACTGAATCAATTGCGTCTAATACTGCACCATCCTCACCGTGATCTTTAACATAATATTGGTTGCCAAATCTTGTTTGAAGTTCAACCCAAAATAACCTTGGCATAAAATTAAAATAAGCCTCACCTACGTTAAAGTTCAGTAAATTTCCGCCTCTTGGATCCGCAACTATCAACAAACTTGTCTCATCTAAATCCCAATAGTCTTTTATGGCACTACCAGGTGAACTCTCAAACTGAGATAAATATTTAATTTTCCATCCACTTTCAATTTCTAGATTGTTGAGTTTTTCCTCTAAAGATTTTTTCTGATTAGGGCTTAATGTTTTAGCTAAATCAATTACTGGTGTTTTTTCTTCTGGTAAGAGATTTGGATTATTTATAGCGAAAACGGGTTTATGTGAAATTAAAACTAATATAGATAGAAATATTCCTAATAAATAGTTAATCTTTGAAGGCATAAATAAGTTTTGTCTCTTTATATTTTCGCCGATGAATAGCTTACCCGCGAATAATCCAGATTGGTTAGTAAAAAAAATAATAAAAATGGGTGGGACTATAAGTTTTTATGACTTTATGAATTTTGCATTAAATGATCCTATTAATGGTTATTACGGCAGCGGTAAAGCTGAGTTAGGCGTTCGAGGAGATTTTGTCACATCACCATCTTTATCTGATGATTTTGCTTTTTTGGTTGGTAAACAAATAGAAGATTGGTTGATTCAGTTCAAAAGTAGTTTTTTATCTAATCAGAAATTAGCTGTAACTGAATTTGGAGCTGGAGATGGAAGCTTTATGAGTGGATTAATTAAATATTTTTTAGAAAACAACAAGAATTTTTTAGAAGGAGTTTCTTTTCTAATTATTGAACCTAATGAAGGGATGGTAGAAAAACAAAAAAATAAATTGGTGGAATTTTTGAACTTAGGTATTGATATTTTATGGAAAGGTTTGGATGAAGTAGAGGAAAATAATATAAATGGAATAGTTATAGCAAATGAGGTTTTGGATGCTTTGCCAGTAGAGAGAATAACTTTTTCAAAGGGAAACTTAATTCGACAAGCAGTTTCTATAGACAAAAAATCACATAAATTATTTTTTGATAAAATGCCAATTACAAGTGAATTGGAAAAAAGTTTTGAACTTGCTAAAAGTGAGTTGGGAATAACTATTCCGCCTGAAGATGCTCTTGAAGGATGGACTACAGAATGGCATATAGATAACTCAAAATGGTTAAAAGCTATTTATCAAAAAATTAATAATGGTATTTTATTGATAATTGATTACGCTAAAGAAGCCAAAAAATACTACAACTCTAAGAATCATGATGGGATGATAGTTTCTTATGAAAATCAAAAAATGACGAATAATGTCCTAGATTCTCCTGGAAATTGCGATTTAACATCTCATGTGTGCATAGAAACTTTAATTAATGATGCTAAGACTCTTGGATTTGATACTGTTGGAATAACTAAACAAGGAGAGGCTTTGTTGGCACTTGGATTGGCAGAGAGACTTTATGGGATTCAGAAAGAAATTAAAGAGGATTTATCAAATGCCCTTCTAAGAAGAGAGGCATTACTTAGACTCGTTGATCCTGTTTGCCTAGGTGATTTTAAGTGGTTTGTTTTTAAAAAGTTTAATGAGAAGAAAATGAATATTAATTCAACCTGTTTGCGTTAAGAAAAAAACTTTAAAAATAATAAATCCTCTACGTCTTCATATATATCTACTGCACCAATTTCTTTAGGTAATATAAATCTCATTTTGCCATCACGAACTTTTTTATCACCCATAAGTATTGTAAGAACATCTTCTTTTTTTATTTTGGGGATCTCGGTAGGAAGATCGTAACTCCTCAAAAGATTCTTCTGTCTCTCTAATTCTTCTTTAGACCATAATCCTTTTTCAATTGCTATTTCCCCTGCAATATTCATACCAATTGATATTGCCTCACCATGTAGAAATTTGCCGTATCCACATAAATTTTCAATAACGTGACCAAAAGAATGACCATAATTCAATATTGCTCTAACACCATTTTCATGCTCGTCTTGAGACACAATATGAGACTTTGTTTTTATTGAACTATTAATTATTTTAATTAGATATTCATTCTTGAGATTTATAAGTTCATTCTTGTTTTTTTCAATTTCTAAGTATTCGAAAAGTTCTTTGTCTCTTATTACTCCGTATTTTATTACTTCAGCCATGCCTGCATTAAATTCTCTTTTGGGCAAACTTTTTAAAGTTTCTGGATCAATAAAAACTGCTTTAGGTTGGTTGAAAGCTCCAATTAAATTCTTACCTTTTGGATGATTTACTCCTGTTTTTCCTCCTACAGATGAATCAACCATTGATAATAATGTTGTTGGAATCTGAATATATTCGATACCTCTTAGCCAAGTAGCAGCTGCAAAACCGCTTACGTCTCCAACAATTCCTCCTCCAAGGGCAATAATTATTGAATTTCTATCTAAGCCAAATTCAAATGCAATATCATATATTTCACTTAAGGTTTTTAAGTTTTTATATGATTCTCCAGCCTTGATAAGGAACATTTTGGCCTGAAATTGATTATCTTTTAAATTATTTAAGAATTTTTCACCATACAAATTTGATATTTCTTCATTTGAAATCACAAGTATTTTTCTATTCTTTGTTATTCCAATTTTTAAGAGTTCTTCGCTGATATTATTCAGTATCCCTGCTTCTAGAGTTACTTCGTATGAGTTATCACCTAATGGGACTAATATTTTTCTCTTATTCACAATTGATTACCTAGTTAAAATTTATAAATATTTGGTATTAAATACTTTATATATTAGCAAAATCTAAGCTCTAGATACTTAAAAATTCAGTTGTTAAGAATTAGAAATGGTAATAAAATCATGCTATGAGTTTTAAAAAAAATATAAACAATATTAAGAAAAATTATTCCCTAGGAATAATTGGAGGTGGTCAACTTGCATTGATGTTAACCGAGGCAGCAAAAAAAAGAGATTTAGAGGTATGTGTGCAAACAAAATCTTGTGATGATCCTGCTGGTTCAAAAGCAGATCATGTCATAGAAGCTGATCCTTTAAAGATAAGAGGTAATAAATCATTAATTAATGAGTGTGAAAAAATAATTTTTGAAAATGAATGGATAAAAATTGATAAATTAAATTTAATTGGCAATAACGATATTTTTGTTCCAAGCCTTAATGCAATTAAGCCATTAGTAGATAGGTTTTCTCAAAAAAAATTAATAGATAGAATGAATATTCCCTGTCCAAAATGGATAAGTATTGAAGGTTTTAAAAATCTCTCGGATGAGGAAATCAATAATTGGACTTTTCCTCTAATGGCAAAATCAAATAAAGGTGGATATGACGGTAAAGGGAACAAAAAAATAAAGACAAAAGAAGATTTAGATTCTTTTTTAACTGAGAATAATTCTGATGAATGGTTAATAGAAGAATGGATAGAGTATGAAAAAGAACTGGCTCTTGTTGGCTCGAGAGATAGAACCGGTAAGATAAGATTCTTTCCAATCGTTGAGACATTCCAATCAAATCATGTTTGTGATTGGGTTCTTGCACCTGGAACAAATGAATATGATTTGAACTTATTCGCAATAAATATTTTCTCTTCAATAGTCAATGAACTTAATTACGTTGGAGTTCTAGCTATTGAATTCTTCTATGGAGATAATGGCCTTTTAATTAACGAAATAGCTCCAAGAACACATAACTCAGCTCATTTCTCTATTGAAGCTTGTACTTCAAGTCAGTTTGATCAATATGTTTGCATTTCTTCTGGGATAATGCCACCTGAAATCAAAATGAACTGTGAAGGGGCAATTATGATCAATCTACTGGGATTAAAAAAAAATTTCCCCATCTCAATGGAAACAAGAGTCAAAATGTTGTCTGAAATTGAGGGTTCTAATATTCATTGTTATGGCAAATCTCGAGAAATTCTGGGAAGAAAAATGGCTCACATTACATTTTTATTAAATGGTAAAACGCATTCAGAAAGATATGATGAATCACAAGTTTTATTAACTATGGTAAGAGACATTTGGCCATCTCCAAATGGATAAAAAAATAAGTTAAAGTTAAGTCACTGGATCTTTGGTTAAGTTCTTCTTTATGTGCTCTGATCTGACTCTCTTTCGACATGAGGAGACTGTCGTGATGCGGTAGTAAACCGATCTTGTAATCGGAAACGAAAGCCCACTTTGAATCCTCTTCTGGCATTTCCAGGTCGATGCAGCAGAGAACTGACGGGGATCCGGTAAAGGGCTTAGAATAATTGCTTTAACAGCGTTCTAAGCCTTTTTATTTTATTTGATTTTAAGCATGTCCTACCATATTGTCCCACCAATTTTAGATCGACTGTCAATCGTATTTAATAGTTATTTTTAAGCAGCATCATATTCTTCATCTTCAAGTTCTCTCATAAATCTTTTATCTAATAAGTAATCGTCTAAAAGCTCTGCTGCCATAAGCATCTCAGGAGCAGGTTCTTGTAAATTTTTATCTAATAAGTAATTGTCTACAAGGTCTAAATTGTTATTTTCTTTAATTTCTTTATCGCTTTCTAATAGCTCTTTTATGTAGTTATATACAAGCTTTTTATCGTATCCACTTTCTCTAATTTCTTTCATCATTTCGATTGGAATTTTCATAATCGTCAACCCCTTTGTGAAAGCCTATATACGCATACTTACGAAGATATAAGAAAAAAGCAAGAAAGAGGAAGGATGGAAGAAGACTTCTATATTTAGATTTTATTTTTAATAATTAACTAATTTTCTCTTTCCATCTCTGGTTTCTACTTTATTTATTCTTAACCCAATAAACAAAGCCCATATAAGTGCAAAGACAATTGGTAAGAAAATGATAGCAATTTTCATCATTTTTTTTATCCTGTTATTTGCAAAAATAATAACTTTTAAATCAATAAGAAAATATAGGTACTTTATCTAAAAAAGTAGGGTCGAGGTTAGATCAAGTGTCAATCAATATTAAGGATGTAAAAAAATTAGCTTTTAAAATATTTCCAAAGATATTTAATACTAAACTTCATTGATTAATTAATTAATTTTGAAACACTTTATTTCTTTTATTCCTTTTCTTTTTATGTCAATTCTTTCATTAGGTTGTTCTAATAAACCTATTGAAAAAGAAATGAAAATGCCAATGCTATTTGATACAAAGGAACAGGCTGAAAAAGAAGCTTATAAGTTTGGGTGTGAAGGAGCTCATCAAATGGGAGATAAATGGATGCGGTGCAATATGCATAAACATAACTATTAGAAAGGAGCTAATTGCCCCTTATTTTAGATCAACTGTCAATCGTATTTAATATAGCGGTGCAAGTAGTAAGCGTTTCATTTGCTATTAATTCTCAAAATAATTTAAATTCTATTTTAATACTATATTCTTGCTCAGTAGGAAGAGAATAATCAGTCCTAGTTTTAATTTTTTCACAATCTCCCCATTGTTTGTAACCAGCATTCGATATTAGAAAGCGTGTATCTTTGTTTTTTCTTATAGCTTTATAAAAAGCTTTATCAAATTCTGGACTTTTTTTATCCAACCTTAGATACTTACTTATAACTTTATAGGTTTTATCAATCCTACCTACTTCAAAAATTAATTTTTCATTTGGTGGACTAGGGTAATCCAAAATAAAAGAGGTATCTGTAATAATTACAGGCAAACCAAATTGTTCCCGTGAAAAATTAGAATCGTTGTTTTTTTGTGACGCAACAGTTCCCACATATTTTGTAGATGCCATATTATTTTTTAAATCAAACGAAAACAAATTAATTGGCTGATCTTTCTCCTGCATTTCTTCTTCACCATTAATGTAGAAATGATACTTTGCAATGCATTTGTAAGTCACAACTTCAGCATTAACAGCAGTAGGTA
>QCEG01000017.1 GCA_003278535.1 Prochlorococcus sp. AG-355-N18
TTTATTTGGGGGCCCTTTTTTAAATGATACATTTACTAAATCAGCAAATATAAGATGGGAGGCGGGACATCATCGAGTTGGGGTAGTAGATGGCAAGGGAATATTTTTTAGAGCAAAGTTCATGACTTTAGATGGTAAAAATACTGGAATATTAATTGAAGAGGACTTTATTGACTTATTAAATACTTTTAAAGATAAATAAGTGACATGATTACTACTTTCAACACTTAGTTTATGCGAAGTTTAAATTTAGTAATTAAATTGATAGTACTATCTGCTTTATTGCTAGGAAGTATAATAGGCTCTTTTGTTTTAATGTCCATTGTTAGCTTTTGGTTGTTAATGGGCCTTTCCTCTCCAGGTGGAACTAATATTGGTTTTTTAGCAATCTCATTATTAATTTTTTTGGGTTGCTTAGGGTTAATTCTTTTGTATTGGCATTTTATAGTTCTCAAGGTCTTCAAAAATTTAAGAAAAAGTTTAATACAAAAAGCGAAGTGAATTATCAAACGCTTACTACTTGCACCGCTTCGATAAGGCACAAGTATGTAGAAAGTACTTAAACCTAGCGCTCCTTCTAGCGCTCCTTTCTTATTTGAGATTGCAGACAATAAAAAAGCGAGTTGGGAGACTCGCTAGTATGACTTGGTTTTTAAGAGTCGGGGCGGCAGGATTCGAACCTGCGACCTAGTGCTCCAAAAAGGGACTGAAATAATTTTGTTGATAAGCTGAAAAAAAATTTGTAAAATTGGGATCTATACTTAGTATTTTTATGAATTATCGCAGAAATATATTGGCTGGAATATCTGGAATAGTAATTTCAATTGGTACGTTATCAACAAGTGCATCTGCTAATCCAAAATCTTTTATTTTTGAAGGTCAAATTTTAGCAAGCGTAAAAAAACTTATCAAATATAGGGTCAAAGCAGATCAATTTGCAGATGATGCTGAAGCTTCTGCGAAACAAGCAAATACAAATGCAGCTAAGTTAGAAGTTTGTTGCAGTGAGCTTCCTGAAGCTGATGAGGCTAGTGAATACGCAAATCAAGCAAAAGAGGCAGCAATTTCTGCAAGAGATAAATCAGATAGAGCAAGTAGTACCAATAAATCGTCTAAGGCAAAGGATCTTAAAGATAAGGCAAAAGGCTTTGCATCACAAGCAGAAGAAGCAGCAGAAAAGGTAACGACCTTGCTTAATGATGCATTAGAATCATTAAAAGAGGAATTTACACCAAGAGTATCCGTTGCTTTGGATTTAGCAGAATCTTCAGCTAAAAGAGCAAGTGAAGCAGTTAGCACAGCAAAAGATTGTTGCAGTGAGCAGAAGATAGATGGGGATATTTCTGATATAGAAGATGCGGAAGAGGCAGCAGAAGAAGCAGCTAAAGCAGCAAGTGAAGCAGTTAGATTAGCAAAAAGTTTCGAGAAAGCATTATCATATTCAGATTCAGAAAAATTTACAATTGAACTAGAATTAGCAGCAGACGAAGCAGCTAAAGCAGCAAGTGAAGCAGTTAGCTCAGCAAATCTTGCAAAAAGACATCCAGATGACTTTTCTGATTTGTATAAGAATTGTACCCAGGGAGACCTCTTTGTCCACAAAAAACATCAAAATATAGGTTACCCAATTTTGAATGAAAAAACGAAAAAGGTAAGATATAAAGGCTATCAATGGCAAAATGTTTGGTATAACATTTGTAAACAGAGATGATAAGACAATTGATAAATAAAAAAGAAATTAAGGCAGCAAAGTTATGCAAGGTATAGCAGATAATCGCTATTTAATCGCTAAGTCTCATTTTTCTTAAAACCTTACAATAAAAAAGAGTCTTTGGGAATAGGCTCTATGACTTGGATTTGATTGAGTCGGGGAGACAGGATTCGAACCTGCGACCTAGTGCTCCCAAAGCACTTGTATGTAAAAATGAGAAAAACTTAAGAACGTAGATTATAACTAGCCTTGTCTCTTGTGTTGGAACGTATTTGAGACTAGCTATTGCGTTTCACGATCGCTTACAATAGCATGAGATCGTCACTAAGCGCCCCCCTTAGCGCCCCCACGAGCAACCGAGTGCCAAAGCTAACACAGACAGAAGATTGGGTTGAAAGTTTAAGAGTATTTATTAGAGATACTCTTGGGAATAAAAATTGGCAAATCAGGAAAGGCGAAAGAGATAAAGTTAGGTTAGGGATAAGATTTGATGATGGATCGAGAAGTTACAAATATCTTCCGTACAAATGGCAACGGGGCAATGCCAATGAAATTAGACATTTTATAGAAGCGATCCACTATCTACATATAAAGAAGAACATAGATATAGATGAAGCATTTGAAAGAACCAGACGTAACGCACCAACAGATAAACAGCCAAGAAAGAAAACTAATCCAAAGATTCTTTTAGATGCGTGGGCAAAATTTGAAGAATATAAAAGATTAGTTACGGGAGATGTATCTAGTATCAATAATTGGAACAACGAATATGGGGGCGAGGTATTAGAAGGAGTTAGAGATAGGGTTATGGGTAAAACTTATACAAGATTAAAAGCTGTTGTTATTGGAGATAGTTTTAAAACAAGAGAAACAATTGTTGAATGTAAACCTCCAAGCAATTCCAACGATTTGTTTATTGAGATGGGAAAGATATCAGGAGAAGCTGGATCAAGAATGAGAGCTAATAGATTAACTCAGATAAGAGAATTTTTAGATTATTGCACCAATACCGAGTCTAATTTTTTATTGGAAAGTGAGAATTGGAGTCCTCCTATTAAAGGAGGTATTACTAGATATAAGGGCAGAAAGTCAGAAGAACTAGAAGCAAAAACAGCAGAACCTACAGCAGGTATATCTGATAAGGATTTGTTGAAGTTAATTGAATCTCTACCGATAGATGACACTAGAAAAGATATTAGAGAACGGGCTAGAGAATGGGATCTAGCAATAAAATTGTGTATCGTTTACGGATTAAGGCCAATAGAGATTTTCTATTTAGAAGTTCGTAAGAATGGTAAAGATAGTCTTTACTGCAATTATGGAAAGAGGGCAGGGGTAACAACAACAAAAGGACGAAAGCTGTATCCACTACATAGAGAATGGGCAGAGAAGTGGGAGTTAGTTAAGAAGGTAAAACGTGGAGATAAATTACCAGAATGTAATTCAGGGGCAGGAGAGGGATTTAGAAGTTATTTAAAAAATAATAATGTTTGGAACGAATTGAAGAAAGCCAACTCGAAAGTGGTTGCGAAAAGTTTTAGACATTCCTATGGATTAAGAGCACATGAATTTTATAAGATGCACTTTCGTGATGTTGCTCCAATGATGGGTCATTCTGTAGAGGTACATATCAAAGAGTACTCTCGTTATATAACCGAAGAAATATTAGATGATGCTATGGAACGTGCAGAGAGACTAGCCAACAAAAATTAAGATGATACCGATTGACAGTCGATCTACAATAAGGGGCAATTAGTTTCTTTTTTAATGAGAAAAAGATTTTTAATTCCATTATTAGCTGCCTTTGCCTTACCTACTGCTGTTAATTCAAGTTTGTCATTTAATCGCATTTATAGAGAAAAATGTAAAAACTATAAACCTACTTTTAATTATTTGAACGAACCAAAAGGAAGTCCTTGTTTTGAATGGATATCAAAAAATGATGGAGACCCTACTGTATACATCCTCGGCAAACGAAATAAGAATTTTGAAAGTCAAGAATCCAAGAGACCAATTCCATGGGGATTACCAGGAGCTGAACAAGGTTCGAACTTAACTTTAAGTCAGTTGGAAATCAGATTATGGAGGATTGAAAATGGCGCTCGTAAAAAGAAAGGTCTTAAAAAAGTAAGTTGGCAAAATAGAACTTATAAATTGACTAACCGAAGTAGTTTTTAATCAATTTGAATTTTAAAATGAAACGCTTACTACTCCATCTATTAGCAGCCCTCGCTTTACCTAATTCTGTTAATGCTGAAACTTTTTATTTAAAATGCACAACCTTAAAAGGTAGAGGAAATCCTGATAAGCCATTTAAAACCTTTGCAGATCCAACAGTTGATAATCACCAATTCACATTAAATGAAGATAATCAATCTGCGGTTTACTACCTTGCTGAAAAAGGCACTTCTATAAAAATAGATAATGTCAACTTCAACCAAGAAAGCATTGATATGAGTTACAAATCAGGAAAAAATTTCTCAGGAGATACTTTTAAGACTATTTCGATTAATAGACTAACTGGAGGATTAGTCATGGAATCTGATTTAGGTTTTCAAGTAATGAGGTTTGAGGGTCAATGTAAAAAATCAGAGCCAAAGAAAACTTTGTTTTAAATGAAACGCTTACTACTTGCACCGCTTTTAGAACTGTAAATATTAAAAACGATCGCATTTGATCTCTTGCGGTTGTCGACTTTTCCAAAATGATGTATACCTTTATTAATACAGATTGCTGTATTGATTAAATGCTCGTTAGAGCCACTAGACAATACAGGTCACAATCGACCCAATAGACAAAGAAATATAAACGTTCAACAGTGGCCACCCATACCTGAGGACAAGTCCAATAACAAATTAAAACAATGCAGACAGCTACTAGCCCGAAAAGGGAGAAGCTCCTGAGCACACAAGATGTTTGTGAGTTCTATGGAATTAGTGACGATACGCTATGGCGTAGACGTAAAGATGGTTATTTCGTTGAAGGTTACCACTACATAAGGATTGGAACGAATAAACGAAGTAAGTTTCTATGGCATCACGACCGAGTTCTTGAAGTCTTTACCTATTGGAAAAAACCTACAAAACAAATTTTAGAAATAGCTAAACAAGTTAGGACTCAGGAAAGTGGCAAATAAGCAGTTTAGTAATTTATCGAAGAAACAATGTATAGAAATGATTGCTAATTATAGACGTAATATTAGGGACGCTGAACGATTTTATAAAGAGTGTTTAGAAAGGGAAACTAATAACTATAAGACTGGAATTGCAGATGTAGAAAAGATACTTTTAACTAAGTATAAAACAGTTATTAAATAATATTTAACAATTAATATTTGTAATTACAAAGTATAATTAATGTATACACATTCCACTATGAAAGAACTACAAGATCGCAGAGAAAAAGAAAGACATTTAGCTATTAATACTGTAGTTACAATCCGTGTTTCTAAACCTTTCGCCGCCAACTTACAAATGAAATCTATGATACATAATTCTAATCCAAGCGAAATGATGCGACTTCTTGCAGAGGTTGGATCTAAGGAATTGGGTTGGGATATGGATAACCCTTTTTAAGACAAAAAAATACCCGTAGCTCCAACTACAGGTAAATCAAAATAGCTGCTCACTATTTCTATTAACTACATTATGACACGTCCTGCTAATTTATTTAAGGAGATTGAAGTTTTAAGAACTTTAGACAATTTCTCCAAAGAAGAATATAGGAAATTTGGTTCGAAATTCTTTCCACGAATGGACGATATTTTTCAAACTCTTCTTCAGATAGAGATGAACGAAGAGACCGAAGATTGGTCGGAAGATGATTATAAATTATTCGATAAATTAGAAGAAATTTACTATAAGTCTTATCCCGTTTTTAAAAGATGGAATTACGAAGACAAGATAAGAGAATGGGACGACGAGCTATTTGATGAAGATGTTGAAGATTGGTGCTATCGGGCAGAGAATTTATTAATGAAGCATTACGGGGATAGGTCAGCTTATAGGAAAGGTAAAGCATCACAACCGATAACACTAGCAGAATTAAATGCGTTTACAGATGAAGAATTGGAAGAAAGGGAAAACGATCCAACATATAAAGATAGTCCTGCTATTAAGGAATATTGGACATTAAAAAGTCAATTTGATTGGATACCAAAAGATTTTAAAAACGATAGTAAGTGGAATAAGTATTGGCGGATAGCTCTTCAACTAGCTAATGCACTAGACGCACATGCTGATCCATATTGGGACGAATGGAATCGTGAAGTCAGGGAGAATCCTGCTGACTTTCAACAACCGTTCCACGCAGTAATGAAGAGGGTTCGTGCCAATGAAAACGAAATAGAACCTATAGAAGAATTTAAGGCTCGATTGATATTAAATAAATTACATGCCGAATTTGGTATATGTGCAAGATTAATTAGATCAACAGTTAAAGATCCTAATAAGCCAGAGGAGAAAGATTATCTAACTCCTTTAGAAGAAATAGATTTTCTTAGGAGATGTTATTGGACTGACAATAATCAAGATTTGGTCGATAAAATTGAATATCAAAGATACATAGAAAAGTTATATAAAGCGATTGCCGACAATGATATAAACCTAGAGATGGAATTAAAAAGAGAGTGCTTTTTGAAGTTTGGTGTTAAATCAGATTTGCAGGAGAAGCATTGTTATGAACTATTGCGTAGTAAATGTTTAGGACGAAATACAATTGTAGCTAAACCCAAAAAGAGAAGAAATGTTCGATTAACTGGAACGGGTATTGATTGGGCTTTGTGTGGCTTTGCCATAGCAAATGATGTGAATGTGCATTGGGGCGAAAGAGGAGCAGGAAAGACACGATTAGCGTTGGAGATTGCTTACTCGTTAATGACAGGAGATTCTTTTTTGGATCGCAATATTAAACCTGACCCAACCAAAGTTTTATACATTGCTTCGGATAGTGGTAGAGCACCAATCGAAGAAGAATTAGAAGCCGCTGGATTACACGCTGAATTTGATGAACACGAAAATTGGGAGCTTTGGTGTCACGATCCAGAAAGCCAACAAGAAGCGTGGGGAGTTGATCTTAGATCGAGGATTGAATTGTATGAATGGGCTAAAGAGAATAAGGGTGCTTGTATTATTCAAGATTCTGCAAAAGCTATCTTTGGCCGAGAAGACAATCTCGATTACACCAACAACAAAGACGTTACCCAATATCTACTATTCCTTAAAGAAGTTATTGCACCATATTGCACAATTATTGTTTGTGCACATGATGGATCGGCTAGTGGAAGATCAGGAGGTGCGAAAGCGTGGGAGGAAATACCAAGTTTTATTCTCGGAATAGTTAAGCCCAAAGATGAAGAAGGGAATCAAGTATCGGACAGAAGATTAATAACTATCCATAAAAGCAGGAAAGGAGATGAAAGGAGGTTGAATTACGAAATTGGGGAAGATGGCCGATTGAGATGTTGTGATGGTACTGAAATTATTAGTGATGTATCGGGACTTATTTATAAATTTATGCAGGAGTGCAAAAGTAATAACAAAGATAATGTAAGTGTTGATGAAATATTCTTAGCGGTTAAAGAAACTAAGAAATGGACTGCTAAAGGTACAGTATCGAATAATTTAAGTCGAATGAGTACTGGTAAGATGCCAAAACTTCAAAAAGTACCCAACAAAAAGGGAATGTATAGGATTAATCCTTACTACACGAGGTCAATTAACTCTAAGTAGGCTCATTCTGAAAATTAATTAAGATAACCTCTTCCATTGGTACGATTACTGTTAGCAAATCATCTTAATCTTCATGCTCGTGAAGTTGTTGCCGTAATACGTTCCAGCGCAATCAATCTCAGCGTATACTTAACGAATTAACTTTCTATCCTTTTCTCGAAATACGTTCCAGCAGAAGGGAAATAATAATCTTAATTAACTTTATATATACCCCCGTAAAGGTAGTCTTTGGAACGATTCTCGGATTTTTCGTTATTTAAAAGTGCGCTAAAATTGTATAGAAAAAATAATTGGGGAATTGTTTAATGAAGTTCGATAAACAGATGGAAAGAATGAGAAACAGGTTAGATGCTATTACTTTCGTAAAACAACCTCCAACCCTATCTATGAAGATCATTGGTGCGAATGATCCAGAACCAGAATTCAATCAATGGGAGCTTGTGGTTCGTATCGAGGAAAAAGACACCTAAGCGAATTTATTAGTGGCATTGACCATATCTTCGTCCTTAACTTCTAAATATCCTGCAAGAGTATCCATAGAAGCATGACCACTTATCGCCATTAAATGTCTTGTTGGTACGCCAGCGTTATGTGCTGTTGTAAGACTCGTCCGTCTAAATGAATGACTAGAAGTGCCCTGAAGGTTGGTTCGTTCAATGGCGGCCTTTAAAGCGTGTTGAAAACCTCGAACACTAAAATGCTCATTTGGATTCCTTGACTTGAATACATAACAATTAGGAGATGTATTTTCGGCCTTTAAATATGAACATTCGTTCTTATATTGCATTAATTCATTCAGTAGTTCCTGATTAATAGGAATTTCTCTTGGTTTTAACTTTCCTTTAGTAATTTCTTTTGGAAAGTAAATCTTTTTATCAGGTCTAATATCTTCCCATTTGAGTTGACATGCTTCGGAGATTCTACAAGCTGTATTTCTACAGATAGATGCAATTAATTTGTGATGTTTTAAAGGTAAGTTTTGTATTAGTTCGTCTAGCTGGATCGTATCTAATACCTTCGACTTACCCTTACGATTAGTTTTAGACATTTGTAAGGTTAGTAATTTTAAAGAGAATATAGACGCAAGCTGTAGCAATGCTTGTCGTCTTACTACAATTATACGTCACATACGCAGACGATATCAGACAACCGCAAACAATATGTGTTTAGTATTAGTTATTAATTAACCTAAAAAGATCACGAATAAAAATATCAATATTACTGATAATTTATCGTTATTAAATAATAGATAGTGATATTAATATTAGTTATCTGTAACACAGGGGTGGGATTGCAGAATGTGCGATCTCGGATCACATGCCCCACTACTTACTGATAAATATAATATAACATTATTATCTATTATTGCAAGCGAATACGACCGCAAAGTAATAAATAAGGGGTAAACGTATACCTATTAAATATTATTTAGTGTACTATTTAGATATGGAATACAAGTACGACAAAGAAAGCTTCATGCGTCCTGAGCAAGTCCTATACAGGAGATGCGGGGAGAAAGCTGCTGAGCTATTTCCATATAACACCAACGATCAAATTACTTGGACGGATTGGTGTTATGACGTGTGCAGAGATAGAAAAGTATCTCCACAACAGTTGAAGGACGAACGTACTGGAAAAAGTAGTTCCACACATCAACAAAGACCAATTAAACCTTTTTACTATTAATTATGGATTTACCGATTATTGATAATACTGCTGCTTACATTGATGTATGCAATAAGGCTGGCTTACCAATTAATAAAGTACCCAAGAAGGGAGACAAAATTGAGTTAGCTTACGAGATGGCAATGAAAGAATATAACCCCCATTTGTACCAGAACATAACTCAACCCGATCCAAGTGAACTTCCCGCAGATGTTTTATTGAGATATAACGCTGGCAATTTATGGATTGAAGATGTTGCTCCATTGGAACGTGCTGGATTTACGGGTAGTGCCGCGAACATGAAAAAGCAGATTGAAGAGGGCAGAAGAATAATAGAAGAACAAAAGCTGGCAGAAATGAAAGCTAGAAATGATGCTAGAGATGAAGCTAATAGAAATAAACCAAAAGGATTTACTCCTAAAAAAAATATAGATTACAACTCACCTGAAGCAGTAAGAGCTAGAGCTACTTGGGGAATTACAGGAGAACCTATTTATTAAATGAAATTCAATACTCCAATAAAAATAGATTTAAAAATACAAAAACGTGCAGATTTTAAGAAAATTCTGGAAGCTAGAGATTTGCAAAAAAATATCGTTGATTTAGATCAAGTAACAGTACTATCGCAGGTGTGGGATAAGGAAAGAATTAATAAATATGCAGATGTAGAAATTACAAAATTAGATGCAGCAAATGGAATTTTTTTATGGCATCTAACTGATACACAAACAGCTACTTTCCCAGATATTGTTTACTATGACATTTTGTTTGTACAAGGTGATGGGGATAGACGTTACTATTTTGAGGGTAAAATTTTTGCAGATGAAGGATTTACAGCATGAGTTTATCTTCAATAAAAAATGAAATCCCTGAAAACATTAGAAGGGGTTTATCTGACGATATCGGGTTAGGTGCATAAGGTTGTTGATTGAAGATAAGAAAAGAAATAAAGCTGGTAGACCACATTTAACAGAAGTTCCACTTCCCGAAGATATTATTCTTGCGTTGAAGTATCGGGGGCAGGGTTTTAACTGGAAAGAATCAGCAGAACGAGCCAACACAAATTACAAAAGACTTCGGGAGTATGTAAAACAGCACCCAGACTGTAAGACGTACCAAAAGGATATTAGAAATACAAAATTAGAGGAAAGAGATAACTTATTGATTGATACTGCACCCGAAGCGGTAAAGACATTACGGGATATTATGAGAGATCCACGCAATAGAGCTTATACAAGAATTGAAGCTGCAAGAACTATTCTTTCGGAAAATAGAAGTAGTGTATCTGAAGTTGATATTAAAGAAGCTATTGAGTTCCAAGAAGAAAGAATTAATGCGTTAGAAGGTAAACGAATTATTGATATAGAAGCTGAGTAAATTATTCTATATATATAGACTAATTTTTTATGCCAAGTAGTTACAAACAAAAGGAAATGGCAGGTTATCTCGTAGCTGGTGCCTTTTTAGTTGGAATTATTGGAGGTTGTGTAGCTATATTCTCCAATGGTAATTCTTCAAAACCTCAAGAATTTGATGATATTTATGCAAAAATTTGGTGTAAAGATCAAATAAAAGAACAATTAAAAAATCCTAGTTCCTACAAATTTTATAGTGCAACAGTTCTTGAAACATCAGGAGCAAATAAAGAATATGGATCAGCAAGAATAGATTTTGGAGCAACAAACTCATTCGGAGGAATGGTAAGACAAACTGCCATATGCGATAAGTTCAGAAAAAGTGGGACTGATTATCTGCGAGTTAATATCCTCCCGTAAAGGCACTAGATAAGTAAGTGACGATCGCATGAACTGTTTACTAGCGCCCCCTCTAGCGCCCCTTTCGCAATATGAGACAAGCTATATTATTTCTAACTCATTGGTATGACTGATCGGGGCGACAGGATTCGAACCTGCGACCTAGTGCTCCCAAAGCACTTAACAACCCTAGTTGAGCACTGTGTCTACAGACCATGACTAAATAAATGCGGGGTATTGCTTAATTTGACATGACAAACTAGGATATATTTGTTGGCGATTTGTTGGCTCTTTATGACAATAACGAAACAAAACTGGGAACTAACTCTAAGAGAATTGGTTAAAGATTTAGCACCTGAAAGAGGATTAACAGTTAATAAATCAAAGAGAGAAAAGGTTGAACTAAGACTTAGAGGTAAGGATAAGAAATGTCAGTCAGTAATACTTCCTTTTGATTGGACAGAGAAAGAGAGTGGTGATGCTTACACCAGAGTTAGAAATATCTATAGATTTATTGCTGAAGGTCATAGTCTTAAAGCTGCTGCTGAATTAGCCCAGGGGAAAGCACCTAAGAAGGGAAAAGATTGGAAAAATATATTGGATACTTTCAAATATCAAAAATTGAATTTTGGTAAGGCAACAACAGAAGCCACCTTCAATAAGCAATACAAACCAGCTTGTGAAATGGCAGTTGAATTAATGGGTAGTAAAACTCCACCTATGAACCCTGCTGATCTAATTGATATGTGTGTAAAAGATTGGGCGGCTGGTAGTAGAACCAGACAAATGAGAGCTAGAGCAGTAAAACAATTCCTTATCCATGCAGTTACTAGAGAAGGTATTGCAGATATATGGAATCCACCAACCGACTTAAAACCTCATATTGGAGAAGCTAAACCACAAGAGAAAATCAATAGAGAAGGAGATCATTTTGAAGATGATCAACAAATCATAAATTTCTTAGAAACTTTGCCAATTAATAGTTCTTTCCAGAGAGATGCGGAAGCTGCTGAGAAATGGTTAAACGCATTTAGATTAATGGCTGAACTAGGTTTAAGACCTATTGAAGTTGGTTATTTAAAAGTAAAGAAAGACCCAGTAACTAAGGATTTTTATTGGTGGTGTGAATACAGGAAAAAGAGTGGCGGTGGTATTACTGAACCTAGAAGAGTTGAACCCTTACCACTAATAGATGATGAAGGAAAAGAACAAGAATGGAATTTAATTAATAGGTTTAAAACCAATACTTTACCTTTACCAGATCGAGTAGATGGAGAAGCCTGCAATACATATCTTCAAAGAAAAGAAAGTTGGAAAAGCCTTAAAAAGATGATGAAAGAAACTCAGGGAATGAATATTGTTGCTTACAGTTTTAGACACTCTTATTCACTAAGAGCCCATGTTTTAGGGATTGATTCTGGTTCTGTTTCTATGAGCATGGGGCATACCTTAGAAGCCCACCACAGAGCTTATCCTTATGCTTCAAAAGCAAGTACTACAAACGCATTTAAAAGAGCTAGAGAGAGGTTAACAGCATGAAAAACTTATGGACTAAAAGAAACATTTTGGACTATTTAAGATATCCTGATGAGAGCTTGGATAAGAACTATATTCCAATCCGACAGAAGTACAGGAAAGAACTTAGAAGGATGGATATGGAAACCAAAGCTCAAGGTGGTGTAGTTGATTGGAATTATATTTTGAACGATTTCATGTAATATTTACTTGATTGACAGTCGATCTAAAATAAGGGGCAATTAGCTCCTTTTTTTTTTGAAAGATTTTTAAGTGGAATTTAGAAAGCAAGTGAAAATTTTCTTTTTGTTGCCAATAGCTGGTCTTGTTTGCCTAGTTTTAATAAGTAATTATCAAAAAACATACGAAAGAGAAAAAAGAGAGGCAGCGAATGCTTACGGCAAAATTAGGGAATTTTCTGATGAGAAATATTTTGAAGTAACTCAGCAGAATGTAAGAATTTGGGATAATAAAGAGTTACCAAACAATCTTAGATATCTATTTAAGGATTACAGTAATTATAAAAAAAACAGACCATACTATAACTTAAACAGTTATGCATATACGCCTAATAAAACTTTCAGAAATAGATGCGAATGTGTATTTTTAGGTGAACCAGGAGATGTTATTTATGGGGAAGCCTTAACATTTACTAACAACGGAAGGCGCTACCTAGGTGTAACAAGTGATGGTTCTCAATATGTAAGAGTAACTTATCCCGATGGAATAGCAAAAAGAACTTTTTCATATATATGTGATAATTACCTTTTAGATATTTTAGTAGCTGTTGATGAATTAAATTACAGATATGAAGGTCGTTATAGAAATAGTGATCATATCGAAGCATTGAAAGATTATCAGGAAAGTTTTGTTAAAGAAATTAAGTGTTCAAAATAGATTAGATTTATGAAACGCTTACTACTCCCACTACTAGCTGCGATAACTTTACCTACTGCTGTTAATGCCGAAGTTGCTAACGTCTATCTTTTAGGAAGAACTAAAAATAATTCTTATGTTGTACCAATGAAAACATTAGAAACTTGTGAAGCTGCTGGTCAAAAGTTTATTGATAAAAAATCATGGGATCAAGTAGGTAAACCAGATCCCTCTGCATTACTAACTTACGTTTGCGTAAAGGCTAGATAAATGAAACGCTTACTACTCGCACCGCTTAATTAATTTAGATTTAAAGTCGATAAGCAATAACAGTTCCACTTGTCAGAGTGATAGAAGTAATAACACCTTCTATGACGCTATTTTTTTTAAACTGAATTGAAGTAGTATCTCCTGTAATATTTGCCCCTTCAATAGTATTTATTACTGAATCTTGTAGTGGTTTAATACAACCAAATCTACCCGTATGAGTATCAGTATCGTTAATTATTTTGGCGGCTGGATAATAGTTCATAATCTATAGAAAAAAGGGGCAAAGCTGCACCAAAACCCCCTTGAAGACCACACCGTGAAAATCCAATGGCTACATTGAAATGACACACTTTTATAATAGCTTAAATATATTTTTTATAGTATAATTTCAATAATTAAATATTATTTAGTGACTTTAAATAAACAAATTAAATGTAAATTATTTAACGAGGTTTATCAAGTCAAAGCCTGCAAAGTAAGGCAAACTTTTAATACTTTAACCAACCCACAAGCTAGAAGATTATTAAAGGAGGTTTCTTGATTATGGATTTAAATGAATTAATTGATAAAACCCACTTCGATTATGAACAAAACGAAACAAAAGCCAAGCAGTTAGAAGACCGTATTTTGAAAGTGCCTGGGATGTCTAAAAGTTATCTTCCTAAAAGAAAATATGGAGAAAACTATAAAGGCGACCAACTTGGTATGACAGCCCAATCATTAATAGTTAAAGGAGATAAAGGCTTAGCAGCTTTCTTAGGATTAGACCTGAATTATTGGAAAGAAAAGGCAAAAGCTGAAGAAGAACGTGAAGCCTACTTAACCGCCTTTAAAGAAAAGACTGAAGCATTAAGACAGAAAAACTTAGAACAAAGAATGGCCAGAGAAAAAAGAACTATATGGAATCAAACTCATAGCGTAGATCAAAGGAGGTTTTAGATGCGTTTTGCACGACAGCATCCTTATTACGGTTGGTTGTTTCTAGAGCCAGCTGACTACAGAAGGATTTATAACAAACTTATTCAAATGAGAGATGCAGACCTCAAAAAGGGTGATAACTCAAGTGGATTTCCCTCTGGTTTCCCTGAGTGGTGTGAAGATGATCTTACAGAATTAGCTAAAGAACAAAAATATAAAAAAAGATTCCAAGATCATTTAGACCAACTTAAAATTTCTATCGAAAACAGAAAACGAGAAATTGCAAATACTTACTTACACGAAGAACTTAAAAAGATGGAAAACAAAGCTGAATTTATAGAAAGCTTAGTAGGTGCTTAATGTACACAGATAAACCAACTATTTCTTTAGAGGTTCAAGCTTTATCAGAATGTTTATTGGTTATCGCAGAAAATGATTACACCTATACTGCTTCCCCTTTAACCATTTCTCTTTTTGCTACTTCTTGGGTCTGGACTTGTAGAGATATTATGCAGAACTATTTATGGCCAGCAGAAGATTTAATGGAGGTTAACTATGGCGATAGTAAGTAGAGCAGAACGTAAAAGAAGGCGTATGGCCTGTCTCCAAGAGATGAAAAATGGTAGGAGCAGGGGTGATCTAATAGACTTCCTAGTCTCCAACTACGATCTCAGCAGAAGGAGTGCTATATCGGATATTAGTTGGGCAGATAAAGAACTAATAAAGGCATGGGAAACAACTCAATCTCAGGAGATTATGGGTTGGATGTTGAATAGAGTTCAGAGGGTTGGTTTCTTGGCTGAACAAAATGGTCAGTATGGAGCAGCGGTTGGAGCCTATAGATTGCTCTACGATATGTGCCTGAAAGATAAACCTTCAAAAAAAGACCCCAGATATCATGGAAATTACAAACATTAAATTGCATAAGGTGTTTTGTGTTTAATTAGTTGGTTTTTAACACTAATAAAACATTAATAAAACACATCTAATATTCCTTCTAATACATATATATAACTACATTTATATATTAATAAAACACATAAAACCTACTATATAAATAATTGTGTCCCAGACAGTACTACTTAGCCCTTTTTGAGACTATTTAACCTACTTTCAAGGGTTTTGGAGTCTCATTTCTTTTTTGAAAAGTGTGTTTTATTAGTGTTTAATTCGTGTTTTATGTCCAGTATCAGTCCAAGACTATTTAAGACTGTTTAATTACATATCTATAGGAGAATTTAGGTCGACCAACTGTTTTCTTGTCTTCTACTCGATCAATCCCAACTCTGTCATCATAAAGTCCTTTAAGAATATTTCTAGCGTAGTTTTCATTGCCCAGGCTTAATATTCGATTAACTTCTGGTGCTGTAAATAAAGTAAATGGAGAATCCTTTAACAAGTTAAGTACTCTATCTTTATTACTGTTTAATTCATCTAATGTAGCCGTACCATTAGCTCTATCTTGGTATATATGCCGTCTAGTATCAGGGCATTTAGTAAATCTATATTGCTCATTAATATCAACAGTACCAGTTCTAGATTTAAGTATTTTCAAGTTGGCCAACATCTCTCCTGATGCTTGTTCAATCCAAAAGCCCCAACAGTTAGCAGCCCCATTAAATATAAATGCAGTACCAAAGATATCCTCCTTATAAACTTCTTTCCTATTGGGTTTCTTGTTCAAATGGTGGATACATATAATGGCTATTCCATGCCTCCCTGCCAGTTGGTTAAGTCTATATATAAGGATTCCAAACTCAGCATCTTTAGGGCTTATCTCCTTCCCTGCAATGCTTATGAGACTATCCATCATTATTACTTTTACATTGTTCTCTATTACATACTTTTCTAGTTCTGGGAACTCTAATGGTGTGAAGCTCCACCATATAGCCCAGTTTTTATCGTTGTACTGAAGACCCATTTCATGTTGTTTATATTCAAAGTCAGCGTCACTTTCATCTAGTTGGATTATTAATGTATTGGCTTGTTCTACTTCAAACTGACCAAACAACTTAGTGCCATTACATACAGCTTCAATGATTTCATAACCAAAAGTAGTTTTACCTGTATAACCTTCAGCAGCAAAGACAGTAAGACCAATTCCCAATAGATCACGGATTATAGGTTTAATTCTTCGCTTACTTTTAATTAGTTCTTTAAATGTGGAAGGAGGTTTCTTTTCTGTCATCCTTACCAAGTTCTCAACCAACTTTTCAAAAGCAGTAGCTCCTAGTTTCATTTGACTTCTAAGAGCTATCAAACCACAACTTCTTTCTATTGGGTCAAGTTTATCTATTTCCTTTAAGCCTTCCTCTAACTGCTGTTTCATTGACTTTGCAACAGTAGCAATAGAGTCTTTTTGCTTGGGCTGGGGTTTATCTATAACCTCTGCATCTACCTTCTCAATAAAACTTTTTGTTGTTTTAACTGTTGGTTCATCTGAAACGATTTGGCCATCGAACTTTTTAATAAATGCTTCTAGTCCTTTGTTTTTCATTTTGCTTTGGGTCTCCAACCATGTTTTTGAGCGATACGGATAAATGAACCAGCTTTTACATCTCCCCTTCTTGACCTGACTACTTGAGGTATATTCCATCCACTAACTTCCCCACTTGGGCTATGAGCTTCTAGTAGTTGTATTGCATAGGATTCTGGATAACCCATTTGAATTAATAGGTCAGTTAAACCCCAAGCCATATTTCTATATTCTTCATAAGTGTTATTGCCAGTAACCCTTGCAGGAATATGATCTAGAGCGTCATGTATCTCCTTAATTTCCCAATCACTCTTAACCAGTTTTGGTTTAGTGCGTTTTAGTTCTACAGGTTCAGGCTTTTCTGGTTCTGGTAAACAATCCTCTATATCCTTTACAGAATATTCTTTTTGAGTGATGTTAATTAATTTGATTCGTTCTGTCAGTTCGCCTTGTTTATTGACGTAATAAAACCCAGGTAAACGCATAACCCTAGAAGGGTTTTTAATACTTGGGTCTGACTTGGTGTAATCAACTAGACGTTTCTGAATAGGCTTCCAGATTAGTTGTGATACAGGCTTTTTAAGTACCAAATAATTATGGATACTATTTTTTGTCTCAACTTGGAAGGTAGGTTCTGGAAGATTTAACTCCTTATATTTATAGAGTTGTTCTTCTTTTGGGATATCATCCCATTCAAAAAAGAAAGCACGACATAAAGTAATTTCTATGTCTTTAGTACCACCATCATTAACGACAAAGTAAATTCCTCTACCTTCTAAATGAGCTTTTCTAATTGGGTCTGCATTTATATAATTACCAGCAGCATAGGGTTCACATTCTGGGAATTTAAACTCTCTGGCTGATAATTTACTACCTTTATAACCAATGGCTCTTAACTCTGTATCTTCACAATTTTTATGGAGCAACTCTAAACAAAAAGAAGCGTAATTAAATGCTTGATTGTGTAGAGAATTAGCTAGAATAGTTTTAGAAGTAACTGAACTAGCCCGCCCCGAAAAGGCGGGTTTTTTCATGCAGTAGCAACCTCAACTTTTTTAGTAGAGTCAGCTTGCTCCATTGAGTAGGCTTGAGCTAATCCATTCAAGACTTCCTCACAAGCTGGCAAGTTATAAAGAATATGAGAATTAGGATTCTGGGGAATCTTTCTAATCCAACAAGTACCTTGAATTAGTAACCCACTTATTCTCATTTTGTATAGGGTTCTTTCAGAACGACCTAACCAATCAGCAGCTTCCCTTTGGGTCACATACTTTTTAACCATTGTTTAATTGGGTGGTTAAATCTATTTCTCTATATTTCGTAAGTGACGAGGAATGTTTGCTTCATGCTTTTCCTCAATCAAGCCTTTCTCTCTGGCATCTAAATAAGCATCTGCTAGTTCTTGGGTTCTTTCTCTATTGTGCTTTGCAGTAGCATCAATAGTTGCTGTATATGCCTTTTTTGGAAGGCGTACAACATGACCATTAACCTTTAGATACTTATCAGATTTCTTACTCATATTTTAAATAGGGGAGACAATTTCAAACCAATTTCTTGGTTTTAGTTATCCCATGCTCCCCTTACATTTCTTCAGGGTAGTCCAAGCTAGAGAGGGCTTGGCGACTCTATCGAAGTAGGCGATCTTATCTAACCTAAAGTCCAGAATCGAATAATTACTAATAGTGTAATAACCTTCTAGGCTTTTGCAAGCCCTTTTGTAAGAATAGGTTTAGATAGGTCAGTCAAACTCGGAAGTAAAAATAATTTGTTGGCGATTTGTTGGCCGCTATGAGCCAACAAGTAAAAGCAATAAAAAAGCGAGTCTGGGTAACTCGCAAGTATGACTTGGTTTTGAAATGGTCGGGGCGACAGGATTCGAACCTGCGACCTAGTGCTCCCAAAGCACTCGCTCTAACTTTTTATTTTGGCATCTAGACCGATTAATTTCATAAGAACTTTTGCATTACTTGCAACTGCAGAATATTGTTTTTCTTGCATTGCTCTATGCATTGCAGTTTCTAGAGTGCATACTAATTTTGCTGTCATTTCAGGGCGATTTAACTCCCCTTCCTCAATATCATCTTTCAGCAAAAGATAAGCATTAGAAGTAATCTGCCTGGCTCTTCTTCTTGAGATTCCATATTTTGCGGCAACAAGGGAAGTAATAGATGAATAAGCTTGTCCTTCAGCAACTAATTCAGCGGCATGAGCAACTCTTAATTCAGTTTCTTGTTTAGTTGCTCTTTTTGACATAACTAAATTATATATCCTATTTATAGTATTTAAACATAGGAAAATTATTGATATCATAAGGTTTCGTTAACAAAAAGGAAATTATTTGCTACTCTTTTTTCTTGCAAAATATAATTAAAGAAACTTCCTAAAATGAGTCCTACTAATAAGATTTGTTATTAACATTTGATTAATCAAAAGTGCGCTAAGTTCTGCGCCACACTTTGTAATATTAGATTCAAAACTTCAGTTATATCAATGAATATTAATGTTTATAGTTACTTCATGCCATGCAGGTGCTCTACCAGCTGAGCTATGGCCCCAAATTTAAAAAGATCTGACATATCTAAAGATCTTTGATATTTATCCAAATCCCTACAACTACATCTTAATTATGCTAGAGCTACTAAGACCTTAAAATTTAA
Organism: Prochlorococcus sp. AG-355-N18; assembly: GCA_003278535.1. Taxonomy (GTDB): domain Bacteria; phylum Cyanobacteriota; class Cyanobacteriia; order PCC-6307; family Cyanobiaceae; genus Prochlorococcus_A. The sequence goes on from QCEG01000017.1 coordinate 19,572, forward strand.
GATTAATAATAAATTGTCTTTTAATAATTTTCTATATTTTTTCAAAAATCCTCGTTTCTAATTATTAAATTAAATATGAATGGCTATTTGAGAGGTTTTGAATATTTAATAATTAAATTTCATGTGAATCGAATACCTAGGTTAGTGAATTTTCTTTATCTAATTTTGATTTAAGTTCTATTATTTTAAACTTCTTATCGACTTTCAATTGTTTTATAAGATTCTCAAAAAATTCAATTTTCAATTTGCTTATTTCATAAAGCTCTACAATAATTTTGGATTCTTTGTCTAATGAATTTACATCATAATGATTGCCATCAATTTCAAGAATTTTAAATTTAGTTTTTGATTTTTCTTTTTCTAATTTATGGGTTTTTGAATAATTTTCGTTATTCAGGTTGAATTTGTTAGAAAAATTATTTTTGAATTTTTTGAAAATGTTTTTAATCATTTAAAACATAATTTATAAAATAATAATGTTTTTTGTTTCTTGAATTATCTTTAAACTTATTTTTTTAATAAATTAAATTTAAACATAAAATTTTAAAAAAATATTAATTATTTTTATATCTTCTATGAAAATTTGTAATTGGAAAAATTAAAAAAATTCTCAGAAAATATTTTTTGAACCTAATTATACTTAATTCGTCTCCCAAGTCTTCATGCCTTCGTAGGGTTTTAACCTTATTCTTTGTCTTTTACCTATATTTTTTGATTGACCTGAAAAAAGAAGTTGGCAAATTTTATTATAATCTTCAGCCAAAGAGTAACCTTCAAACTCAACAGAGCAAAATGCTCTGTAAGGCTTTAGTACTTCTGGGAGTTTAAAACAACTATCTAATTCAATTAACCTTTTTTCTAAATCACCAAGGTGAAACTTATCCCATTTCAATTTTTTCCGATCATTATCTAATTCTTTCGTAAACAATAAGTCATTGTAAGGAATATCCAAAAAACCCCTAAAGAAGGAATTTTCAAGACAATTAATGAATAATTTAGTTGTATTTTTTTTTAAATTCAAATGATTGAACGATATTAGCCCTAATGCTAAGTTTATTCCTTTAGATTCTGGAATTCTTACAAATCCTCTTATTAGTTGTCTAAACCATAAATCTTTTTTGCTTTGATAATCAGGCATAATAAATGTTCTTCCAATTTCTGCAAAAGGAAGGTTTTTCTTTTTTAAGTGGATATAAAGACCTAAATGGTAATGTTCCAAGTAGGAGTTTTTGCCTTCGTAATTATTGATGTTAAATTTAAATCTTTGTCCTCCTATTAATTTAAGTTTAATTGGATCCCACAAAATCATGTGTTCATAATATTCATCTCTATTATCTAAATCTGTAAAAGATGGTGAGAATTTTGAGATACCTTTAAACGCTTTAAGTCTTTCTTTCCCATACCAATCTAAAACCTTATCAAGATTTTTCCCTGGTACTAAATATGTATTACATAATGATGATTTTTCTATTAAATATTCAGAAAATGAATCTAAATGGTCCCTAAACATTGATTAAAAACTTCATATTTTTTACATTCTTTTTTCATTGAATGGGATTGATCCTTTTATATTTTTAACGTGTGTTTAAAATATAAAAAACAATTTTTAAAAAATTAATATAAATTTTATAATACAATTTTGGATGCTATTTAATTTAATGGTTAAATTTTATTACTACGAAATTTAAAATATCTTTCTTCAGTAAAGTTATACCTCTTAGCCTTTCTATACCAATTAAAAAATCGATATTTATATAAATTTATGCTCATAAAGTGAAAAAAATCATTTATTTAAAATTAAAATTGATCTGAGATCGCTAACTTTTTATAGGGTGAAATAATATATACTATTTTGATTGTGATAGTCTTAGTAAAAATATATTAAATCATGCCAGAAGAAACTAAAGAAAAACAAGCAATTTTAAGTTTTGACGACAAAAAATATGATATAAATTCCCTTGAAGATGAAACTAAAAAAATTTTAACAGGTTTAAGAGTTTCAGATGCTCAAATTAAGTTTTACGAAGACACATTAAGAGTTTTAGTAACTGGGAGAACTTCTTTAGTTAATGACCTTAAATCTAGACTTCAAAATGTCGAACCAATAACAGAAGAAGAAAAATAATTTAAAATCTGTAAATTAAATTAATACCAAAAGTAGGAAGAACCTTAGGAATTCCATCTATTTTATTATTCAAAATTTCTACTTCATCGTTTGCTTCTTTTTCTATCCTTGTGTATATAAATGGTGGATAATAAGAGCTTCCATCTTCATTAATAGCTTTCCAAGTAATTTTTGGAATATTTAAATATTGGACTCCAGTTTTAAAATCCAAGCTTAATCTTTTGGTGATATATTTTCTATAACCTAATAAAATGGATGGTATCAGATTATACCTATCCTCTAAATTCACATGAAGATAACCACAAAATGAACAGGTAACATCTAATGTACCGAAATCAGCCCCCTCATTTGTCAATGAATATTTACTATAAATATCTAACTTAGATAAATCCCCACTTCCTTCTAAATAGAATCCTTGTTTAGTTGATTTTTTTGTTAAAAATCTTCTCAAAGCAAATTTAAAAGATGAATTTTTAATTTTAACTTCGCTATTAGTATTGAAAAATCTGCTTATATCTAAATTTAAGTAATTGTATCCTAATTCAAATTGATTTTTCTTCCCAATATCCTTTGCAATTCCTAGGTAGCCCCCTTTTTCTGCAAGACCTAATGTAAGCTCATTTAAGGAGAATAATTTGTTCTTTTTTCTTTGAATTTCAGAGTAAGTGTTTACTATCTTGCCATTAATTTTATTGTCAGATTTTTTTAAGGCTCTTTCGAGATTTTCATTAATATCAACAACATCAACAAATAATTTAATAGTTTCAATATCTCCAGATACATCTTTGATATTGATTGAAGCTTTGTAATTGTTTGAATTATCATTAATTCCTCCCAAAGGCTTTTCGAAATCAGGATGACTAATCCAATCAATATGCCATAAGTTAGAGTTTTCTTCTAACTCATTGGCGTGGAATAAATCTCCATCTTCACCTTCTATTGAGATTGAAACTTTATTGTTGAATTCTTGTCTTACAGGTAATTTATTTTGAATTAACAGGGGAGAATGTTCTTTAGTTACAATTTCCAATTTTGTAATTAGAGGAGTCTCATGCTTTAAAAATCTATTTTTACTTTCGTAAAAAATTGGTTCATCATCTTTTCTTAATGGAGTGTCAATAGGTTTTGAAATTCCCTCGAATTTCTTTTCATAATTTAAAAGTTTATTTTCACCAGTAATTGATCTCATATCTGTTGAATCAGATTCTGAGTTTTTAGCAATATCATCCATATTAAATATATCCACAACATCAATAAATAAATTTATTTTTTCAGTAACACCTATAGAATTTTTAATATTGATAGTTGCTTTATAAGTATTAGAGTTTTTATTTATACCACCCTTAGGTTCGTTGAAATCAGGCTGATTAATCCAATCAATTTGCCATAAATTGGAGTTTTCTTCAACCTCTTTAGCGTAAAACAAATCTCCATTAACCCCTTCAATTGTTATGAAAACTTCGTTATTAAATTGTTGTTTAATCGGTCTTGTATTTTGAATAAGTAAAGGTGATTTTTCTTTGGTAATTATATGTAGTTCGGAAGTTAAATTTTCTTCAAATAAAGTTTTATGGTTGCTCCCCAAAAATCGTGAAAAGGAGTTTTTTTCTTTGGATTGTAGGTATCCTTTTGAGGTATATAAAATAAAAAATAAAGAAATTGAAATTTTCAAATACTTAAACATGTATATTTTTGCAAATTTAAGTAGTGACATTTAAACAAATTATCTATTATTATTATGATTAAGCTAATATCGAATTAAGCTATCACAATTAATGCAGGAATTTAAATTTATTTCTCAAGATCTAAATAAATCAAGTTCAGGCATTAAGTCTTCAGATGATTTTTTAGATGAACGATACGAGTCGGAATATCTTAATGTGAACGTTACAAATTTTGAAAAAACTTTAATAATCTACGATTTTTTATTACAAGACCAAAAATTACTAACATCAAACCTTAATCCTGACTTTGTAAGCCATGGAATTTCAGCTTCACCAATAAAAAATATTTCCCTGCAATTACAAAGAAATGATGGATCTGAATACGTTAAAGATTTACACATTATTGCTCACGGAACTCCAAATGGTATTTATTTCGCAGGGGAAATTATTGATGAGAAGACACTAATTGAAAATTCTGATGTTCTTAGTTCTTGGAAAATTAAGAATTTATTTTTATGGTCTTGTGAAATTGGGAAAAATAAAAATTTAGTTAACTTATTCTCTGAATTAACTGGTGCTAAAGTCTTTTGTAGCGAAGAGGTAATTTCAAGAGGTAAACCATATTTATTTGATAATTATGGAAATGATTTCAATATTAATCAAATAGTTGATCCAAAAGCAGTCAAAAACTGGAATGGAAATCTCAGTTCAAGTTTCGATTACGAACGAAAAGAATCTAGTCCAATTTACATTTACGTTCAATCTTTAGGATTTTCATCTCCATATTTTAATTTTTATTCTGATCCCTCAGGTTCAAATTTAATATCCAACTTAAAACTAAATACTAGTAAAGAATATATTTTTAAGAGACTTAATGGCGAATCGTTACATCCTTTCTTTTTAGGGAACCAAGGATATGGAAATAGTAGTACTTCAAAAATTCTAATTACAGGGGATGGATCTCCAACCTCTGGAATTATTGGAAATCAATCTTTTACACTTTCTTTTCTTCAAGATTTTGACAGAACTACAGAAGAAATAACATACTTTTGTACTTCTCATCCCACAATGAGTTCAGATTTCAATATTATAGACTCATATGTTTTTGAAAGAACAACAGATCTTACCGATGTAGATACAGGGATAGGTTTATTTGATAAGAATGTATTAATCAATTATCTGGTAAGTCAGTTATCTAACAATTTCGGAAGTTTAGCTGGAACTGATTTAGAGCCTTACATAAACCAGTTGTCCGCTTTAGAGTTCAACTTCAAAACTATTAGTGGATCTCTTGACATGTCTGGATTCACTTCAACATCTCTAAACATAACTGCTAATAGTGTTTTTTATAGAGGAACCTCCATAAATAGTCCTGATGGTTTTGAATCAGTAGAAATAGAAATTATTTTAAATGGAACATTTAATTTGACAGGAAGTTTAGCCGATGTGGCCAGTGGAATCTATACAACTCAGACAGGAACAATGACATTGGGATCCATTATCACCGTAACTCTTGTAGGTGGATCAGTGTTAAGAGAAAGCAATTTCCTTCCAGATAGTTCAATAACCTTAAATTCGAGTGGAATTTTAGATTTTGACAAAGATACTATTTCCATACAAGATACTTCAACTATCAATATTGATTACGACAGCTCTAGTAATGGTTTTAATGATTCACAATTACAGATAATCTCCCTAGGAAATAATTCTTATAATACCTCGAAATTTATCGAGGGTATTTTTGATAGTTCTAAGACAATTAGACCGTTATCAGATACAACAGCACCTGACATCACAAGTGCAACCAGCTACTCGGTAGTGGAAGGCACTACAGCTATTGCGACGTTAACAGCAAACGAAGCGTCGACCTGGTCAATAACAGGCGGAGCGGATGCGGCAGCATTTGATATCAGTTCCAGCGGCGAATTAAGCTTCTCATTCACTCCAGATTATGAGACACCTGTAGATACAGGATCAAATAACACCTATGAAGTGAAGGTGACAGCGCGTGATGGAAATAATCAACCAAGTGAAGAGCAGACAAT
>QCEG01000018.1 GCA_003278535.1 Prochlorococcus sp. AG-355-N18
ATAAATTATGGCAATTAAAGATTCCTTTGATTCCTCGGTTACTCAGTCATCTTAATAGGCTAGCAACAGGTATTGAAATTCATCCTGGGGCAAAAATTGGTAAAAGGGTTTTCATAGACCATGGAATGGGCGTTGTAATTGGTGAAACTGCTGAAATTGGGAATAACTGTTTGCTTTATCAGGGGGTGACATTAGGAGGTACTGGTAAAAGTCATGGCAAAAGACACCCCACTTTAATGGAAAATGTTGTAGTCGGAGCGGGCGCAAAAGTTCTTGGATCCATCACGGTAGGATCTAATACCCGTATTGGTGCTGGCTCGGTAGTTGTTCGAAATGTAGAGGGGAACAGTACTGTGGTCGGAGTACCTGGCAGGGTAGTGCATCAAAGTGGTGTCAAAGTAAATCCGTTAGCTCACTCTGCCTTACCAGATGCAGAAGCTAATGTGATAAAAAATTTAATGGATAGGATAGACTCTCTTGAAAATGAAATTCTTAAATTACAAAAAACACTACAATGTATAGCCAGCTCTGAATCTATTGATATTTCTAAACTCGGTGATTCTCAGAATCTTAAAGATAAAGAAATTTTTGAATTTCTTGGGGATGATTAAATGTTGATTTAATTTTTTTCATTATCGTCTGTTTTAGGTTGAAACATAAACATTGAATAAATAACATTTCGTCTCATATTAGTCATCATTTCAAGAAACATGTCATATCCTTCGTTTTTATATTCGATTAATGGATCCTTTTGACCATAACCTCTCAATCCGACTGATTCCCTCAAGGAATCCATGGATTGAAGATGTTCTCGCCATAAATTGTCGATTTGCTGCAAAATGAAAAATCTTTCAGCTTCTCTCATTAATCCTGGACGAATTTTTTCTATTTGTGATTCCTTTAAGTCATAAGCGATTCGCAACTGCTCTTGAAGATAGTTTTTTAATTCTTCTATTGACAGTAAGTTAATATCATCAGATTTAAGATCATCTAATAAATATATAAATTCTTTGACTTTAGAAATTAATTGATCAATATTCCACTCTTCAGGAGGCAGATCAGGATTAATATAAGCATCTACAATTTCAATCATTGTCCTTTCTCCATATCCTATTACTTGTCTTTTTAAATCAATACCTTTCAATACTCTTAATCTTTCGCCATAAACTGCTTTTCTTTGATTGTTCATAACCTCGTCGTATTCAAACACTTGTTTTCTAATATCAAAATAGTAGGTCTCAACTTTCTTTTGAGCACTTTCTAGAGACCTAGTAAGCATTCCTGACTCAATAGGCATATCTTCATCAACCCTAAAAGCATTCATTAGATTTGCAACTCTATCACCTCCAAAAATCCTTAATAAATTATCTTCTAAAGATAAAAAGAATCTTGTACTCCCAAGATCACCTTGTCTTCCAGCTCTTCCTCTAAGTTGATTATCCACTCTTCTTGATTCATGTCTCTCAGTACCAATAACATGTAAACCACCAGCCTTTCTTACTTTTTCTTCTTCATGAATCAAAACTTTTTCATATTCTCTTTTGACATCAGACAAAGATTCTCTCAAAAGCTTTATCAAGTAATCTTTGGTTGGCGCTTTTTCTGCAGCTGTAGCTATCTTGTCATCAAGCTCCAAAACAGAAAGTTGTCTGTCTCCCCAATTTTTAACAAGTTCATCAGATAAAAGAGAGAGTTTCTTTTCAATTGCTTCATCTAGTTTGCATGGGAAAAGACTGGTTGAAGAATTTGAAATGTTCTTTTTCAAATTTGAACCAGCTTTTGTAGAAAAACCACCCTTAGCTTTTGAATTTCTTTGTTTAGGTATTGGTGGCTTATGCTCATTATCAGGCTTAACTAACAAAGGAATTAAAATTTCTTTTAATTTAAGCCTTGCCATGTAGTCACTATTACCGCCAAGAATTATATCTGTTCCCCTTCCAGCCATATTAGTAGCGATAGTAACCGCACCTGCTCTACCTGCCTGAGCAACAATTTCTGCCTCACGTTCCACGTTTTCTGGCTTAGCATTTAACAAATTATGAGGGATTTTTTCGTCAGATAAAAGTGAACTTAATAATTCACTTTTTTCAACACTTGTGGTACCAACTAAAACAGGTCTACCATCCCTATGAATTTGTGCAGTTTCTTTTGCAACGGCTTTCCATTTACCAATCTCTGTCTTAAACACTTGGTCAGACCAATCTAGTCTCTTTCTTATTTGATTTGTCGGTATAACTGTTGATTCTAGTTTATAAGTTTTTTCAAATTCAACCTCTTCAGTTTTTGCAGTTCCCGTCATTCCTGCTAAACCAGGATATAAAAGGAAAAAATTTTGATAAGTTATAGATGCTAATGTTTGCGTCTCAGGCTGAATTTTAAGACTCTCTTTAGCTTCTATTGCCTGATGTTGCCCATCGCTCCAACGCCTTCCTGGCATTACCCTACCAGTAAATTCGTCCACTATTACAGCCTCATCATTCTTAATAATGTAATTCACATCTTTAACAAATAATTCTTTGGCTTTTAAAGCGTTAGTTATATAATGAGCCCAAGGATCTTGAGGGTTATATAAATCATTCACTCCCAAATACTCTTCACATTTTGCAAAACCCTGATCAGTTAATATACAACTTCTCTGTTTTTCATCAACTTCATAATCCCCTTCTGGATCAATACCATCTTTACTTAATTCTTTTGCTTTGGCTAATGCCAGTGATAATTCTGCAGCTTTTTGATATTTTTCTTGTGGTCTTTCTACCTGACCAGAAATGATTAAAGGCGTCCTTGCTTCATCAATTAATATTGAATCAACCTCATCGATTACGCAGTAATTAAATTTTCTTTGAACTACCTCACTAATATCGGTAGCCATATTATCTCTTAAATAATCAAATCCTAATTCTGAATTTGTGGCATAAGTTATATCACAATCGTAATTTTTCTTCCTCTCAACTGGATTCATATCTTGCTGAATCAAACCAACGGATAAACCTAAAAAACGATGGACTTGTCCCATCCACTCTGCATCCCGTCTAGCTAAATAATCATTTACAGTAACAACGTGAACACCTTTTCCCGTAAGAGCATTTAAATAACAAGGTAATGTTGCGACAAGAGTTTTTCCCTCTCCAGTCTTCATCTCAGCAATTTGACACTCATTTAAAACCATGCCGCCTATTAACTGAACATCAAAATGTCGCATATCAAGAACACGTTTACTTGCTTCTCTTACAATTGCAAAGGCTTTAGGAAGAAATTCTTCTAGTAGTTCTTTTTGTTTTTTAAAATCTAATTCTGCTGAAATATTTGATTTGAGATTTTGAGTTTCTTTTCTAAGCTCATCATCAGTCAATTGAGAAATTTCTTCTTCTAAAAAATTTATCTCTTCAACTATTGGTTGATAGCGCTTTAACTTTCGTGTATTCGGATCTCCAAACAAAAGTTTTAGCATAAGTCAAAGTCCTTAAAAAATTCATCTTATTACAAACATTATAAATTAGTGCGTTACAACAGAATGAAGAAAACTATTATCTCTTTATTTTATAGAAACGATCGATTAAGGTATTTAAATTGAAGTCACAAAAATAAACTAGCTGACATCACTTTTCAATAATCTTTTTAATAAATGAAAGAAATATCTCTAATCAAACATGCCAAGGGGGCTTTAGGGTTAAGAGTGTTTGGATTAGGTCCTAAACTTAAACCAACAAATGGATTAATTAAGCTACAAAAATTACTAAATACTAATGCTTTCTGGGAAAAAAATAGAACAATTAATGATCTAAAAAAATGTCTTGCTAACAGTGATGTCGTAATAAGTCTTTGGGTTGGTAAGGAAATAGTTGGTTTTGGTAGAGCTTTAACCGATGGAATTTACCGCGGAGTGCTTTGGGATATTGTCATAGATCAAAATCACCAAGGGAAAGGTTTTGGCACATTAATTGTAAAAAATCTTTTATCTTCTAAAAAAATTAAAAATACAAAAAAATTATATTTAATGACAACAAATAAAAAATTGTTTTATTCTCAATTTGATTTTAAAGAAGTTACTTCTCAAAATTTATTGATTCGTGAAATATAAAGCACTCTGTTTCTTAAAAAAACAAAAATCAAGATACAAATTTACTATAAAGCCATCTTATAAAAGGACCTAAAATGGGAACTGGTCCAAAAGTTGGGCCGCAAAAATCAAAGTAATCTCTGTGCTCTTTGATTAATCCATTTTCTGCAAATAATAAACGAGTTGTTCCAGGATAAATAAATTCTTTACCCATAATTTTTAAACCCATTGTCCATTCAACAAATCCACAATCCCCAGTTATGGAAATTGCATGAGTTTCTAAAAAAACATCATCACATCTTTTAACTAGCTTTTCTTGAGCTTTAACATAAGAATCTAATCCCTCTGTTTCCTGAGTTGGGTCTGTAAAAATAACATTCTCATTATAAAATTCAGCCCATTTTTGTTTTGTTGGTGCGGCTGTACCATAAGGTTTAGTAAACAATCCCTTTAAATCCTTAATAGAAATTACTCTTTTCATTACGAAATTTTTAAAAATACCTTAAGAGATGCAAACATTAAAAGCGGATGAAGAGATTCGAACTCTCGACATTCTCCTTGGCAAGGAGATGCTCTACCACTGAGCTACATCCGCATTACTTTTTTATTTTATCTCACAGAATGGATCAATGATAAAAATAATTAAATTTTTTCAATTAATTTAAATTTTTGATTAAAGATCCCATCTCAATTGCTTGTAAAGCATAATTCCAACCAAGATTATTTTTAATCCCTGCTCTCTCTAAAGCCTGCTGCATAGTATCAGTAGTTAAAACTCCAAAAATAATTGGAACATTATTTTCATTTGAAACTTGTGAAATTCCTTTGCTCGCCTCAGAAATAACTACATCATAGTGAGAAGTTTCACCACGGATGACAGCCCCAAGAGCAATTACAACGTCATAACTCTTTTTTTTTATCAGGGTTTTAGCTGCAATTGGTAATTCAAATGAACCAGGCACCCAAACTATATCTACTTGGTTGCTTAATTCAGAAGTATCTAACCCATGTCTTTTTAAACAATCAAGACAACCAGATAAGATTTTATTTGTAATTAAATCATTAAATCTTGCTATTACAATCCCAACTTTTAAAGTAGACGCATTAGTAAAAGAACCTTCAAAAATAGTCATTAAATTTTACTTCGATATATTAATAGACTCTCACGAAAAGGTATCAAGTTCAAACTAATGAAGAAACTATCCCTGTAACAAAAACCAAAACAACCCAAACAGCAGCAATAGAATAAATTTTTCTCCTACTTTCTCGCTGTCCTTCCTCAGTAGAAGGTTGAGTCACATATAGAACGGGTACTCCAACTACCGCAATTAATGAAGCAAATAATAGAGCATTTACGAAGAAAAAGTTAACAGCCTGCATAGTTCAGTCTTAGGTTTCAAGATATTATAAATACTATAATCTCATGAAAATGATAATTTTTAGAGAAAATTTACATACTTTAGCCACTTTAAATGCAAAAAAAAAAAATCTACCTAATATCTATTTAGGAATTAAAAAAGTATGCAAGAAGATACGATAATTCAAAAGAATTTATTTGCGATTGGTAATGACAATAATGAGCCAAAAGAGATAACAAAAATTCAACACGATTTATCTTGTGAAGATTTAAAAAAAGAATCGCAAAAAAGACCTAGGCAAAGAAAAAATTCAACTAATTTAATAAACAAATTCAAAACTGATTTAATTACAAATAACAAAAATGTTTGTATTAATGAAGAATCTTATAGCTATAAAACAGTTTCAAAACTGAAATTAACTCCTGTAATGAAGCATTATGTAACTCTAAAAGAGGAAAATAAAGATAGGTTATTACTTTATAGATTAGGAGATTTTTTTGAATGTTTTTTTGAGGACGCTGTATTAATATCTAACCTTTTAGAAATAACGCTTACCAGTAAAGATGCTGGAAAAGAGATTGGTAAGATCCCTATGGCAGGGGTTCCCTATCATGCAATGGAGAGATACTGTGCTGATTTAATTAAAAAAAATTATTCCGTGGTTATATGCGACCAATTAGAAAAAAGTTCTGGAAATTATGGGACCCCAATTAAAAGAGGAATAACAAGAATAATTACTCCTGGAACTGTAATTGAAGAGGGGATGTTGATAGCAAAGAAAAATAATTGGATTACTGCTATTTACTTATCAGAAGAAAACTCAGATGAATCTTATGAATGGGGTATATCAAAAGCTGATGTAAGTACAGGAGAATTAATAACTTTAGAAGGCCAATCACTGTCAAAACTATTTGATGAAATTATTAAATTGGATTCTTCAGAAATCATTGTAGGAAGCAATGAAATAAGAAATTTATTAATTAAAGAAAATAGTCAAATTACATATACTGTTTCTCAAGAGACTAATTTTGGCATTAATGAAGCAAATTATCTAATAAAAAGTTATTTCCAAATTGCAAACCTAGAAGGAATAGGACTTAAAAATTTAAACAATGCGACTAGGTCACTTGGAGGTTTATTAAATTATTTAGAAAAAATTAATCCTTCAAATTTAGATAAAGATTCTTCTGTAAAAATCTCATTGGGCTTTCCACAGATTCAATTTGGTCACAACAAATTAATTATTGATTATCAAACTCAAAAAAACTTAGAAATCAAAAATACACAACGAGAAAACAAATATGTAGGTTCGCTACTATGGAGCATTGATAGAACTTATACTTGCATGGGTGCAAGGTGTTTAAGAAGGTGGATAGATTCACCACTATTAAATGTTAATGAAATTTATAAAAGACAAAATATAATTACAAACTTGATTGAATCTAAACAATTACGCATAGATACCCAAAATTTATTAAGAGCAATGGGGGATTTAGAAAGACTTGCAGGAAGAGCTTGTGCAGGTCATGCAAGTCCCAGAGACTTAATTACAATCGCTGAAGGTTTAAAAAAATTGCCTAGACTAAAATCCATAATTGAATTATTTAAATATGATCTCCCAGATTGGACTGATCAATTAATCAATATTGATGAAGGACTCTTAAAATTAGCTGATACTATAAGTTTTAAACTAATAGAAAATCCTCCTCTAAATATTAGTGAAGGAGGCATAATCCACGATGGAGTTGATAATATATTAGATGGTTTACGCAATTTAATGGATGATTACTCTGAGTGGCTAAAAAAAGAGGAATTAAAAGAAAGGAAAATTAGCAAAATTTCAAACCTAAAAATTCAATTTCATAAAAATTTTGGTTACTACATTTCTATAAATAAATCAAAAGTTAATTTAGCTCCACAACATTGGATCAAAAGGCAAACACTTACTAATGAAGAAAGGTATATCACTTCAGAAATTAAAAATAAAGAAAATAAGATTTTCCAAATAAAAAGTAGAGCTTCATCAAGAGAATATGAAATTTTCTGCGAATTAAGAAATATAGTTGCTGAAAAAACAAAACAAATAAGATCAATCGCAAAATCCATAGCATCTCTTGATGCATTGCTTGGATTATCAATTACCTCAGTAGAAAACAATTTTGTAAAACCCTCATTAATACCAATAAATGATTCAATGATAAAAAATAGTACAAAAATTATCTCAGGAAGAAATCCAATTGTAGAGCAATTGTTAAATGATAAAAAATTTATAGCAAACGATATCTCTTTTGATGATAATCAAAAATTAATTATATTAACCGGTCCAAATGCAAGCGGAAAAAGTTGCTTTATAAGACAACTTGGTTTAATACAAATTCTCGCACAAATTGGAAGCTTTGTTCCTGCTAAAAATGCTGAAATCAAGATTGTAGATAGGATTTTTACAAGAATTGGGGCGGTTGATGATCAATCATCTGGACAATCAACATTTATGGTAGAAATGTCTGAAACTGCATCAATTCTAAATCAGGCAACTTCTAGCTCACTAGTATTGCTTGATGAGATAGGTAGAGGGACATCTACTTTTGATGGACTTTCAATAGCTTGGTCAGTAAGTGAATATCTTGCAAAAAATATTCAATGTAATACTATTTTTGCTACGCACTATCATGAGCTGAATTATTTAAAAAATTCAAATAAAAATATACAAAATTTTCAAGTTTTAGTAGAACAAAATAACGATCAGCTAATTTTTAGTCACAGGATTATTAAAGGGGGCTCAAACAAAAGCTATGGTATAGAAGCAGCCAAATTAGCAGGAGTTCCAAAAGAAGTTATAGAAAAAGCAAAATCAGTTTTAAATTCTTTAGAAAAAAATAATAAATTAAATTATGATATTGAGTAAATTTTTGACATTCTTATAAAAAAAATACTTTTTAAATAGTTTCCCTCAACAAAGCGTTAACTGCAGCAGCTGCCATAGCAGCACCTCCTCTAGTTGAATTCAAAACAATTCTAGGAAGATCGGTAGAAATCAGTTTATTTTTGCTTTTCTCTACTCCAATAAATCCAACGGGCATTCCTATAATTAAACTGGGCAAATCTTTTGCATTCTCTAAAATATCAATTAAATAAGTTAAAGCTGTGGGCGAACTGCCAATAACTACAATAGGTGATTTGTTTCCAGAATTTATAGCGGATAATGCCTTCCAACCTTCACTTAGGCCATATGCAGTTTTTGTTAATTTTGTATGATTATTTTTTCCAAACCACATTCGAGCCGTGAATACTTTATTCCTAGTGGTATTTTCTGCCATGGATTTTATTGCTGCTGCTGCCATATCGGTATCAGTTAAAATCGGAGCACCATTTTTAAGAGCCTGAAGACCCTTTTCGCAAGCACCTTCACTAAAATTTAAAAGATTTTGAACTGAAAAATCTCCCGAAGTATGTACTAACCGCTCTAAAACTTTTTTTTCCAAATAATTTAGATCATTGGCTCCTAAATGTGATCTTATGAATCTGATACTTTCCAAAAAAATTGGATGATCTATTACCATTAAAATTAATTTGTGTTAGAAGTAATCATAGTTAATATATGGTTTTTATTGAGCAATTATGCCAATACAAATATTATGGGGAAATGATCTAAATGCTCAAAACACGTTTATTCAAAAATTAATTGATAAGGAAGTATCCAAAGAATGGGAAGAAATTAACGTAACTAATTTAAATGGAGATGATGATGAGCAAGTCCATAAAGCTTTTGATGAAGTTCTTACACCTCCTTTTGGAGATGGATACAGAATAGTTACATTGAAAAATAATCCAATTTTTACTGCAAAAAATGAGGATCTAAGAACTAAATTTGAAACAATTCATGACAATATACCTCAAAATACTTATTTCATTTTACAAAATACCAAAAAACCAGACTCAAGACTAAAGAGTACTAAATTTTTACAAAAACTTATCAAATGTAATTTAGCCAAAGAAAAATCATTTTCTTTACCAGCAATCTGGGACTATGAGGGACAAAAAAGATTTTTAGAAGATGCGGCAAATGAAATGAATATCAAAATTGATAAAAATGCGGCTGAATTAATTATTAATTCTGTTGGAAATGATAGCTTTAAACTAATAAATGAATTAGCCAAAGCAAAAATATACCTGTCTGCAGTATCAAGTGATTCGAAGTCACAACTTTTGCTTAAAAGTATTGATGTAAAACAAATATTTAGTGATCATCAATCCAACATTTTTAAAATCATTGATCTTCTCTTACAAAACAATATTAATGAAAGCCTCATTGAAATAAATTATTCCTTAAGGAAAGGAGAACCTGCTTTAAGACTAAATGCAGGTTTAATTAGTCAAATAAGAATTCATGCCATTATTAAATTAGCAGCAAATTCAGGAAACGATAATGCAGAAAAGATTTGTAATCTTGCGGGCATTTCTAATCCAAAAAGAATTTTTTTTATTCGCAGAAAAGTCAAAAATGTATCTCAAGAATATTTAATTAATTTAATGAGTAACTTATTAGATATTGAATCATTGCTAAAACAAGGCAATAATCCTATAAATGTTTTTACAGAGAAATTAATTAATTTTAAGTTAACCAAATTATAAGTTTAAGAAATTACATTATTATTTAAATATGGCTTTACTAGTAAAAAAATTTGGCGGTACTTCTGTCGGTGATATTAAAAAAATTAAAAATATTGCAAGTAGCATTTGTCAAAGTAAAGAAGTAGGAAATGAAATTGTCGTAGTTGTCTCTGCAATGGGGCAAACTACAGATGATTTAAATCATTTAGCGGAATCAATTAGTAAAAGTCCTAATCGAAGAGAATTGGATATGCTTCTCTCAACTGGAGAGCAAGTAACAATAGCTCTTCTCTCAATGGCATTAAACGAATATGGAATACCTGCAATTTCAATGACCGGTAGCCAAGTTGGAATTATTACTGAATCAATTCATGGGAAAGCGAGAATTCTGGATATTAAAACAGAAAGAATTCAAAATTATATAAATCAGGGTTTTGTCGTTGTAGTGGCTGGATTTCAAGGAACAACATTAAGCCATACGGGTTCAATGGAAATTACAACTTTGGGTAGAGGTGGTTCAGATACTTCTGCAGTAGCTTTAGCAACAGCTTTAGGAGCTGAGACTTGCGAAATTTATACAGACGTCCCAGGGGTTCTTACTACTGACCCAAGAATTGTTCCTAATGCAAAACTTTTAGATGAAATTAGCTGTGAGGAAATGCTTGAACTTGCAAGTGTCGGTGCTTCAGTTCTACATCCAAGAGCAGTAGAAATTGCTCGCAATTATGGAATTAAATTGTGTGTCAAATCAAGCCAAAGTGACTCAAGTGGGACTCTCCTAGAAAGTCAAATCCAACCTATCCCGCTAAAAAGAGGAAGCTTAGAATTAACAAAAACGGTCAATAGTCTTGAAGTATTAGAAAACCAAGCAATATTCAGTCTCTCAAATATTCCTGATAGGCCAGGGATTGCTGCACAAATTTTTGAAAAACTTTCAGAAGCAAGTATTAATGTAGATTTAATCATACAATCGACAAATGATGGTAATAATAACGATATTACGTTTACTGTTAGTGAATTAGAAGTTAATAAGACTGCAGAACAATGTGAACTTATAACTAGTCAATTAGGAGGAGAATATAATCTAAAAACAAATATGACTAAATTAAGTATTCAAGGAGCAGGCATTATGGGTAGACCTAGTGTTTCAGCTGATTTATTTGATACTTTATCTCAAGCGAATATAAATGTTAGGTTAATAGCTACTAGTGAAATTAAAGTCAGCTGCGTAATTGAAATTAATAATATACCAAAAGCTATTAGATTTGTTGCTGAGAAATTTAAGTTATCTGATACACAAATATTTGTTAATCCAATCAACGAAAAACAAGATCAACCTGAAGTAAGAGGAATTGCATTAGATAAAAACCAAGTTCAAGTCAGCTTTCGAAAACTGCCTGATCGTCCAGGTGTAGCAGCATCGATATGTTTAGCATTAGCTGAAAATAATTTACTTTTCGATACTATAGTTCAGTCTGAAAGAATTTCCTCATCAAAAACTAAGGATATTAGTTTTACAATGAATAGACAAGATAGAGAAAAAGCTAACTTGGTTTTTGAAGCCCTAATAAAAAATTTCCCGGGATCATACATTGAAGATGGCCCTGCTATAGCCAAAGTAAGTACTGTAGGAGCTGGCATGGCATTTAAGGTTGGAACAGCTGGAAAAATATTTAGAGCATTGGCTGATCAAAATATCAATATCGAAATGATTGCTACTAGTGAAATTAGGACTTCTTGTATCGTCTTAGAAAAAGATTGTGACAAAGCAGTTAATGCAATTCATAATCATTTCGAATTAGAAAAATAAATTCTTTTTAATTATTTCTTGCCAATTTTTGTCTTAATTTTTTGATTCTATCCCTCAAATTTGCTGCTTCTTCAAAATTTAACTCCTTTGCAGCATCTTTCATTTTAAATTCTAGCTTTTCTATTAAGTCAGGCAATTCTTCGAGCAAACATTGATTATCACTAGTATTTAGAATAGCGTCAGTTTTGTTATTAACTATATTTATTAAATCTTTAGATAAACCACCAGCATCTAGTTTTCTGGAAAGTTCTAGAAAAGATAATATTGAATTTTCTATTTTTTTGCCTGCAGGTTTTGGAGTAATACCATTGACTTGATTATATTTTTTTTGAATAGTTCTTCGTCTTTCAGTTTCAGATATTGCCCTTTTCATTGAATCTGTGAAGTTATCTGCATAAAGCAAGGCAACACCTTCAACATGTCTTGCAGCTCTTCCTATTGTTTGAATCAATGATCTTTCTGCTCTCAAAAAACCTTCTTTATCAGCATCTAAAATAGCGACTAAAGATACTTCAGGAAGATCTAATCCCTCTCTTAATAAATTAACTCCTACCAAAACATCGTATTCGCCCATTCTAAGGTCTTGAATAATTTCAATCCTTTCAATTGAATGGATTTCGGAATGCAAATATCTAACTCTTACTTTATTTTCAGATAAAAAATCAGTTAAATCTTCAGCCATTCTCTTAGTAAGTGTTGTCACTAGCACTCTTTCATTCTTTTCAGCTCTAATTCTTATTTCAGATAAGAGATCTTCTATTTGGCCTTCACTTGGTCTTACATCAATTACAGGGTCTAATACCCCAGTTGGTCTTATAACTTGCTCAATAAATTCACCATCACATTGATCTAATTCCCATTGACCGGGAGTTGCGCTTATAAATAATGTCTGTTTTGATTTTTCCCAAAACTCTTCACATTTTAAAGGTCTATTATCTGCAGCACTTGGCAATCTAAAACCATGATCTATTAAAACTTTTTTTCTAGATTGATCACCGTTGTACATAGCATGAAGTTGAGGACATGTCACATGACTCTCATCTACTACCAACAACCAATCTTTAGGAAAGTAATCTATTAAGCATTCTGGCGGTGAACCTTCCTCCCTGCCTGATAAATGACGAGCGTAATTCTCAACTCCATTACAATAACCAACCTCTTTAAGCATTTCTAAATCATATTTTGTGCGTTGTTCTAGACGTTGAGCCTCTAATAATTTTCCTTCGTATGTAAATTTATCGACTTGAGTTTTTAATTCACTTCTAATTGCACTTATTGCACTCTCCAGTCTTTCTTTTGGAGTCACAAAATGCTTAGCTGGGTAAACGCTAACTTGTTCTAAACTTTCAAGTATTTCTCCTGTAGTAGGGTCAACATATCTAATAGCCTCTACTTCATCACCAAAAAATTCGATTCTTATTAATCTATCTTCATAAGCTGGACCGATTTCTAAAACATCACCTTTAATTCTGAATCTACCTCTAGTAATTTCAATATCATTTCTAGTATATTGATTTTCAACGAGAGACCTCAAAGAAGAACGCAGATTTATTGATTTTCCCACTTCAAATTTAACTGCAGCTTTTAAATACTCACTTGGAATACCAAGACCATAAATACAACTTATTGAGGCTACAACAATTACATCTTTTCTTTCAAATAATGAGCGTGTTGCAGAGTGCCTAAGCATATCTATCTCTTCATTAATTGAAGCCGTTTTGGCTATATAAGTATCACTTACGGGTACATAAGCTTCAGGTTGATAATAATCGTAGTAAGAAATGAAGTACTCAACAGCATTTTTTGGAAAAAATTCCCTTAATTCATTACATAGTTGTGCAGCTAAGGTTTTGTTATGGGCTAATACAAGAGCTGGTCTTCCTGTTTGTTGAATTACATTCGCAATGGTAAATGTTTTACCAGTTCCAGTAGCTCCTAAAAGAGTCTGAAACTCTTTTCCAGTATTTACCCCTTTAACTAATTTTTTAATAGCTTCTGGTTGATCTCCATTTGGTTTGTAAGGAGCTTGAAGCTTGTAGTTGTTCATCAAGCTAGTAGCTGAAAGATAAGGCTATATTAAGAAATTTTTTCTCCAATTATTGAATTTTTCAAAGATTCTTTTAAGCCTCTAACAACCGCAATCATTGATATGAAATCATCTAATTTATTAATTACAGATCCAACGCCAACTGCTGAGGCTCCAGAGGATATTGCGAGTGGACAAGTTACTTGGCTTAATCCAGAGGCGCTCATGATTGGTATATTCAGAGATTGTTTCTTAAATTCTTGATGAATAGCGTAGGTGGCTGCAAGAGTTGGTACTGATTTTTCAAAAAAGCCTTGAATTCCTGGAGAGTAAGGAGTAGAACTGGTGCCACCTTCTGTTTGAATAATATCGACACCTTCTTCCACTAGCTTGACAGCAAGTTCAACTTGTTTATCAATAGGCATAGTATGGGGAACAGTTACTGATAAAGGAACATTAGGCAATAAATCCCTCGTCTCTTTTGTAATATTTAAAACTTTTTTATCTGAAAAATTAATACCTTTTTCATAAAAAGTATCGTAATTTCCTATCTCAATTAATGATGCTCCTGCTTTTACAGAATCTTGAAAAGATCGCGGAACTACTGAACTAACACAAACGGGTAGTGTTGAATTCTTAAGTGCTAAATCAACGAGTTCAGGTTTACAAGCAATATCGACAAGATCTGCACCTCCTAATGAAGCAGCCTCAACAATTATTTTTACAGATTGAACATCGAAATTATTCAATCCCGAAATAACTTTGAGTAAAGATTTGCTTCTTAACTCTTCTTTGATTTTTTGTGGCAAAAGATTAATCAGACTCATTTACTTAATGAATTTATTATCCGATTGTGACATTGTTTTAGTAAAACAGTGCATTTTTTAAAAAATATTATCTGAGCAACACAAAATGACTGATAAAAAATTAACTCAGCAAAATTGGTCATCATGGCATCATCAGCTTCATAAGGAGATTCTTAACAAAAAAATATTAATTCCCAAAGGATCCAATATTTTAATAAGTGTTTCCGGGGGACAAGACTCAATGGCCTTATTAACACTAATTAATGACCTAAAAAAACTACATAATTGGTCTATTAGTGTTTGGCATGGTGATCATAAGTGGCACGAAAAATCCTCACTATATGCTCTTGAATTAAAAAGTTATTGCGAAGATAGAAATATTTCATTCTTTTTTGATCAAGCAAATAAAGAAAATATTTCTTCAGAAGAAAAAGCAAGAGAATGGAGATATAAAAAATTGTGTGAAAGAGCCAAAACTTTATTAAACAAAAACCAGCAAAAACATAATATTTATTTATTAACTGGTCACACGAGTAGTGATAATGCAGAAACATTTATTCTCAATTTATCTAGAGGAAGTAATTTTGCCGGTCTTAGTAATATTGAGAGCAAAAGATTAATTGAAAATCAAATTTTTTTAATAAGACCAATATTAATTTTCAGTAGGGGAGATACAAAACAATTTTGTAATGACATGAATATACCAGTCTGGGAAGATCCTACAAATTCAGATCTTAAATTAAAAAGAAATTTAGTAAGAAAAAAAATTATTCCAACCTTAGAAGTTATCTATCCTGGGTGTTCTGAAAGGATAAATAATTTTTCCCGAAAAATGAGCAACTACAATAATGAACGTAATGACCTTAGTGAACTAGCATACCTATATTGTAAAGATATAAGAGGTATCAATAGGAATCTCTTAAATAGTATGTGTATTGAAGCGAGGTGCACAATTCTAAATAGATTTTTAAAAGAAATATCTGCAAAGCAGTGTAGTTCTAAAAATCTGACAAAATTAGCAACTTCAATTTATGAAAAAAATAAAGGTCAAATTAACTTACAAGAATTTTTAAAAATTGTTTGGAATAAAAACTATATAAATTTTGAAAAAAGTTAGGATGTGACAGCAGATCTTCTTCTTCTTGTTCTACCTTCAAATGAATCTGCCGTAGCAGTCTCAGCTGATGGATTCTGTGCAACTTTTGAACTTTTTTGGGTATTTTGTGGGTTATTTGAACTATTAGGATGATTATTGTTTGATTTCTTATGGAAATTATTATTTCTATTTCTATTGGAAAAATTTTGCTCTTCAGTAATCTTTGGAATATAGGCACGAGTTCCACTTGGAGCAGGTTGAACTAAACACAAAATAAGTGGTTCAACTTGTAATTCTCTTCTCATTCTTCTCGATAAACCATTTTCAATTTCTCTTTGTACACCAATCCAATCTACTTCAAAATTATTCGGCCCAGTTTGTCTAGATAATTGTTTCCATCTATTTTCTAAGACCCAGCTTATTTCTCGTTCTGTCCACATAGACATTTTTCTTGGCTCTGCAGTAGTAACAACTCCTCTTAAATTGACTCTGGGAGGCGCAACCATCTTCCCATCTGTACTAATAGGAGCTAAAACAGTTACCACACCATCCCCAGCTAATTGCTGCCTTTCCTTTAATACACGAGCATCTACTATCCCATTTCGTGAGTTATCAAGGAGTTCAACACCAGCTTTTACAGGATCACCCTTTTGAATAGAATTAGGTCTTAACTCAACTACATCTCCATTTTCAATAATTAAAATATTGTCCTTTGGAACCCCCATTGTTTGTGCACTCTTGCCATGACAAACAAGCATTCTATGCTCTCCATGAACAGGAACAAAAAACTTGGGTTTTGCAAGTGCCAACATTAACTTTTGATCTTCTTGAAAACCATGCCCAGAAACATGAATATTCTCACCCTTTCCATAAACAACCTTTGCTCCGAGTTTCATTAATCTATCTATTGTATTAACGACAGAAATAGTATTACCTGGAATTGGACTGGCTGAAAATATTACAGTGTCAGTAGTCTTAAGACGAACATGCTGATGTTCACCACGAGATATTCTGCTTAACGCTGCTAGGGGTTCTCCTTGACTTCCAGTCATTAATAATAAGGTCTCTCTGTCTGGCAAATCTCTAATTTGCTTGATAGGAACAAATAAATCATCTGGGCATTTCATATAACCAATATCTCTCGCCTTAGCAATAACATTTATCATCGATCTTCCTAACAAACCGACCTTTCTTCCATGTTTCATAGCCAACTCTAAGATCATTGTCACTCTATGAACAGAACTAGCAAAAGTGGTAAGGATAACTCGTTCTTTTGCCTCAGCAATATGTTTTTCTAAAGAGGGATAGATAGTCTTCTCAGATGGACAAAACCCTGGAACTTCGGCATTAGTCGAATCACTAAACATGCATAAAACGCCTTTCTCTCCATAATGCACCATTCTTTCAATATCAAATTGCTCTCCATCTACTGGCATATGATCAAACTTAAAATCTCCTGTGAAAATAATTGTGCCAACAGGTGTTGTGACTGCTAAAGAAAAACTATCACAAATAGAATGGGTATTTCGAATAAATTCAACAGAAAAATGTTGTCCAACTTTAACAACATCTCTTGGATTTACTGTCTGAATAGTTGTTCTATCAGATACTCCTGCTTCCTCCATTTTTCCTCTAAGCATTGACATTGCCAGTCTTGGACCATAAATAATTGGAATATTAAAATGCTTAAGATGATGAGAAATACCTCCAATATGATCTTCATGACCGTGAGTGACAATCATTCCTTTTATTCTTCTTTGATTTTCTTTTAAAAAAGTTGTATCAGGCATAACAACGTTTACGCCATGCATACCATCAGATGGGAAAGCTAGGCCTGCATCAACAAGCATTAATTCATCCCCATATTCAAAAACACAAGTGTTTTTTCCTATTTCATGTAGTCCTCCAAGAGGTATTACGCGTAAAGCTGGCGTATTACCTTTAGATCTAGATGAATCATTAGTAGATCTATTTACAGTTGAATTTGTACTTGATTGCATAATTTTGAAATTTATGAAGGCCTGCTTGTAATCAAATAAGGTTTATTTAAATTTAATTATCAAGTTAAATATAATCCCTATTATAGGGATTTCAGGATAAAAGATAGTTGCTTTTTCATGTCAGTAGTTAATGGTGACAAAGGGCTTCTAGGATTACCTACATTCCATCCCGAAAGCTCCAAAGCAGCCTTAATTGGGATTGGATTAGTTGTCATAAAGAGTGCTTTGAAAAGAGGCTGAAGTCTTTCATGGATAGCAAGCGCATTGGAAACCTTTCCACTTTGAAAAGAATTAATCATTTCTTTTAATTGCAATCCAACCAAATGACTTGCAACACTTACTACTCCTACAGCACCTACAGATAACATTGGAAGCAACAATGAATCATCGCCACTATATACAGAAAGTTCGGAGCCACAAATAGCTCTTAATTCTGTTATTTCTTCTATTCTACCGCTTGCAGCTTTAATACTGAGAATATTTGAGAAATCCATAAGTTTCTTCACAGTATCAGGTAATAAATTACATCCTGTCCTTCCAGGAATGTTGTAGAGCATTAGAGGTAAGTCCCTTGCAGAATTAGCAATAGAACTGAAATGTTTATAAAGACCTTCTTGAGGTGGTTTATTGTAATAAGGAACAACCACCAAAGCACCGTCAGCACCAGAGTCGTAAGCTTTTTTTGTAGCTTCCACAGCTTCGCTTGTACAATTGCTACCAGTGCCTACAATTACTTTACAGCTTGGGTCCAAAGATCCTTTTACCGCAATAAATAAATCATGCTGTTCCGCCCATGAAAGAGTCGGAGATTCTCCAGTAGTACCGCATAACACAATTCCATCGGAACCGTTCTCAAAAAGATAATTTGAGAGTTTTATAGCTAGTTCATAATCTACATCTCCATTCTCAGTGAATGGAGTAACCATTGCAGTCAATATTCTTCCAAATAGTGGATTATTACACTCAGTTTTGTCTGCAATCATTTTTTTGAAATTAACAACTCAGCTATTTGAACAGCATTGAGAGCTGCTCCTTTTCTTATTTGATCTCCACATAACCATAATTCTAATCCATGAGGCTGACTTATATCAGTTCTTAGCCTGCCAACAGCTACATTATCCCTTCCCATAACGTCATTTGGCATAGGAAATCTATTATTTTTGTAATCCTCAATAACTTCAATTCCAGGAGATTTTTTTAATTCTTCAAGAGCATCTTTAGGCTCAACTGCATCGGCAAATTCAATATTGATCGATTCAGAATGTGCTCTAAGTACTGGGACTCGAACACATGTAGCAGAAAGCTTTAAATCAGCAATATTTAATATTTTCCTTGTCTCATTAACCATTTTCATCTCTTCCTCGCAGTAATTATTTGAAAGCATAGGGGAATTATGTAAAAACAAATTAAAAGCAAGGGAGTATGGCAAAACTTCACTTTTTTGAGGATTTCCTTGAAGATATTGTTCAGTTAAAAGTTTTAGTTCCTCCATCGCCAGTTGGCCTGCACCACTGACAGATTGATATGTTGAGACAATAACTCTTTGAATAGTCGAAAGTTTGTTTAATGGAGCTAAAACTAATGTCAACAATATGGTAGTGCAGTTTGGATTCGCTATTACCCCAGAATGATTAAGTACGTCACTAGCATTAACTTCAGGGACTATAAGAGGAACGTTCTTATCTAATCTGAAAGCACTTGAATTATCTATCAGTAAAGCATTTTGATCAATAATGGTAGACAACCATTTTTTTGAAATACTTCCGCCAGCTGAAGCCAAAACTAAATCAAGATTCTTAAATTCTTCTTTAGTTGTTTTTTTTGTAACTAATTCTTCATCTTTCCAAATAATTTTTTTTCCTTCTGACCGCTCTGATGAAAGCAAGACCAATTCTGATATTGGGAAATCACGTTGTTCAAGAATTTTTAGCAATTCAGATCCCACGGCACCTGAAGAACCTAAAACAGCAACTTTTAATGGCCTATTAGGCAAATACGGAGATTGTCTCACACTATAAAATGATTTTTATAAATAGATTGACTATTTTTTTTACTTTATCAAAAAATTAACTTTCAAGGAAATCACATAATGTGAAATAATTAAGATTCGGCTCATAGTAATAACTTAGAAAAACATGGCTAAAGATGCACTAATAGTCAAAACAACTCCTCTGCCTCAAAGTAGAATTTCATTCGAATTAGAAATACCATCTGAGACATGCAAAACGTGCGTAAATGAAACAATCAGTTCTATCAGTCGTTCGGCTAAAATTCCGGGATTTAGACTTGGTAAGATTCCTAAACAAGTCTTAATCCAAAGAATTGGCATCACACAATTACATGCTTCTGCTCTGGAAAAAATTATTGATAAATCATGGCAAGAAGCGTTAAAAATAAAATCTATCGAGCCACTAAGTGAGCCAGAATTGGTAGATGGATTTGAATCTTTACTTGCAAAGTTTAGTCCTGAAAAATCACTTAAGGTTACTCTTCAAACTGATGTTGCCCCAGAATTAAAACTTAAAAAATCTAAAGGACTAAGTGTTGAAATATCAAAAACAAAGTTTGATCCTAAGTCAATAGATGAAGCGATAGAAAAATCTAGAAATCAGTTTGCAAACATTATTCCAGTTAACAATAGAGCAGCAAAATTAGGAGATATTGCTGTAGTGAGTTTCAAAGGAAAATATAAAGATTCTGGTAAAGAGATTGATGGTGGAACAAGTGAATCAATGGATCTTGAGTTAGAAAAGAACAAAATGATTCCCGGTTTCGTTGAGGGAATCGTAAAGATGAAAATTGGTGATACTAAAACACTTAACCTTAAATTTCCTGATGATTATTCTCATGAGGACTCAAGAGGCAAAGAAGCAATTTTTGAAGTGAATCTTAAGGATCTTAAGGAAAAAGAATTGCCTGAACTTAATGACGATTTTGCAAAACAGTCTGGCAACAAAGAATCATTAAAAGAGTTAAAGAAAGATATTGAAAAGCAACTTAAAGACAATTTTGAAAAAACACAAAAAGATATCAAAATTGAAGCTTTATTAGATGCCTTAACAAACGAATTGGTTGCTGAAATTCCAAAATCTATGATTGATATAGAAGTGAGGAATAATATTGAACAAACCGCTCAAAGATTTGCTCAACAAGGTCTTGATGTAAAATCTACTTTCACTCCGGAATTAGTTAAGTCATTAGCAGAGTCCACAAGGCCTCAAGCTGAAAAAAATGTTCAAAGAAATTTAGCTTTAAAAGCATTGGCTGAAACAGAGAACATAAAAGTCGAGAAAGATGAAATTGATTTAAAAATGAAAGATTATGAAGATGCAATCTCTCAATCTTCAAAACAAATAGATATTAAAAGATTAACAGAAGTAGTAAGTAACGATATACTCAAAGAAAAATTAATAATCTGGCTTGAAGAAAATTCTGAAATAAAAGAAAAAACTACAAAAACTTCTAAAGCTACAAAAACCTCCAAAACATCAAAAGCCGCAAAAACTGCGTCTAAAACTACAAAACCTACAGGAACTACAAAAACTCAAAATAAAAAAGAAAAAAAATAATTTATGAAATTTCCTACTAATTAAACAAAAAACCCCTAAATTATCCATAAGACGAAAACTAATTTGTGAACTCAGAAAAAAAACATTTAATCCAAAGCTCAATAGGTTCTTACGAAAGTAATCATAAAACTATTGCCGCTGTTCCCACCGTTATAGAACAATCAGGAAGAGGAGAAAGAGCTTTTGATATATATTCAAGATTATTGAGGGAAAGAATAATTTTTTTAGGTACTGGAATTAATGATCAAGTATCTGACTCCCTTGTTGCACAATTATTATTTCTTGAAGCTGAAGATCCCGAAAAAGACATACAAATATATATCAATTCTCCTGGAGGCTCAGTAACTGCAGGAATGGCCATTTATGATACCATGCAACAAATTTCGCCTGATGTAGTGACAATATGTTTTGGAGTAGCCGCAAGTATGGGGGCATTTCTACTTTCTGGAGGAGCAAAGGGGAAAAGATTGGCTTTACCTAATTCTAGGATTATGATTCATCAACCTCTGGGAGGTGCACAAGGTCAAGCAGTAGAGATTGAAATACAAGCTAAAGAAATACTTTTTCTCAAGAAAACATTAAATTCACTTTTAGCTGAACATACTGGTCAACCTTTAGAAAAAATTAATGAAGATACAGAAAGAGATTACTTTTTATCCCCCTCAGAAGCAGTCGAATATGGATTAATTGATAAAGTTATCAAAAAGTGACAAGGGGTTCTGATTTTTTAAGAATATGATGACGAATCGATATTTATGAGCAATCCTAGTGAATAGGGAATATTTAACACCTTTCACTTTAAAAACTTATAATCGATGGCTAAATTCGACGCCCATCTTAAATGTTCATTTTGCGGGAAGTCACAAGACCAAGTAAGAAAGCTAATAGCTGGTCCTGGGGTTTATATCTGTGATGAGTGCATCGACCTTTGTAATGAGATTCTTGATGAAGAACTACTTGATAATCAAGCGAACACAAACAACTCTCCACAAGTAAAAAAGAAATTACCAACTGATAATCCAAAAAAATCTATTCCTTTAGAATTAACCTCAATTCCTAAGCCACTAGAAATAAAAAGTTTTCTAGATAATCAAGTTGTTGGACAAGAATCTGCAAAAAAAATATTATCAGTAGCCGTATACAATCACTACAAGCGATTAGCTTGGAAAGTTAAAGAAGATAGTAAAAATAGCAATTCAACTGATTCACGAGCAACTAAATTACAAAAATCAAATATTTTACTCATCGGCCCTACTGGAAGTGGAAAAACATTATTGGCGCAAACTTTAGCAGAGTTTTTAGATGTTCCTTTTGCAGTAGCTGATGCAACGACTTTAACAGAAGCTGGATATGTTGGGGAGGATGTTGAAAACATACTTTTAAGACTTCTACAGAAATCAGAAATGAATGTGGAACTAGCTCAAAAAGGAATTATTTATATTGATGAAATAGATAAAATTGCAAGAAAAAGCGAGAATCCTTCAATTACTAGAGATGTCTCCGGTGAAGGGGTACAGCAAGCATTATTAAAAATGCTTGAAGGAACAATTGCTAATGTGCCACCTCAAGGCGGAAGAAAACATCCTTATCATGACTGCATCCAAATTGATACGAGTCAAATACTATTTATTTGTGGGGGAGCTTTTATAGGTTTAGAGGATATCGTTCAAAAGCGTATGGGTAAACACTCTATAGGATTTACCACCAATTCAGATCAAAACAAAGTTGATACAAAAAAAATAGTAGACCCAAGAGATTCCCTGAAAAATTTAGAATTAGATGACTTAGTGAAATATGGACTAATTCCAGAATTTATTGGAAGAATTCCTGTTTGTGCTGTATTAGATCGTCTTACTAAAGAAACTTTAGAATCTATTTTGACTCAACCAAGAGATGCATTAGTAAAGCAATTCAAAACTTTGCTAAGTATGGATAATGTTGAATTATCATTTGAGCCTGATTCTGTTGAAGCGATAGCAAATGAAGCATACAAAAGAAAAACAGGTGCAAGAGCATTAAGATCAATAATTGAAGAGCTTATGCTAGACATAATGTATACCTTACCTTCTGAAGAAAATGTAAAAGAATTCACAATTACAAAAAAAATGGTAGATAATTTGTTCTCATCTAAAATTGTTAAACTACCTTCAGGATCAAAAAGAATCATTAAAGAGTCTGCATAAAATTAGATTTTAATTTTTAATTGAATCCCTAATTTTTCTAATTAATGAAAAATAAATGCCAAATATACATAAGCCTTTTCATCAAAAATATAGACCAAACAACTTAGACGAACTGGTTGGGCAAAAATTTATATCCATTACACTCAAACAAGCTCTATTAACAAAAAAAATTGCTCCAGCATATCTTTTTAATGGTCCAAGAGGTACTGGAAAAACATCAAGTGCGAGAATATTTGCAAAATCTCTAAATTGCCAGGCATTCGACCAACCTACGATAACTCCTTGTTGTAAATGTGACTTATGTAAACAAATTACAGATGGGAGCGCTCTAGATATTATCGAGATTGATGCAGCATCAAATACAGGAGTAGAAAATATAAGAGAAATTATAGAAAGAGCGAGATTTGCACCTACGCAAGCGAGATGGAAAGTCTATGTAATTGATGAATGTCATATGCTTTCAACGGCAGCTTCAAATGCTTTACTAAAAACCATTGAAGAACCGCCCTCAAGAGTTGTATTTATACTTGCGACGACAAATCCTGAAAGAGTATTAAATACAATAAAAAGTAGATGCCAAAAGTTTGATTTTAGAAGAATAAGCCCTAGTGATATTTTTCAACATTTATCAGAAATCGCCGAAAAAGAATCCATTAAGTACGAAGTTCAGGCGTTAAAAATGATTGCAAAAAGGTCTAATGGAGGTATGAGAGATGCACAAAGCCTCCTTGAACAATTGAATCTTTTACCAAAAGGGATAACAATTAATAATATCCAAAACCTCCTAGGAGAAGTATCAGAAAGTGAATTAACAAATCTGATTAAATCATTGGTTGAGAATAATCCAGAGTCATTAATTGACACCTGCAACAAATTATATGATGCCGGAAGCGAACCTCTTCAAATTATTATCGGATTATTGAATATAACAAGAGATCTACTATTACACACTACTAATAATAAATATTCAGATCTTTATTATACGTCTGATGAATTTCGAAATGAGTTAGATAAAATCTCACAAACAATAAATAAATCAACAATAATTAATTGGCATAGTAATCTGAGAAATATTGAATATCAAATCAAATCAAGTGATAATCCAAGACTTTGGTTTGAAATACATTTAACTGGTCTTCTGGATAGTCAAGAGATAAATAGTTTTGACAATAAACAAGAAAGTAAAAATAATACGACTGAGGAAAAGCATAAAAGTAGAAAAAACATTCCAATTAACAAAGAAAATATTTCAGCTGAGATTCCAAAACCAAGTATCCAAGAAGAGATAACTCGCAAGGAATTGATCGAAAAAAAAGACGAAAAAATAGAAAAATTTGAAGTTATTGAAAAAGAAAGTTTTGAAAATATTTCTGAAAATAACCAAAATAATCTTGGATCAAATTTAAAAGATA
>QCEG01000019.1 GCA_003278535.1 Prochlorococcus sp. AG-355-N18
AATGACAATACTCCTGTAATAGAAGGAACAGCAGAAGCCGGAAGCACTGTTGAATTATTTAATGGAGCTATCTCTCTTGGAACAGCGACGACAGGTTCTGATGGTAACTTCTCAGTTGAGTCATTGTTGGAATTAAGTGATGGTAGTTATAGCTTTACAGTCAAGGCGACAGATGCGGCAGGAAATATCTCAGCTGAATCAAGTGCATTAAATATTAGAGTAGAAACATCATCAAGTAATAATAGATTTACTAATAAAACAGATTTAGAAACAGCAGTAGATCTTTGGATAAGTGATGAATCTACAGCACTAAATACTTATGGTCATATCTCTAACTGGGATGTTAGTCAGGTTACGGATTTCTCTTATCTATTTGATTCTGCAACTTCTTTTAATTCAGATATAAGTAACTGGGATGTTAGTTCAGGTATTGATTTTGGTGGAATGTTTACTGATGCATATGTCTTTAATCAGGATATAAGCACCTGGGAAGTAAGTTCTATAGCCAATCTTAACGGTATGTTTAGTAATGCAACTGCAATACTTGGCAAACCAAACGTATTTAGAAATAGAGAAACACTTTCGTACGCAGTTCAAGAATGGATAGCAGATGAAGTTTCTGCAACCGCTACTTATGGTCATATCTCTAACTGGGATGTTAGTCAGGTTACTGATTTTTCTGGATTATTTAATAGCAGGGCTACTTTTAATTCAGATATAAGCAGCTGGGATGTAAGCAATGGAACTGACTTTGGTTCGATGTTTTATCAGGCTTCTTCCTTTAATCAGGATATAAGCAGCTGGGATGTAAGTAATGGAACTAATTTTGGTGTGATGTTCGCTGAGGCTTCTTCCTTTAATCAAGATATCAGCAGCTGGGATATCAGATCTGGAATTGAATTTAGTTCCATGTTCTATGGAGCTTCTTCCTTTAATCAGGATATAAGCACCTGGGAAGTAGGTTCTAGCACCAACCGTAGCAGTATGTTTCTTGATGCCACTGCAATGCTAGCTCGTGGGTTTAGCTCCGACCCCGTAATCGGTGAATTTCCTGGACCTAATCCAAACGTATTTAGAAATAGAGAAACACTTTCGTACGCAGTTCAAGAATGGATAGCAGATGAAGTTTCTGCAACCGCTACTTATGGTCATATCTCTAACTGGGATGTTAGTCAGGTTACTGATTTTTCTGGATTATTTAATAGCAGGGCTACTTTTAATTCAGATATAAGCAGCTGGGATGTAAGCAATGGAACTGACTTTGGTTCGATGTTTTATCAGGCTTCTTCCTTTAATCAGGATATAAGCAGCTGGGATGTAAGTAATGGAACTAATTTTGGTGTGATGTTCGCTGAGGCTTCTTCCTTTAATCAAGATATCAGCAGCTGGGATATCAGATCTGGAATTGAATTTAGTTCCATGTTCTATGGAGCTTCTTCCTTTAATCAGGATATAAGCACCTGGGAAGTAGGTTCTAGCACCAACCGTAGCAGTATGTTTCTTGATGCCACTGCAATGCTAGCTCGTGGGTTTAGCTCCGACCCCGTAATCGGTGAATTTCCTGGACCTATCTCAGGAGTCACTGCAACACCCGATCATTCTTATTTCGTTGGACCAGCAGCCACAGATGACGGCGATGCTTCTTTCTCTATTTCTGGAACTACAGAAGGTGGAAACACATTAAGTATTTCTCAAGATGCAGCGGATCCTGATGGAACTGGTTCTCTAAGCTACAGCTGGCAAATATCGAGTGATAATATTTCGTGGAGTGAAGTCGGAACATCTGCAACTTATGCGATAGCAGATAGTGATCAAGGTAAAAAGATTAGAGCAGTTATCAGCTATACCGATAATGAAGGCCATAGTGAACAAATAACAACGGTTTCAAAAGATATATTTTTTGCGGTTGCAGATAACACTACTGAAGGAATTATAGCCTCAGTTGGGAGCGGAAATGATTTATTAATTGGTTCTCGTAATAATGACACTTTAGATGGCGGTGATGGTAACGACGAGATCCAAGGTGGTGATGGTGACGATACTATTTATGGAGGTGAAGGCGCTGATACCATCTATGGTGGAGATGGTGATGACAATATTAGAGGAGGGAAGTCCTCTTATGACTCTGATTTACGTGATGATTTAGATGTTATTTATGGTGGAGATGGTGATGATACTATTTATGGATTTGGTAAAACAACAATCTATGGAGATGGTGGCGATGACACAATTTCTGCAGTTGACTATAACGCTAATACTAGAGACCTAGTTGTTTATGGAGGAGATGGTGATGACAATATTAATGCTAGATCATTTAAAAGTGTAGATGCTGGCGATGGTGATGATATTGTCCAGATGTCTCAATCTCAAGGAAATTGGTACTCTAATGATTTAAAAACCATTCCTTTGGAGGGAGGAGCTGGATATGATGAGCTCCGATTTGGATGGTATGGCTGGAGTGGAAGTGAACTTGATTGGTCAGTTATCAACGGATTTGAAAAAATAACTTTCCAAAATGGTGATTATGCAAATGAAATTTTTACAGATAACGTTGGTCAATCAGGAACAAATTTATATTTAAATTACACACATAGCGGCTCATTTGGTTTAGATGCAAGTGCCGAGTCAGATGCGACTATAACTATAGAAGCAACAAATACTAGATATACAAACAGAGTAACTTCTGGACAATTAGCAGACACAATTACTCTTGGAAGTGGTGACGATATTGTTGATGCGAAGGGAGGTAATGACACAATAAATACTGGCGAAGGGGCAGATACAATAACCGGTGGAGTAGGTAATGACACCATTGATGGTGGACTCGGAACTGATATCGCTATCTTCTCTGGTAGTAAAAGTAATTACACCATAGAAGAAGTTGCATATGCTCAATATCTTGTTACTGATAACCAAGGTACAGACGGTGTTGATAGTCTTAAAAATATAGAAACCTTACAATTCTCTGATCAAAATTTTGATATTACACCTTCTGGGCAAAATTTAACTGGAACAAATTCTGAAGATAATTTAACAGGTCTAACTGGAGATGATTTAATAATTGGTCTTGGAGGTAATGACACTTTAGATGGCGGTGATGGTAACGACGAGATCCAAGGTGGTGATGGTGACGATACTATTTATGGAGGTGAAGGCGCTGATACCATCTATGGTGGAGATGGTGATGACAATATTAGAGGAGGGAAGTCCTCTTATGACTCTGATTTACGTGATGATTTAGATGTTATTTATGGTGGAGATGGTGATGATACTATTTATGGATTTGGTAAAACAACAATCTATGGAGATGGTGGCGATGACACAATTTCTGCAGTTGACTATAACGCTAATACTAGAGACCTAGTTGTTTATGGAGGAGATGGTGATGACAATATTAATGCTAGATCATTTAAAAGTGTAGATGCTGGCGATGGTGATGATATTGTCCAGATGTCTCAATCTCAAGGAAATTGGTACTCTAATGATTTAAAAACCATTCCTTTGGAGGGAGGAGCTGGATATGATGAGCTCCGATTTGGATGGTATGGCTGGAGTGGAAGTGAACTTGATTGGTCAGTTATCAACGGATTTGAAAAAATAACTTTCCAAAATGGTGATTATGCAAATGAAATTTTTACAGATAACGTTGGTCAATCAGGAACAAATTTATATTTAAATTACACACATAGCGGCTCATTTGGTTTAGATGCAAGTGCCGAGTCAGATGCGACTATAACTATAGAAGCAACAAATACTAGATATACAAACAGAGTAACTTCTGGACAATTAGCAGACACAATTACTCTTGGAAGTGGTGACGATATTGTTGATGCGAAGGGAGGTAATGACACAATAAATACTGGCGAAGGGGCAGATACAATAACCGGTGGAGTAGGTAATGACACCATTGATGGTGGACTCGGAACTGATATCGCTATCTTCTCTGGTAATCAGGCAGATTACTCTATCTCCACATCTGTCTCTGGTTTAACAGAAACCATTGTAATTTCTGGGATAGATGGTACCGACACACTCACCAATATAGAAACCTTACGTTTTGACGATGGAGATATAGATGTAAGACCAGCCGGTAGAACAATTAAAGATAGTGGTCAGGGAATATTTGCTCCAATTTCTGGAGATCCAATTGTCGGTGGAACTATTACTGCAGGTGCTATTACAGATGATCCGGATGGTGCAAATTCTAATCCCAATATTTTCTATCAATGGCAGGAAGCTTCTTATACCTCCAATACCTGGACAGATATCAGTGGCGCAACATCCAGTACTTATTCTCCTCAGGCAGCAGATAGTAATAAGACCTTAAGAGTTAAAGCTACATATTCAGATGGAACTGGTATTAGAAGTTCTCTATATTCAGATCCTGTCAATATATATAGTCAACCATTACCTTATGTTTCCTTTGAGCCAGTCGCTGGCGATAACAATATAGAAAATTCAGAAAAAAATAATGGAGTTTTACTTTATGGTAAAACAGATCTTGATGATGGTAGAGAAGTTACGATCTCATTTGGTGGCGCAACAAGAAAGGCAAATATATCAGCAGGATATTGGAGTTATACCCTTACAGATGGTGATTGGAAGAATTTAGTAAATGGAACCAATATCTTTACAGCTACATTTTCTAAAGAAGGCAATCAGATATTAGAGAAATCTCAGTCAGTAAATATTGCATCAGATATTACTCTCACTCAAAGTTCTCAATCTATTGATAGATCTCAGCCAAAAGGATTATCAATAGCATCACAGAGTTTTTTAGATGATGACGGTAAATTACTTGACTATGACCAGAACGGAGAAGCAGACGTTTATCAGCAGGATATTGCAATTCTTCCATGGACAACAGCAGAACAATTTAATTTAGGATCTGAGGCTGATCAGACAAATATTGCTGCGATCAAGGTTCAGTCAACTTATTCATTAAAAGGAATAGAAGTTTTTGAAGCTGATAATTCTCAATATTCAATACCGTTATCAGATGGAACAAGTTATTTGGTTTCTGTTGATTCTAAATATCAGACAACCTATGATCCAGTTGCCTTTAATATCTCTGGATTAGAACGTGGCAGCACAATTAATGCGGATATCTATTTACCATCTTCCTTCAGTAGTGCTAATTCATATCTGAGATATAACTATCTTTATAACGACTTCAGACCATATGTAGATTCCAACGGCAATCCTTTATTCAGCTTTGATACCAGTGATCCAAATAACAAGAAAGTAACTTTAACTCTTACCGATGGTGATGCTCAGTGGGATGGTGATGGTACTAAAAACGGAAGGATCGTTGAACCTGGTATGCCTGCGACTGTTTCTGATACTGGTGAT
Organism: Prochlorococcus sp. AG-355-N18; assembly: GCA_003278535.1. Taxonomy (GTDB): domain Bacteria; phylum Cyanobacteriota; class Cyanobacteriia; order PCC-6307; family Cyanobiaceae; genus Prochlorococcus_A. The sequence continues at coordinate 5,353 of QCEG01000019.1, forward strand.
GCAAGTTTCTCAGAAACAGTTACCACAAGTTCTACTCAGGTAGCTTTTGTTGATGACGGCGACGCATCTTTTTCAATCACAGGAACAGCTTTAGTAGGAAATACTTTAGAAATATCAACAGATAGTGAAGATCCTGACGGCACCGGAACACTTTCTTACAGCTGGCAATCATCAACTGATAACAGCAACTGGTCTGTAATTTCTACATCATCTACCTATACACTTACATCTGCAGAAGAAGGGAAATATATACAGGCAATTATTTCTTACACAGATGATGAAGGGTTCTCAGAAACAGTAACTACTAGTTCTACTCCGGTGGCTTTTGTTGATGATGGCGACGCATCATTTTCAATTACTGGAACAGCAACAGTAGGAAATACATTATTAATTACAGAAGACACTCCAGATCCAGATAGCACAGGGACTCTTAACTATGAATGGCAGTCATCATTAGATGGAATTACTTGGATAAAATTAAACGATTATCCTCATGTATCTTATGAACCTACTCAAGTAAAATCTTCAACCACTCCTGGAACAACCTTAACTCCTGATTTGGAGGACGTTAATGGATATAAATCTACAACAAGTATTACGTTAAATCATGATGGAACAATAAGCCTTAGCGGTAACTATGTAGGTGATCTGGATTTCTATGATAATGATCCAAGATATGATGTTTTATCTGGGAATAATTTTGTAAAGATATTTGCTGGTGGCTGGGCAAAAGTTGCTGCTCAAAGGTCAGACGGATCACTACTAGTAGCTGGATATAGTGTAGATGGAAGGGATGAAAATTTTGATGAAGACTGGAGTGCTATAGAAAGTCTTTTAAACAATTCATTCTCTGAAATTAAATTTAATAGTTACGCAGGTGGGGCTAAATCTAATTCTGATGAAATTGTTTACTTTGGACATTCTGGTTATTATGACGCCGTTCAACAACAATTTACCGATTCATCTTTTACTTTGACATCTGCAGAAGAAGGGAAATATATACGGGCAGTTGTTTCTTACATAGATGATGAGGGATTTTCAGAAACAGTAACTACAAGTTCTACAAAGGTAGCTTTTGTTGATGACGGCGACGCATCTTTTTCAATCACAGGAACAGCTTTAGTAGGAAATACTTTAGAAATATCAACAGATAGTGAAGATCCTGACGGCACCGGAACACTTTCTTACAGCTGGCAATCATCAACTGATAATAGCAACTGGTCTGTAATTTCTACATCATCTTCCTACACACTCACTTCTGCAGAAGAAGGGAAATATATACAGGCAGTTATTTCATATACAGATGATGAAGGATTCTCAGAAACAGTAACTACAAGTTCTAAACAGGTAGCTTTTGTTGATGATGGTAACGCAGTATTCTCAATAACAGGAACAGCAACAGTAGGTAATACTTTAGAAATATCAACAGATAGTGAAGATCCCGACGGAACAGGATCTCTTTCTTACAGCTGGCAATCATCTTCTGACAACAGCAACTGGACAGAAATCTCAACATCATCCACCTACACACTCACTTCAGCAGAAGAAGGGAAATCTATACGGGCAGTTATTTCTTACACAGATGATGATGGTTTCTCAGAAACAGTTATCACAAACTCACTAAATATTGATCCATACGCATTCTTCTCCAACAGATCAAATCTTCAAACTGCTGTTTGGCTTTGGGAAAGTGATGAATCAACCGCACTAAATACTTATGGTCATATCTCTAACTGGGATGTAAGTCAGGTTACTGATTTTCATCGAATATTCAATAACTCATATGGGTCATATGGAGATGATATAAGTAGCTGGGATGTAAGTAGTGGAACTAATTTTGCAGGGATGTTCAGTGAATCATTCATTAATCCGAACATAAGTAACTGGGATGTTAGTTCTGGAACTGATTTTAGTCATATGTTTAGTATGGCAGATGAATTTAATCAGGATTTAAGTGGTTGGGATGTTAGTTCTGGAACAAATTTTTATGAGATGTTCGGTTATGCCAGAGTCTTTGATCAAGATTTAAGCAGATGGGATGTTAGTTCAGAAGCCAATCTAGATTATATGTTTTATGACTCTGCAATGCTCGCTAATCAAGGAGTCTCTGCAACACCAGATCATTCTTATTTCGTGGGACCAGCAACAGATGATGGAGATGCAACCTTCTCAATAACAGGAACATCTTTAGTAGGAAACACTTTAGAAATATCAACAGATAGTGAAGATCCCGACGGTACAGGAACACTCTCCTACAGCTGGCAATCATCAACAGATAACAGCACCTGGTCTGTAATTTCTACATCATCTACCTACACAATCACATCAGCAGAAGAAGGGAAATATATACAGGCAGTTATTTCTTATACAGATTTAGAAGGACATCAAGAATCTATTGATACTGCATCTATTTCTATTCCAATCTCTAATCCAGAGGGTGGGTATCTCATAGAAGGAGGTGAAGGAGATGATGAAATATATGGTGGAATTTATGCAGACATACTAAATGGCCTTGATGGTAATGATTATATAGAAGCTGGGGATGGTGATGATTATATCTTAAGTGGAGATGGAAACGATAAAATATTAGGAGGTGATGGATCAGACGTAATTGTTACGGGCCATCGTCCTTATTCAGACAACAATAGATTATTAACTTATCAATATGACTATACAGGTATTGATGATATAGATGCTGGATCTGGGGATGATTTTTTATTCGTTGGGGTAAGTTCAAGTGGGAGTTCTTATCAAGGTGGTGATGGTTTTGATGTTATCACCTTTGGTAGCAACACTATTGCTGATAATACAAGTATTACAGGGTTTGAAGTATGGAACTTTGCTGGTGAATACCCTTATTATCTTGATTCTTCTGGCAGACAGATTGATTATTTATCTCCTGAAGTTCAATACCTAAGCGGATATAATGTCTCTCAGGGTGATTTTATTTTTTCAAACTCAAACCTTAATAGCTTAGAGTCAAAATTACAGGTAATAGATTGGGTATATGAAAATGAATTTGATGCTTCTGAAGTAACATCTGGTCAAGGGATAATTTTTAGAAAAGCTGAGGGTTCTTACAATTTCAATTCACAAGCTTTAATAAAAGGAAGCCAATTAGATGACGAGTATTATGGCTGTCCTGTTGATGATATATTCCAAGGAAATGGAGGTGATGATTATTTTGAGGGAGGAGAAGGAACTGACATTGCAATCTTCTCAGGTAATCAAAGTGATTACACAATTAATCTAGTTGATTATGCCCATTACACAGTAATAGATAATCTTGGGACAGAGGGTACTGATACTCTTAAAGATATAGAAATTTTACGTTTCCAAGACCAAGATGTAGACGTATCTCCTTCAGGACAAAAACTAGATGGCACAGATCTTAATGATGAATTAATTGGTGGATCTGGGGATGATGAGATTTCAGCAGGAGGGGGTGATGATTATATCTTAAGTGGAGATGGAAACGATAAAATATTAGGAGGTGATGGATCAGACGTAATTGTTACGGGCCATCGTCCTTATTCAGACAACAATAGATTATTAACTTATCAATATGACTATACAGGTATTGATGATATAGATGCTGGATCTGGGGATGATTTTTTATTCGTTGGGGTAAGTTCAAGTGGGAGTTCTTATCAAGGTGGTGATGGTTTTGATGTTATCACCTTTGGTAGCAACACTATTGCTGATAATACAAGTATTACAGGGTTTGAAGTATGGAACTTTGCTGGTGAATACCCTTATTATCTTGATTCTTCTGGCAGACAGATTGATTATTTATCTCCTGAAGTTCAATACCTAAGCGGATATAATGTCTCTCAGGGTGATTTTATTTTTTCAAACTCAAACCTTAATAGCTTAGAGTCAAAATTACAGGTAATAGATTGGGTATATGAAAATGAATTTGATGCTTCTGAAGTAACATCTGGTCAAGGGATAATTTTTAGAAAAGCTGAGGGTTCTTACAATTTCAATTCACAAGCTTTAATAAAAGGAAGCCAATTAGATGACGAGTATTATGGCTGTCCTGTTGATGATATATTCCAAGGAAATGGAGGTGATGATTATTTTGAGGGAGGAGAAGGAACTGACATTGCAATCTTCTCAGGTAATCAAAGTGATTACACCATAGAGATCACAATTGATGGACTTTATCAGTCGATTGTTGTTGACGGTATTGATGGTCGAGATGAATTAAAAAATATAGAAACCCTCAGATTTGACGATGGAGAAGTAGATGTAAGACCAGCAGGTAGAACTATTAGAGATACAGGTCAGGCAAAATTCCTGCCAATCTCTGGTAATCCTATTCTTGGAGAAACTCTTATCGCCGGAGATCTGGTAAATGATCCGGATGGTACCTTCTCCACTCCAAATATTGTTTATCAATGGCAGAGATCTTCATTAGAAGCAACAAGTTGGAGTGATATTGCCAATGCCACAGATAGAACTTATCAGGTAACTTCATCAGATCTTGATCAGGTCTTAAGAGTAAAAGCTACTTATACAGATGGTCTAAATATCCGCAGCACGATAGCCTCAGATCCTATCTATACATATTCGATATCGCTGCCAAATGTAAGTTTTGATGTTGTTGCTGGAGATAATGAAATTGATGCAGAAGAAAAAGAAAATGGAATCACATTAACTGGTGTTAATGATGGCTGTGATGTAACGATATCTTTTTCTGGTGTTACAAGAGAAGCCACCACTTCTGATGGAAATTGGAGTTATACCCTTACAGATAATGACTGGCAGAATTTAATACACGGAACAAATAGTTTTACCGCAACATTTTCCAAAGTTATAAGTGGCTACACGCAGACGGAATATTCCATTAGTGGTACTCCTGATGTTGGAGAAACATTATCCATAGAAGAAGTCATCTCTGATGAAGATATTCAATTAGTAGATAAAACTCAATCAATAGAAATTGATTCTGACATTGTCCTCACCACTATCTCTGATTCCATTGATAGAAGTCAGATAAATGGTTTATCCCTAAAAACGCAAACCATTCTTGATGAGGAAGGTAAACTACTTGATTTTGATGAGGACGGAGAGGCAGATGCCTATCAGGATGATGTTGCTGTTTTGCCATGGACATCATCAGATGTTTTTGATTCCGGTTCTTCTGCAGATTTAGAAAATGTTGCTGCAGTAAAAGTATCAAATAGATATTCAATTAGAGCACTGGAAGTGCTCAGACGTAGAGAAGGGTATTACGATGTTCCATTGGCAAATGGATCAGTCTATAGATCATCATTTTCATCAAGATATCAATCAGCCTATGACCCGGTTGCCTTTAATATTTCCGGTTTAAGACCTGGAGGCAGTACTCAGGCAGAAATATATCTTCCAAGATCTTTATCAAGCGCTAATACTTATCTCAGATATAACTATAAATACAACCGTTTTATGCCTTATTTAGATAGGCGCGGTAATCCTTTATTCAGTTTTAGTGAATTAGCAAATAATAGAAAGAAAGTTACTTTAACTCTGGTTGATGGAGATGAAGAATGGGATGGTGATGGAACAAAGAATGGACGTGTTGTAGATCCGGGGATGATCGCTATCGATACAGAAAGTGATCATACTTTGTCTTACAGCTGGCAGTCATCTACTGATGATCTGACCTGGAATGAGTTAGGAACAAATGCGCAATATACAGTGACTAGCACAGATGCCGGCAAATCTATAAGAGTAGTTGTCTCGAGCACTGATTCTGATAATTTTTCCCGTTCTTATATTGCTGATGCGGTAAGTATTCCAGGAGGGTTAGTTAATGATGGCAGTGCAACATTTTCAATAACAGGAACAGCTTTAGTAGGAAACACTTTAGAAATATCAACAGATAGTGAAGATCCTGAAGGCACCGGAACACTTTCTTACAGCTGGCAATCATCAACTGATAACAGTAACTGGTCTGTAATTTCTACATCATCTACCTATACACTCACCTCAGCAGAAGAAGGGAAATATATACAAGCAGTCATCTCTTACACAGATGATGAGGGGTTCTCAGAAACAGTAACTACAAGTTCTACTCAGGTCCCTATCACTGATGATGGTAGTGCAAGTTTTACAATTGCAGGAACTGCTTCTCCTGGCTATATTTTATCGATTGGCACCATCAGTGAAGATCCAGACGGTACAGGAGCTTTAAGTTATAGCTGGCAATCTTCTTCTGATAACTTCACCTGGTCAGAAGTTGCAACAACTGATTCCTATATCATTCCATTATCTGACCTTGATAAATTTATCAGGGCGGAGATTAACTACACGGATAATCAGGGCTTTGCGGAAAGCTTCACCACCGCATCTGTTGATTTAACCTTCGATGCCTTTAGATATTTTCTTGGTTATAAAGACCTTTATTCTTATTCCTATTATGGTGCTTTATTAGCTACTGCAAAGGAACACTATTTAAATCATGGTTATGCAGAAAAAAGAAAAATTGATAATTTTAATGAATACAATTATCTTGCCGGCAATAAAGATTTAATTTCCAGCATTGGAAATAATCCTAATGCAGCATTAAATCACTATATAATGTATGGATTTGCAGAAAATAGAGATATCGACAATTTTGATGAATATAAATATCTAGCCAGCAACCCCTCCCTTGTAAGCATTTATAAATATAACCTTGATGATGCGGCACGACATTATGTGGAGACTGGTTTTAATCAAGGGTTGTCAACAGATAGCTTTAATGAATTGGATTATATTGCGGGTTATGATGATTTGATTAATGCTTTTGGTAATAATCCAGATAAAGCGGCAAGGCATTACATACTGCATGGTCATGGAAAAGGTAGAGCTCTAGACAACTTTGATGCACAGGATTATCTTGCCGGTTATCCAGATTTAATTGAAGCCTTTGGTATTCATACTTATAAAGCGGCAAAACACTATATAGAAAATGGTCTTGCAGAGGGTAGATCAAGAGATAATTTCGATGAATACAGTTATCTTGCAGGTAATCCCTCTTTGATAAATAGATACGCTGATAACATCCATAATGCAGTTTGGCATTATTTAGAAATTGGGTTGCCTGATGGATTATCAGCAGATAGTTTTGATGAATATAAATATCTGGCAAGTAACCCTTCATTAATTAATCAATATACAGATGAGATAACAGGAGAAGTAATTGGCGCTGCCAGACATTACGTAGAAACTGGTTTTAATGCTGGATTATCAGCTGATAGTTTTGATGAGTACAGCTATCTGGCCAGTAACCCTTCATTAATTAATCAGTTTAAAGATGAAATAACAGGAGAAATAACAGGGGCTGCCAAGCATTTTGTAGACACTGGTTTTAATCTGGGATTAATAGAAGATGATTTTGATGCATGGCAATATCTTGCAGGTCATGATGATCTGATTACTGCTTTTGGCAATAACACCACTCAGGCAACCAAGCATTATGTGATCAATGGTTTTGAAGAGGGGAGAGTGCTTGATGGTTTTGATGGGACTACCTATCTAGATAATTATGATGATTTGATGAATGCCTTTGCTGGAGATGTAGGCATGGCTGCTCAACATTATGTAAATCATGGCTTTGCAGAAGGCAGGGTTTTTACTCCTCTCATTATTTGACTTACAAAAGTTAGCTGATTATCAGTAAGACAGAAAAGTTTAAAGTTAGAGTTAATTTATATATGATCTACAGAATCAAAAATAATTTATCTTCCTAATAGGATTACTTGGTCTCCATTGCAAAATTCCTTTGAGATATTGATCTAATGGAGTGCGTCCTCTGGGATTAAGGTCAAGATATTTTTTACCCTCGATTTTTACTTCATAATGCTTTAGCCAACCATCTTTTCTGACTTTATAGAGAGTAGAACGACTTTGATATCCAAGGATTTTTGCGGCTTCGCTGTAAGTGCAATAAGGCATGAAATGTAATTTGTAGACAGTTAAAAAAACTAGTTACAAGTTATAAAAGCTTTTTGTTATTACACTTATAACTTGTAAATAGTAATTAAAAGTAAAAAGTGTCCATACTTTTTATTTGTTAAACCTAGGAATATTTTGCGGTCCGAAATCACCCACCCATTTACTCTGGGAAGGACCCATTTTGGTAATTGATCAATACGTTCTTCCACTCGATTTCTATTTGGCGATAGTAATCCATAAAAAAATTCAACTAATATATTTTAGTTAAAAAAGGTGTTAGGATTTACCTGAGATCCATTGAGACAAATAGGTTTTTCCATAATCTCTTCTAAATCGCTATAAATCTCTTAAATTTTCTTAATTTGGCTTGTTTTTGCTTAAATTAGCTTATTTTTTTATGTCTATTTCTTAATAAAAAAGCTGTCTCATGTCACGGCAAGGTTGTGAAAACTTGCTGTATTAAATAATTGAATATTTATATAAAAAAACACTTTTGTAGATTTCCAATGTGACATGTGACAAAACCTTTTAACCTATTACACCAACATAGATTTGCGCTGACTCATGTCTTTTTGGTGCATTGTGTCAGTTGAGTCAGATTAATGTTCTAGGTTCAAAATTAGATTTTCTTGGTGATTGGGTCTTCTGCTGTTCTGTCCATTCTGGGTGACTCCAATACCTAGCTCTAACACTTTTATTTGTAATAGGGTCTTTATATCTAGATTGATTTCCTTTATCAAAACCAAGTTTTCTTAAGCAGTCTGCACATAACTTCAAGTCATTTGGTGTTACATTCTCTGCACCTCTACAACCACTATTCACCAAAGCTTGCTCGGTGGTAAATCTAAATTTATTGTGTGGCTTTGTTACCCATTCTTCTATTCTCGCGAGGAATGGATCTTCTGCTTCGTATTCATTATTAATAGAGAAACTTTGAGTCGCATATTCTTGTGGAAGGTCTAGAACCATGCCACTTTTATATGCCAACGCAGCAGCTTTCCAAATACTGTCTCTATCTCTAAGAACCTTATTATTGTTAATTTGTTTTTCTCCTAAATCAATCACCCAATATCTTCTATTGCCTGTCGGATCGTTTAAGAAATCTTTTCTATTACATGATGAAACTAATATTGAAGGTCTTGGGAATATACCAACAGCTTTCCCATAAGGCCTTCTAAATTTATCAACACTACTTGATAAAAGTGCTTTTAATTTTGCAGCTTTATCACCATGAGGATTAAGCCTATCTAATTCTGCAATTTCAAATATCCATGTTGATTGGATTGCCATAAATAGATCTTGTTCTCTAGGTTGCCATGTATCACAAAACCAAGGATCAGAAGCTAAAAATCTCCAAAAAGTAGATTTTCCTGTTCCTTGCCGACCAACCAAAACACAACAATTATCAAACTTTATTCCTCTATCTTTAACTCTTCCTACAGCTGCTAGAAGAGTAGTTTTTAGGATCTGATTGTACAATTCAGAATTTGTTCCAAGATAGTCACTTGCAACAGTATCCAAGTTAATAGGTTTGATTAATGGATTAGAAACTATATTTTCTAAATATCGACAAATCGGGTGATATTGACTATCTCTTGCAGCTGTAAGTAGTGCATCAAACGCAGCTTCTTTCCCTATTTCATAACCCATTATTGATAGGTAGTTATAGAACAACTGACAGTATTCAAGATCAATAAAATGATTATCAATTTCTGGTTCTAAAGAAAGAAGATTAAAAGCTAATCTTTTTCCATAATGGGAAACTAATAATCTTGATAATTCACCAGATTTAATTTTTTGGTGTTGATTACCTTGGAAGCCTTCTGGAAAATCTTTTAAAAAACCAACCGATATTGATAAGGGTTGATCTTTGGTTAATTTAGTCACGATAGATAGTCTTCCTTCTAGGTGGATTATCTGTAATTGATCTATTAGGCTTTCTCTTCGCGGGTGTATGTCCTTGAGTTACTTTGCTATATCTACGTCTAGTTTCTTCTCTTGCTTTAGCGTAAATTTTCTCTCGCTCTTCTTGGAAAATATAATGATATTTGCCACCATTACCATGGTATCTATGGTCTTCTGGTTCACCACTCCAAGGAGTTTTGACTTCTTTCATTTCTACAACTAGAGCAAGTTGTATTTGGTATTCTTTTAAATACTTTGGTGTTATTGGTTTAACAAAACCCAACTTAAGCCAATTACAGAATTGATCATCATAACGAAAGGTTGCACGATACCTTCTCTGCCAATCTCTGTATTTTTCCTCCATAGTCATTTTTTCCATTATTGCCACCACCTCCAACCTTGGATCTTTTTAAATTGCTCTCTATACCATTTATGAATCTTCTGTTGTTCTTTACCTATGGCAATTGACTCAGCTTTTCTCTCATCATTAGCTTTGCAAAAATCATTATCACCTTTTTCTAATTGAGCAATTTTTTCAATAATATTTGCAATGGCTTCATCTTCTGTTTTCCCTTCTAATTCTCTACACCAATGCAATATTAATTGTTTTGCAAATTCACTTTGATTAAATGGTAAATTAAAAGCAGCAAAATCTTTTTGGCTCTCATTGGTGTGAGAGTCATTTTTTTTGTTTGTCATTATTAACCCCTCGCTAGTTCTAGGGTTCTTGCATCTCTCGCATCTTTCTCTAGGAGTGCTTCTTCACATATTTCTAAGTTATAGAGAATAGGGCTATTATGATTTCCCGCAAATTTCCTTCTGTAATGTACTCCCGCTTTAAAGACTCCTTTTTGTCTAAGTCTTCTTAGTGTTGCTTCAGAAAATGCAAGTTGTTCTGAAGTTTCAGCGGCTGTAAGCCATTTTTTGGTGAACATTGAGTTACTCCTTTGTGTGCGTAGATTTTGGTTTTCATAATTAGATAGAGATAAGGTGTATAACTCGGTGTTAGTGATGAGGCCTCTTTTGCCTGTTCTCAACTGAGTGTCGTAGGCATGGTAGGAACAGTTAGGTCTAGTGACAACCCCTTAAATAGAGATATATCGGCATGTGTGAGTCTTTGTTATGACAACACCTATCAACATTTGATTGCATATTGATATTGATAAAGCTGTTTCTGCAATTTTCTACTATTTACAGTTAATACAAATCCATCCATTGGATATGAAGAAAAAAGCTTTCCTTCTAACCAAAGCTTTCTATATATATCTACTTCACTTAAATAATTAGTAAATTTATGTTCTGGAACTTCAAAACCTAACTTCTTAAGTTGTGTTAGTTGAGTGTGTTTGTTTAGTTCTGAATTTAGGATTTCAAAACTACAAAAAGATAATCCATCACCTGTAGGAATTTTCTTTCTTAAATGACCACCCGCTAATGTTTGAGACTTGGTTGGGATTAATCCATGCCCATATAGTTCCCCTCTAATTTGGATGTCTATATTAATAGGCAATTTATGAGGAATATTTTTTATTGTTTTTAGAGCTTCGATTTTGTTCTTACCTTTTCTAGTAATAGCTTTAACTAGCTTTCCTTTGGTGTACATAAGACCAACAGCGCAACCATCTATCTTTGGAGTAACGATTAATCTGGTGTCTGGTAGAAGAGTTTCTAAGAACTCCTCATAGTTACCATTGCCCATTGATGGCAATACTTTATTTTGGTGAAAGTAGGAATTGTTAGGATCAATCCTTTTTAAATTCCTTACTAGAGAATCAAATTCTTGATCTGATATTTTGGCGTTACCTTTGCGGTAAGAAATATCAAATTCATTGATAGTTTTGGTTAGATTTACGTACATTTGCGTACAAGTGTGAATTATGAAAACGCTTATCCTAGTTACTGCAATGCTTTATGTTCTGAGGGTGGATGCTCCCAAAGCACCCGCGCTACCAAGCTGCGCCACGCCCCGCTCATAAGATTTTAGTTCATAAAAGTCATATTCAAAAGACCAAATCGCTAAATTTTTTATTAAATCATTTTTGATGCTAGAAATATAATTTTTTCTTTTTTTTGTCGCTAAAGGTGATAGTTTTTGGTCATATTTATAAAAAAATTGATAACATTTTTTTTAAGAGGACTTTAGAGAAAAATTTCTTTTTGGTTAAGATTAAAATAAAATTTTAAATTTAATATTTTTAATAATGAGAATTAAAAGGCTAATTGAATTAATTGACACATATAAAGATTTCCCAAAAAAGGGAATTGAGTTCAAAGATGTTCTTGGAATTATTCAAGAACCTCAGGTTTTCAAAGAACTTATCTCAGAGATGTCGTCAAGCCAAATTATTAAAAATGCTGAGGCAATAGTTTCTATTGATGCTAGAGGCTTTATTTTTGGCTCAGCAATTTCCTTTTATTCATCGAAACCAATGATAGTAGCTAGAAAACCAGGAAAACTTCCAGGGGAAGTTATTGAAGAGGAGTACTACTTAGAGTATGGGAAAAGCTCCCTATCAATTCAAAAGGAGTCACTTGATAGGTTTAGTTCTTATGCAATTGTTGACGACTTGCTAGCTACTGGGGGAACAATTGATTGTGTCGCTAATATATTAATGAAAAGGGGTAAAAAAGTGACTGGTGTAGTTACAGTTGTTGAACTTATGAATCTTAATGGAAGAGTTGACTTTAACTTCCCCGTTGAAACTATGTTGAGTTTATAGATTAAATTAAACGAAGTTTTGTAGGTTTGGAAAAGATTTAATACTCTTTAATTTTATTGTTAACTAAACTATTCCTAAAGATCCTGCTGTGAAACCAACTATTAAAAAGAAAACGAATTCCGCCAAATCTCTTGGCATAGAATTAACAAATAAACTTAATTGAGTCATTTTACCTTGTGCTCCTCAGGTTTATAAAATTTTTAAAAATATAACTAAGAAAAAATTTTTTTGAGCTAGTAATTGGTATTTTTTTCTTTTTTCTAAAGATTTCGTATTTAGTTAAAGAAATGTTTTTGCATTAAGTATTTAATTATGTGTAATCTTGTTATTATTAGTACAAAATCATTACTCTTGATGGAATATAAAAAAAAGTCCTTGGCCAGGCTTGATATAAAAAAAGACTATGAAGAAATAGATACAAGATTAGCTTCTGGTTGGTATGTTGATGATATTAATATTTCAAAAAAGAAAATCTATAAAACAAAAAAAACTCCTTTTAAAATTTCTAAAAAAATTAACCCCTAAAAAAATAATTTTTGAATTGTAAATTAAGGGTATGTGATATTTATTCGTTAAATAGTTTCCTTGCTACTTGAATATTAGAGTTTTTAATTAATTATTTAGACTTTAAATCATACTTAATTAATATTTAAAGTAACTTATCCATTTATCAAGATATTGATTTGAGTTTTTAAAATGCTTTTCGTAATTTTTCCACTTATCTATTGATGATTTGTAAATAGGTTGCACAACTTGTGAAGAGGATGGAGTATTTATTTTCCCTCTTTTATGTGCAGTATTTCTATAGTTTTTTATATTTTCATCCCAACTAAAATCTAAGAAATTCAAGATTTTTAAAATATGATTATCAAAATCTTCTATTAAATCTTCGTATTTAGACGTTATGTAATTCATTTTTAATTTTTCCTTATAATCCAACCAAACACTCATGGTCAAATCATAAATTTTTGATGCTGATTCAATACTTCGGAAGTTCGCCATTGCATTATTTGGCTCGAATGCTTGTTGGAAGCAAGATAAGACAGTATCGTAAGGATTTCTATGGGTGAAAATTATTTTTGAGTCTGGAAATAATAAATTTATAAGAGGTAAGCAAACAGTTTGAAACGGGAATTTATCAATCAATGTTTGTGCGCTTTTTTTAACAGAATTATTTTGCAGTATTTCCAAATAGTGATTTCGCAAAAAATCCAGATCATCCTCACTTAATTTATGGAGTTCATTGAGGGAGCATTTAAATTTTGATTTTATAATTTGTTCAACTGAGTTAATTAAAGGTTTTTCCTCTAAAACATCAATTTCGGGATGGCTTCTTAATATTGTGTCAAGTAATGTAGTACCTGATCTAGGAAATCCGATTAAAAAAACGGGTGAATTTTTTATTATGTTTGTTTTTTTGTTGTAAGTCAAAAAAGCTTTACTATCTAAATTTTTTCTGTAAGTATGAATGTAATTTTGAAAAACTTTTGGATTGAAATCCTCATATTTCAAATTAAGTTGACTTTTCTCAAAACAATTAAATGCTTCATCATAATTTTTAACTTTTTCCTCAATAAATGCTTTGAAAGACCAAAAAAGGAGATTTGTAGAATGATCAGTATTTTTTATCCATTCATTTGATACTTGGTCAATAAATTTTTTTGCTTTAATGAAATCCTTTTCTCTAAAAAAGATCCTCGCTTTAAACATCAAAATTTCATTAATTAAATATTTATCTTCGTTTAAACTTTCTATTTTAATTTTTAATTTGCTTATATTGTTTGTCTTCTCATAAAGTCTAAAAAGATTCCTATATGCATAACTATAGTTTTTGTTGATTTCTATTGCTCTGAGAAATAATTCCTCTGCTTCTGTTAACTTGTCAAGATCAATCTTAATTGATCCCAAATTAACATAGGCCAACTCAAATTTTGGATTATAGAGAATAGCTTTTTCAATAAATTTTTCTGCATCAATTAGATTGCCCTGTTTTGATAGAAGAGAACCTAAATTATCATAAGCTAGAAAAAAATCTGATTTTAGTTCAATAGCTTTTCGATAAAGAAGTTCGGCTTCCTTGTTTTTATTTTTCTTAGATAAGATATTTCCTAAATTATTTAGCGCCATAGGTGAATTTGGATTTATTTTGAGTGCTTTTTTTAGAAATTGTTCTCCTTCATCAACTTTTCCCAGCTCATTTAAAATTGCACCTAAATTTACTAGGGCAGAATCAAATTTTGGATTAATTTCAAGAGCATCTCTTAATAATTTCTCTGCTTGCTTAGTATTCCCTAAATCTTTCAAGACACAGCTTAAATTAACTAAAGTGTTGATATCTTTAGGATTTATTTCTAAGCTCTTCCTCAAAAATAGTTCCGCTTTTTCGAAATTACCTTCTCCTACGAATATTCCCGCTAGGTTAGAATACGGCTTCGAATATTTGGGATTTAATTCAATAACTGTATTCAAAATCTTTTTAGCAAAATCACTTTTACCTTTGATAACCATCACATTAGCTAAGTTTATATATGCTTCTAGGCTA
>QCEG01000020.1 GCA_003278535.1 Prochlorococcus sp. AG-355-N18
GAATCAGCCCTAAAATAAATAGCACTCATAAGAAGTAACATTACTATAGTACTTACGAGTGGAATAAAGATTTCATCCTTTTCTCTATTTGTATAAATTTTATTTTCCAGTTTACTATAAAAATTCTTATATTTATTTAATTCTGTTTTAGTAGCACTTAAAAATTTTTTATTTTTTTTATTAACATTATCATTAATAATATATAAATAAAATAATCCACCAGAAAATAAAATTACGGCTATTTGAAAATCGTAAAAAATTATAAATATACTAAGAATTAAACAAAAGAAAAAATTCTCAGAAATCTCAATAATTTTATCAATTTTTTTTAAAATTCTATTAAATTTATAATAATAATTTTCTGTTAAATGACGATTAAAATTCTGAGATTTTAGAGTAAGCTTTAGTTTTATTTTTTGAATATAATTATTTATTAATTTATTTAGAATAAATAATGTTAGCAATGCCAGAAATATTAAGATAAAGAAAAATAAATATACATATTCATTTGGCGGTATTGGAAATTTAACTAACTTTAGTAAATTTTTTAGGTTTAAAGATAGTGAGCCTTCAGAAACTGATTTAATGGCTTGAATTGGTATTATAAATAGAGCAATAAAATTAAGTTTATATAAAATGCCAAGTACTATAGGAATAAAAAATGGCCTTGATTTTTTAGAGAAGTAGAACTTAAGAAATTTTTTTATTTTTATAAAAAGGTTTGACACTTTAGCTGAAGTCAATTGTCTTTTTATATTACTTTAATTTAAAAAAATTTATGTATATTTGATAGAGAATTGTTTTATTCGAAATGTAATAATTTTAATATAACATTTTTAAAAGTATATTTTTATTTTCACAAAGAAATCTATTTTTTATTAAAGTGTTATCTATTTTGAACCAAGAACTAAAAAATGAATTTATTAATTAAATCATTATCTGTTAATTATATAAACTGCATTCTGATACCTTAAAATTGCAATCCTTAAAGTCAATATTAATTTGATTAATAAGATAATTTTTATAAATAATTAAATGACAAAATTATTTTTCTTATAAAGAATGAATAAATAATTTACAAATATAAACTTTTTCAAAGGTATTCAATTAATTAATCAAATAGTAAAAAAATAATTATTAAAGCATAATCGGCAATAGTTAATTGAAAGATATATATTAATAATCAACTAATTGATAAAGTTAACTAAGATAATACTAATCAAATATAGTATTGAATATAATAATAAGGAAAGTAAGTAGAAAAACTTAAAATATAGTATTTCTATTTAGTAATTTACTTGTTTAGTGTGCAGAGCTGTTTTAATATAAGAAACATATTTGGTTAATTTTTCCAAAGAACTGTCAAATCTGATAAAGATAACATCTATTCTTACAGTTCTGGCATTCCAAACCCAAAGATAATAAGCTTCCTTAGCTCAGCTGGATAGAGCAACTGCCTTCTAAGCAGTGGGCCGCAGGTTCGAATCCTGCAGGAAGCGTATTTTTATTTCCTTCTGAAATCATTTTTACATTATCAATAAACTTTTATGATAAGAATCATAAATATTTAAATTAAAAAGATTTATTTAATGGAAAAGAGCTTTTTGGAGGGAAAAAAAATTGCAATAACTGCTAATCTTTTAGAGCAGAAGGAGCATAGAGGATCCGCTTCAGTAGTAAAATCACTTATTAGATTATTCTCCAAATATGGAGCTGAAGTTTTTTTAATCACAGGATTTGATTTACTTAAGTCTGTTAGAAATAATAAAAATCACAAGAACGAAAAATTAGTAAATAAGATTAACATTTCTGATGTAAAGTTAATTTTTGAAAAGGGAAGGAATGATAGAGAACCTTTTAGAAAAAGTTTAAAATTTAAGACAAGATTATTATTTGAATTATTAATAAATTGCTTACAATTGACTTTCAATAAATTTAAATTTAAATTTAACCTACTTGAAGTAAATGATAATAAAAAAACTATAGATAGATTTAATTCAAGAATAGGATATCTCTCAGATATTAAAGGGTTTATTTCCATCAAAAATATATTTCACATTTGTAGATCTAGAAGTATGAGATTACTTATAAAAGATCCAAAATTAGATATTAGTAAAACAAAAATAGATTTAATAATTTCAAGTAATCCTTTATCTTTAAGATCTACAAACAGAAATAATGCAGCAATAATACAATTGGTTCACGACGCGATACCTTTACAATGGAATGGCAGTTTTGAAAACCCAAGAGTATTTACCAATACACTTATTGATGCCCATAAAAATTGCAAGTGCTTTTATGTTTCTCAAGAAAGTAGAAAAGTTGTTTCAAAAATATTAAATAATAAAAATAAAAAAATAACTAATTCTATAATTCATCCCATACCCTCATTAAATTTGGAAATACTTAAGAAAGCATATGAACTGTCCTGTATAAGATCTATAAAAAAACCATTTATATTATTTAATTCATCAATTGTAGAATATAAAAAAGTTGAAAATGCTATAAATTATTTTAAGGATTCGAATTTGCCTAACAGAAATTTTTTGCTTTGTGTTGCAGGTAAGTTGCATGAAAGTGATTATTGTGAAAATATTAAAAATGTTTGCAGAAAAAATAGTAATATCTTGCTCTTAGATTATGTAACCGAAATAGAAAAAGCGTGGCTATTCTTAAATTCTTCTCTTTTGATTTCCACTTCATTATATGAAGGTTTTGGAATCCCTGTTTTAGATGCTTTAAGTATTAATTTATCTGCCATCGC
This sequence comes from Prochlorococcus sp. AG-355-N18, assembly GCA_003278535.1. Lineage (GTDB taxonomy): Bacteria > Cyanobacteriota > Cyanobacteriia > PCC-6307 > Cyanobiaceae > Prochlorococcus_A. The sequence goes on from QCEG01000020.1 coordinate 2,765, forward strand.
AACTGATATTCCATCTCATAATGAAATAAAAGCTATTAGTAGCAAAAATAAAATAAAACTAATAAGTAAAAATGATAAAAAGACCTGGATTGATTTGCTGAATAAAATTAAGTTTTTCGATATTAAGGACTCAAACTCTAAATTACAAAGAATAAAATTCTTTAAAAAATTTATAAATTATTATGAGGAATCTACATTACTTAAATTTAAAAATTTAATAAATAAGACATAAATTTATAATTTAATTTAATTTAAATATTTATAGCTAAAGATAGTAATCAAGTTTCATAAATCTGGAAAATCATATTTTTATAGTTTTAATTTATTACTAATATTTAAGCTTCACTTAAAAAGATTTCTTGCTGCATCTAATTGATCCTGGGAATCAATTGATAAAAAATCGCCTTCAACTTTAAAAGTAGTAACTTTTATCCCAGCGTCAATAAATCTTAATTGTTCTAATTTTTCGACTTCTTCCAAACTCGATTTAGGTAATTTCCTCCATTCAGATACTATATCTGCTCTAAATCCATAAATACCTAAATGTCCCCAATAACAATATTTTAGATGCCAAGAATCTTTTTCAACATCTCTCACATATGGCAGAGCAGATCTTGAAAAATAGACTGCTTCAGAATTTTTATTTACTAAGACTTTAACCACTGATGGATTATGAATACTTTCTTTTTGTAATTTATAGATAGGGGTAACTACACAAGGCAATTCGGATGAGCTATAAAAAAAAGAGCACATTTTTTGTATAACTTTTGGATCTAAAAAAGGTTGATCTCCTTGTACATTTATTATTAGAGTTCTTTTCTTTAAATCATCAATATTTTCATAATCATACTTATTGAAACCACTTGATGAAATCTCAATTATTTTATCTAAAACAGAAGCAATTCTATCAGTCCCAGAGTCACAAGAGTCAGAAGTAAGAATAGTATTTATACTTAAATTTTTTGCTAATAAGGATAATTTTTCACTATCAGTACAAAGTACTATTTTGGATGTATCTATGGCTTTTTTACATTGTTCTAAAACCCTCTGAATCATGGGTTTTCCTCCAATATCAGCCAAAACTTTGTTTGGTAATCTTGAAGAATTTAACCTTGCTGGAACAACTAATAAAACATTTGATTTTATATTATTTTTCATGATCTCATTAAAACTTAAATCCAAATTTAATCTATCTTTTATATCAGAATAGTTATAAATTAATGAATAACAAATGTTCCTTTGTTATCCAAATAAATTTAAAGTTATTATATTTCTGTCCAACCATTTTCGGATATATCTGACCATATCCCTTTTGAAATTAAAATTTTTTCTGCCAATTCCCTTATAGCTCCCTCTCCTCCAGAATAGCTTAGTTCCATATCAACCTTTTTAAGTAATGACTTGGAAGCATTGGAAGGGGCAAATAAAAGGTTAACCAATGGTTTTACAACTAAATCATTTATATCATCACCAACATATATTGTATTAGATTTTGTAACTTTCATTTCTTGTTGTAAAATCCTTAACTGTCTAAATTTGTCTTTTACACCTACTAAACAAGATTTAATTCCTAATTGTTTTGCTCTTTCTTCAGTAGCTCCACTGCTACCACCACTCATAAAAACTATTTCAATACCAACTCTTTGAAGAAGTTTTATCCCCAAACCATCTTTTACATTGAATTTTTTCAATGTTTCACCATTTGAACCGATAAATAATTCGCCTCCAGTTAGGACTCCATCTACATCTAGTATTAATAATTTAGTTTGCTTTAATTTTTTAAATATAATTTTCCATTTTATATATCGTGAAATACTGGTAAACAAAAAAAAATTCATTTATTTTCTTTTAATCCAGCTTGCACTAAATCATGAAGTCTGAGAATACCTAAAAATTCAGACTTTACATTAATAACTGGTAAAACAGAAACAGATCGTTTTTTACTATTATCTTCCATTAATTTAAGAGCCTCAATAGCAAAAATATCTGGTTCAATGATAATTGGATCTTTTGTCATTATTTCTTCTGCCACAAGAGATTCCCATAAATTTGGTTCATAATACCTTAATGCTCTCCTTAAATCTCCGTCAGTGATAATACCTATTAATTTTTGCATGTTTTTCTCATCTTTTATCCAACAACTTCCTATTCCACTCCTTGTGAGTTCAGATATAACTTCAAAAAATGACGAATTTAATGATAATGGCTTCAATTCATCTCTATGCTTCATTAAATCTTCAACCTTTAATGTCAACTCCTTTCCCAGTTGACCAGAAGGATGATTTATTGCAAAGTCTTTTTCAGAGATGCCAATTCTCTCCATCCATACCACAGCTAAAGCATCACCAATTGCCATTGCTACTGTAGTACTTGCAGTAGGAGCTAGATTTAGAGTACATATTTCTTTGTTTACACTAGCATCCAAAAAAATATCGATTTGAGAAGCTATAGCTGAATTAATTTTCCCTAAAATACCTAATTGTTTAGCACCTTTATTTTTTAAATAGGGAATTAATTGAACTAATTCTTTAGTTTCGCCACTATTTGATATCATTACGCAAACATCGCCTTTCTCTACAATACCTAAATCACCATGAAGAGCATCCAAGGGATTAAGGTAAATTGCAGTGAGACCAATTGAAGTAAATGTTGCAGCCAGCTTTCTAGCAACAATCCCACTCTTACCAACTCCAGTCAAAAGGAGCTTTTTATTATTATCAGAGCAATTTTTTAATAATTGAATTGATTTTTCTACGATCTTATTATCAAGCCTATTTGCAGCAGCTAATATAGCTTCTGATTCTTCTTGCATACATTGATATAATGTGACCATAATTAAAAAATCAAATAGTAACCATTTGATTTGATATAACTATTTATTTTAGAACAATATGTCTCAAAATTAAAGAGATGTAATTTAAGAGATTTAAATCAATGGAAATCAAAGTAAGAAATATTACATTTTCAAATGAAAAAAGCTTTGTACTTATCGGCGGAATTAACGTTATTGAAAATTATGAATCTGCATTATTTGCGGCGAGTCATTTCAAAGAAGTTTGCAGCAAACTTAAGATAAATTTAGTTTTTAAGGCTTCTTACGAGAAAGCCAACAGGTCCTCTTTAAAATCTTATACTGGTCCTGGATTAAAGGAAGGAATAAAAATACTTGCCAGAATAAAAGAAGAATTAAATATCCCAATCATTACTGATGTTCACTTACCAGAAGAGGCTCTCTTTGCATCGGAAGTATGTGAAATCATACAATTACCAGCTTTTTTGGCGAGGCAAACTTCTCTAATTAAATCCATGGCAAAAACTAATGCCATTATAAATATTAAAAAACCTCAATTTTTAAGCCCAAATCAGATTTTTTATATAGTTGAGAAGTTTCGGGAATTAGGAAAAGAAGATTTACTTATTTGCGAAAGAGGAAGTTTATTTGGGTATGACAATCTCATTGTTGATTTTTTAGGGATTGGAGTAATGAAAGAAATTTGCCAAAATTTACCCGTAATTTTTGACGCAACGCATTCTTTGCAATTTCGTGATGCGAACTCAAAAACATCTAATGGAAGAAGATCACAATTATTTGAATTAGCAAAAGCAGGAATTTCAACAAAAATTGCAGGTTTGTTTTTAGAATCTCATACAAATCCTGACGAAGCAAAATGTGATGGTCCATCTGCTCTACCACTTAATCTTCTTGAAGAATTCCTTATCCCAATCAAAGAACTTGATGATCTTATTAAAAATCAGAGAAATGTTCTAATTAATTAGTAATTAATCGAAAAGAAAAATAAATAAAAAATAGGTTATTAAATTTAAAGGTATTAGTAAGTTTTTGAAAAAAAGAAAATGAGGTCAACAAATATTATAATGAAGGATGTTTTTAAACTATAAATAGTAATTAAATTAAATCCATATTGATAATGAAAAATTATATTTTAGTTACAGGAGCTGCTGGATTTATTGGATTTTATTTATGTAAAAAGCTTTTAGAAAATGGATTTAATGTCATAGGTATAGATAATTTAAATGAATACTATGACATTGCTTTAAAAGAAAAAAGATTAGAAATTTTAAATGAAAATTTTTCGAAAAATAAATTTAATTGGATATTTATAAAGGCAGATTTAACACAAAACGATTTTTTATCAAAAATATTTAAAGAATATGACCCAAAAATTGTAATTAACCTCGCTGCTCAAGCTGGAGTCAGATATTCACTTAAAAATCCAAAGGCATATATTACTTCAAATATTGTTGGATTTTCTAACCTTTTAGAATGTTGCAGAAAAAATAAAGTTCAGAATCTTCTATATGCAAGTAGCAGTTCTGTTTATGGAGGGAATACCAATATCCCCTTCTCTGAGGTTGATCCAGTAAATCACCCAGTTAGTTTATATGCAGCAACAAAAAGATCGAATGAACTAATGGCCCATGCCTATAGCCATTTATATAATCTACCCGCAACTGGAATGAGGTTTTTTACTGTATACGGGTCTTTAGGAAGACCAGATATGGCTCCAATGATATTTACAAAAGCAATTCTTTCAAGAACTCCTATAAAAATTTTTAACAATGGGAATATGTCTAGAAGCTTTACTTATATTGAGGATATTATTGAAATAATATATAAACTAATCAAGCATCCAGCTTTACCCGACAAAAATTTCGACAGAGCTTATCCAAATTCTGCTACAAGTTGGAGTAGTCATAGGATTTTTAATATAGGAAATGATGAATCAATAAATCTTATAGATTTCATAGAAACTTTAGAATCAGCAATTGGTATTAAAGCAATAAAGAGCTTTCAAGATATGCAACCTGGAGATGTTCAACATACATCTTCTGATTCTTCTCTTATAAAAGATTGGATAGGTATAGTCCCTAAAACATCTTTAAAAGATGGAATAAAAACTTTTGTTGATTGGTATAGAGAATTTTATAATTTCAAATAAAAGTTTATAAAAACTTATGGTGATTAATTTAAATTATTTAAATTAAAAACTTCCAATTTCTTTTTGGCCATATGTGTAATTTAGGAATAATAAAATTTGAGAAAAAAATATACTATTAAATTTTTTTTTATATTATTTATTAAATAAAATCTTTAATGATATTGACTTGTTTTATTAAAAGGAATAATCTTATATCTATGTAATGAAAGGTTTAGGATTTCTGGAATATTTATTTTTTATTTTAGATGTAATATAAATTATGAATTTGCATTCAACTAAATTTAGTATATTTTTAAAAAAAATCTTTAGTATTTCGAAACCCATTTACCTTCTAATCATATCTTTTAATTTTCTATTTTTAAATATTAATACTTTAGATTCAAAGGAATTAGAAATTAAAAATGAAGGAGATCACAAAACTACTCAAAAGTTGAAGGTTGCATTAGAGGATATCGAAAAAATACTTATTAAAAACAATCAAGAACTTTTAAATTTATATAAATTAATTGATTCTTCTAAATTTAATCTTAAAAGTAAACTTTCAAAAAGGTATCCGTCTATAGATCTAGATATAAATGGACTACCTCAATATTTAAATGGGGATGTTTACAACAATAAAAGATTTAATACAAAAAGCTCTCAAATAAGCATAAATCCTTCGCTTTCTATAAATTGGGATATAATCGATCCACAAAGAGGGCCTGAAATAAAAGCAGCTAAAGATAGCTTAGAAATTGCAAAAAATAATTATTTAATTAAAAGAAAAGATCTTGTTCAAGAAGGTAGATCTAGATTCCATAATTATCAAAAGTCCTACGAAGACATTAATAGTGCAAAAGAATTATTGGATTCATCAATACTAATACTTAATCAAGCTAAAGCAAGACTAGAATCAGGACTTGGTTCAAAACTAGATGTTTTAGAGGCCCAAGCTCAATTAGTCAGAGATCGTCAATTCCTTGATGAGAAGAAGCAAGAATTTTTTAAAAATGAATTATCGATAAAAGAGATACTAAATATAAACAAAGATATCCATATTACAAAAGACCATGGGCTAATAGGTTATTGGCCATATTCATTAAATAAAACCCTAAAAAATGGATTAGATAATAATATTTCTCTTAAAAATATTAAGTTTCAAAAATCCTTAAAAGAAAACGAATCAAACATTTTACTTAACGATAACAAGCCATTAATTTTTATTAGTAATATTTTTTCAGGTTCAGTTGCAAGAGGATCTAAATTAGCCCAATTTATTGACAAGGATGAAAAAGAATCAAGTTACGCAAATACATTAAGTTTGAACATATCTTGGAATATATTTGACGGAGGGGAAAGTAGAAACTCTTCTTTAGCCAAAAAAATAGAGTCAGAAGCAGAAATTTTTAATTTTTCAAATTTTTCAAACATCCTTGAAAAAGACATAATAGATTCTTATTCAAATTTAAAGACCAATAAAAAAAGATTAATTTCTTCAAAAAAGGATTTCAATTATACTAAAGAGTCCTTAAGATTAACTCGTTTAAAATATGAGGCAGGGATCACAAGCTTAAGAGAATTAATAAGCGTTCAAAAAGATCTTGCAAAGTCTAAAGAAAATCAAATAACCGCCATAGCAATTTATAATTTGAATATTGATAATCTAGAAAGATTAACAGGCTTAAAAGCAAGCACTAATTGTTATACAAATAATGCATTGATCAAAAAAGATTATATTTACTCAATATGCAATTTATAACTTTAGATTTACAATTCCTGAATTGATTCAGTTTTTTCTTTAAATGTTGTCAAAAGTAATTGTAAATATGAGACTTTTCTAAGTTTAATATTTGCTTGAAGGGTCATTCCTACCTTTAAATCTAATTTTCTACCTTTTTTTAATTTGAGAAACTGATCATTAAGATCTGCACTCACAGGAAAAGAGAAGAATTGCCTATTTTCAGATGAGTCAGGTTTAAGAGCGTCTGAACCAATACTTTTTATAACAGCTTTTAAAACGCCAAAATCAGATGAAGGGTAAGAGTCAATATTTATATCTACGTCCATCCCTTCTTTGACAAATCCAATATCACTACTTGGGACTTCCAATCTAGCTTCTAAATCTCCATATGGAACAACTTTCAAAATTGTTTCTGTTGCTTGAGCAGAGTAATCAATATTCTTTGGTTTAAGATCAAAAACTGTTCCATTAATGGGGGACTTTACAATTTTATTAATCAATACCAAATTATTCTCTGCCAATCTCCCCTTTAAGTCTGCTAATTCACTATTGATAACATCTAATTTTTGCGTGTATTTTGATTTATTTGATTCAAAATCTTTAATTAAATTATCTTTTTCTGTCTTTAAAGAAATTAAATTTGATTTTCTATCTAAATATTGTAATTCTGGTACTGCCCCAAATTTAACAAGATTCTCATATTTTTCAAGAATTGAATTCTGTAAATCAATATTATTATTTAATGAAATAAAACCTTTTTTAGAGTTATTTATAAATTCATCAAATTCATCTCTAAGAGAAGTGAGCTGATTCTCTTTAAAAGTAATTTCCTCTTTTAAAGTTTGATCTCTCTGCTCATTAGATCTTGTATCTAATTTTAATAAAATCTGGTCCTTTAGTACTTTTTCACCCTCTCCTACTAAAATTTCTTTGATAATTCCAGTTGATGGCATTTTGATAGTGCTTACCTCCCCAGTTGGAATAATTTTTCCCGAAACTATAATAATTTCATCTGTTTTCGCTAAAAATAACCAACCCAAACCAAAAAAAGTGAGCCCCACCATTGCCATATTAGTTGTCTTTAATAAAAATTTATCTTGCTTTAAGTAAAGCTCTAAATCATTTCTATTGATTAATGAGAAAAATGTTTTTGTTGCATAATTATTTTTTATTAAAAAAATAAATTTTTTGGAGACATAATTATCTTTTAACGATGATAAAGATTTATTGACTATATTTTTATAATTAATCACAAAAAAATCTTTTTTAAGGTTATTAATTTTCTTTTTAATTTTTGAAAGCATTATTTCCCTTGCTGATTATAAAGATAAGAATATGAACCTTTATTTTCTAATAATTCTGAGTGTGTACCACTTTCTGCGATCTTACCATCTTCCATCATTATAATTAGATCAGCATTCTCTAAAGTTTGTAATCTATGAGATATGAATATAACTGTAAGGTCTCTATAAGAATTAATCAAATTATCAACTATGATTTTTTCTGATTCAAAATCCAAAGCACTTGTTGCCTCATCAAGTATTAACATTTTTGGCTCTGACAACAATGTTCTAGCTATAGCAATTCTTTGTCTCTGTCCTCCGCTCATAGATGAACCTCTCTCACCAATTTGGGTATTATAGCCATCCGGCATTTTCATAATAAAATCATGAGCATTAGCTCTTTTTGTAACTTTAACTATTAATTCATCTGAAGCATTTTTATTATTGATTCTCAAGTTATCCAAAATTGTGCCTGCGAATAATAAAGGTTCTTGAGGAACTATTCCTATTTGTCTTCGTAGAGAATAAAGATCAACCTTCGTTACATCATAATTATCGATAGAAACAATTCCTTTTGAGGGCTTGTAAAGCCTTGGGATTAATTTAGTTAATGTACTTTTACCACTGCCACTTTTACCAGCCAAACCGACAAAAGTTCCTGGCTCTATTTTCAAATTAATATTACTTAGAGAATTTACATTTGATTTAATAAAGTTGAAATCTACATTATCGAATTTTAATAATCCAGATATTTTTGGCATGCTGATATTTTCATTATCAGTTTCTTCTTTTTCTTTTTTAATATTAATAATATCTCCTAACCTTTCAAAACTTACATTCAATTCTTGTAAGGTTTGCCATACAGTAGATAGTCTTAAAATAGGTTGAGTAACATAACTAGAGATTATTCTAAAAGCTATTAATTGACCCAATGTCAATTTCCCTTCTAAGACCATTGAAGCTCCAATCCAAAGAACTAAAAGTTGGGATATCTTTTGAAGAACCTGACTTAATTGGCTTACTGCAGTACTAGTAATTGTTTTTTTAAATGAGCTAGCAATATATTTCGAATAGAGATCTTGCCATTTCCATCTACTATCAGTTTCTATATTTTGGGCTTTAATAGTTTGAATTCCATTAAGTGTCTCAACTAAATGACTTTTTGTTTTAGCATTATTTTGTGCAGTTTCCCTATATTGTCGTCTAAATAGTGGAGCTCCAATAATTGTAAGAATAATTTGTATAGGTAAAACCAGGAGAGATATGACTGTCAATTTAACAGAGTAAATTAACATAATGCCTATGTATATTATCGAAAAGAAAGAATCTAAAATAGTATTAAGCCCTTGGCCAGTAATAAAGTTTCTTATTTTTTCTAATTCATCAACTCTTGAGCCCAATTCTCCTACGGCTCTTCTATCAAAAAATTCTAATGGCAATCGATACAAATGATCAATTACTTCACTACCAAGTTTCTGATCTATCCTATTAGTTGTTTCAGCAAATAAAAATGTTTTTATACTAATCAAGAAACCTTCAAAAATTGTCAGAGTTAAAAGTGCTATTCCTAAAACTTGTAAAGTATCTAGACTCCTTTGGCTAATTACTTTATCGATTATTACCTGTATTAAAAGTGGATTAGCTAAAGTTAGAAGTTGTATTACAAAACTAGAAATTAATATTTGAAAGAGGACTGATTTATATTTATTTAGAACAGGTAAAAACCAATTCAAATTAAACCTATCAGTCGGAGTAATATTTATTCTATTAAAAATGAGATATTCAATTCCATTTGGATATTCCTTCTCAATTTGCTTTGATTCTATTTCAACAAATCCATCTGTAGGGCTTGCTATGATAAATGAGTTTTGTGTCGTTTCTTTAATAAGCCTAAGAGAGTCTTCCCATATTATTAAAACTGGCACACTAATTCTTGGTAGATCCTCTTTTTTAAATACTGAAATTGAAACTTGCAAGCCGATACTTGATATTATTTTGCCGTAAGTCGTTAAATCAATTTTTTGATTACTGCTTTTAAAGTCCTCAAATATAGATCTTATTGAGTCTTTTCTAACGGCCATTTCTAGCAAATCAGCTAACATCATTATGGTCGCTATATCTTGTGAGATTTCATCTTTCCCATTTAATAATTTAAATTTATTTGGAGAATTATTAAGAATACTTTTTATAGTATTATTTTTTTTAATTTCTTTTTTTTCAGTTGAATTAGATTTAATATTTTCGTCTTCAAAAAATCCAATAAATTCTTTTTTTATATAGATTAAACGCTCTTTTTCATTTGATTGAATATTATCTAAATTTGAAAAAGTGATCTCCTCAAATAAATTACTTTTGTAGGACAAGTTGGATAAATTATAAATTTTATAACCCAAATTCAATTTATCTTTAATTTCATTTACTGTTGGAGTTACTACGCCACTCTCTTTATAGACATCTACAACTAATTTTTCAAAATTATCAATAATCTTAGGAGATTTATTATATAAATGAAGAATAAAATGAAGAAATTCTTGCTTGTAAAGCTTTCCAAAAACTTCACTTTTAAACTTAATTTCCTGGGTTAATATTTTTAGCCAAACATTTATATTGATCTCAAATAACTCTAAATATCCTGCAGCTATAACATACTCATCTGAATCATAAATATTTGAAGTAAATCCAATAATATCTCCTTGTGAAAGTTTAAAAAAAGAAACTAATTTATTATTTTTATAACTACCAAGAACTCTTGCAGATCCAGATTTTAAAATATAAATAAAATCTTTTGAAGCATCTTTGTCTATTATTATTTCGCCTGGACTTAGACTAATTATATTTACATTTTCTTTTAAAATTTTTCTTGAATCTTTGCTAATTTTATCAAAGGGTTTTATTTTAAAAATACTTTCAAAATCAATATTATTCATTTATTTTTTTCTAATTCATAGTCTGCAATTAGACTTTCTGATATTTGATCGATTCTACCATAAAGCATTTTCCTTGCAATATTCGATTTTAATCTATCATCAAATTTCAATAAGGATTTTTCTTCAAGTTTAGCAATTAACCAAATATCGTTAATAATAAAGGGTTCACTTAATTCTCCAGGATTCATATTTTTCAATTTTCTACCTAGATCTGGATGGACTTTGCTTATCAGAGAAGGCCCCACCTTGGGCCCGGAATTTAAATCTACTTTTAGACAATAATTATCATATATTTCTTGAATTGTTTTTTCCTCACATTCAATCTGAAAATAGCAATCTAAAGCTAAAGATTTTTCTTTAAATCTTAGAAGGTAGTAAGTAGCGACGTCACATTTATTTCTTTGTTTTATGTAGGAATCATAAATAATTTTTTCGGAAAATAATTTGAATGCTAAATTATTAAGCATTTTTTCTCTCACAATCTCATTTTCAAAATCTTTAAAAGAAATTTTTATTTTTAATAGATATTCTTTTAAATGATCTAAGGAATTAATATTATTTTTTTTCATGAACTTACTGATATGTTCTTTTTTTATCGAATCCTCAATTTTGGTTCTAGTTAAAAGGTTCTGAATTAATATTTCTTTCAAAACTTTTTTCAAAAATATTTTATTATCCAAAAAAGTCAAAACTTCTTCTTTGAATATATTTTTAATTGATAGCTTTTCCTTAAATAACTCCATTCTTCTATTTTATGTCTAGAAGAAGTAATTAAGATTCTTTTTTAGTTTCAATTTCTTTTTTAGTTTCACTAAGTAACTCTCGACGGAATACCAACATTAACATTTTATCTAACTCAAAAGTTTCAGTAAATTCCCATCCTTCGGATCCAAGTTTATTAAAAAAATTAGCAAGTTGCGCAGCAGGATGCAAAGGCTTTGGAGGAGTACTATAGTTTTTTGGAAATTCTTTTTTTATAAACTCGGATGATAAGGCTCCTTTGAATTTATTACTTGCTATTGTCGGGTTTGGTGTATTTTTATCACTATTTTTTTCTAAATTTAGATGAATTACATGATATTCCCACTTTTTTCTATCTTTCATAGTTAAAAATCTATTTTAAATTACATTATCAATAGACAAATGTAATATCAAATCATCAAAGTCGTTATCTCCCCCACCTATTGTATCTTCAATACCTAAAGTATTATCTCCAAAAACTTTAAAGTGACTCATATTAGATCCATGTCTAGCACTATTGACACCATCAAATGCGAAATAGGTTCTCTCTTTTCCACCCTCTCCTATTACTGTTGCATAAGGGGCGATTAATTCAAAGTCTTCAATAGTGATATCGAATGAAGTTGTACTATCATCGTCCACATAGAAGGTTGATTCTGGATGATTAGATCCAAAGCTTACCTTATTATTATCAGACAATGCAAAAGAATCATATTCAGCATGACTAGTAGTTATCAGCTCATTAGTTATAGGGTCTAGGACTGTACCTTCTGTATCAAGTATTTTATAGAATCCTAAAGTTGTATCGTAATTAGCCTCTCTAGATATTTCAACTGTACCTGTGATTTGGAAATTTTCTAGATTTCTGAAATCAAATATAGGTGCTCTTGATTGCTCCTTACAAATATACTGTTCGATACCAAATTCAGAATTTGTTGCGGTCAAATCAACAGTAAGATTATCTGATGAAGTTAATTTTGCTGAGTCCTCTGATATAGAATTTATATTTAATAAGGATAGTCTTGAATCATCAAGAGAGGTTAAGGAATTAGTCGAACCATCGGTGATTTTATAGAAAATCAAAGACTGATCATTCCCTACTAATATTTCTCTTTTAAACAAATCAGCCTTAGCTTCTTCACTACCGTAGATTACATCATTATTTTCAAGAGTGTGATACAAAACTCTGTACCTATCAATAAATTCTTCGTATGTTAATTCGGCAAAAGTTTCTCCTTCATTTAAGGCAACATAACCAATTTCATCTGATGATAAGGTTAAAGTACTTTGATCTAAAATTGCAACCAAGTTTGAGTTCGCTGTGGCTGATGGATTAGTCAGATCTGAATATTTAATAGAATTGGTGCCAATATCACCAGTAAATTCATTAGAAAGTATTGAGTATCCAGCGGTTGAAGGATCAACGATAATACCGTTTTTAATGCCATCTTTATCTCCAATACCTCCATCTTCTATAGTGATGTTTATAGTATCAGCTATACCATCACTCTCATAAGGCGAATCATTATCAATACTATTGTTATTGGAAATTAGATCGTAGAAAGATGCTCCATAGCCTGAGATTGGATCATAACTAATATCGGTAATATTTTCATCTTCGTCAATAGCAAAATAACTAAGTTTTAAGTTCTCAACTCTTTCTTCCACTCCATCAATATTTTGAGATGTCAATTCAATATCTTCAGCCACTAAATCAAGACTTAATAAAGAAGAGATACCATCATTAATGGTATTAATTGTAAAATCTACAGCTTGACTGCTTATTGTTATACCTTGATTATCTGCATTAGAAATAGCATTATCTGTTGTTGTAGTTATCTCAAATTTTGTATTTTCTTCTAAAGTTCCACCTTCAATTGAAATAGTATATTGTTGATCTCCGATTTGAATTGGTATATCTAGTTCTACTATCGATGGATTATCAATATTTGAATAATTATCTTGATTGACTTCATAAGAAACGACAACTGAATCTACAGTTACATCAATAGGGTCTGACGCTATGGAAGTGTTACCCGCCGCATCTGTTGACTTGACCATAAGACTGTAATTTCCATCTACAAGTTTCGAAGAGGTTATAGAGAAGTTACCATCTGCTGCTATGGTTGTTGCCAAATATTCATTTCCATTATATAGATCAACAATACTTCCTATCTCAGCATTTCCAATGAATGTTGGAGTAGAGTCTTTTATGTCTAATTCAGAAGATATTGTTGTTATTACTGGAGCACTTGGCGCAGTTGTATCTATTGTTAATGCATATGCTGCTGAAGCTGATGAAGTATTTCCTGCCACATCTGTTGCCTTGACTGTAAGGCTGTAATCACCATCTGCAAGTTGAGAGGAAGTAATTGAGAATACTCCATCAGATCCTGCTGTCGTTGTTCCAAGAGAAATATCTCCATTGAACAATTCTACAGTGCTTTCTGCTTCTGCTGTTCCTTCTATCGTTGGGGTTGTTTCATTAGTAGCTGTTATTGTGGTTGTTATTACTGGAGCACTTGGCGCAGTTGTATCTATTTTTAAAGCAAATGCTGTTGAAGCTGATGAAGTATTTCCTGCCGCATCTGTTGCATTGACTTTAAGGCTGTAATCACCATCTGCAAGTTGAGAGGAAGTAATTGAGAATACTCCTTCAGATCCTGCTGTCGTTGTTCCAACAGATGTTTCTCCAATAAAGAGTTCTACAGTGCTTCCAGCTTCTGCTGTTCCCTCTATTGTTGGTGTCGAATTATTTGTTAAATCAGTTGCAGTTGTTATTGATGGAGTGCTTGGCGGTGTTGTATCGATCTCTATTCTTATTTCAGAAGATGCTGCTGATTCGTTGCCTGCAGCATCTTTTGCAGTAACCGTTAAGACGTTATCTCCCTCAGATAAAGTTTCTGTAAATGAGAATTTACCATCAATATCAGCTATATCGGTTCCAAGAGAAATCTCTCCATTGAATAGCTCTAAAGTGATTCCTGCTTCTGCTGTTCCTTCTATTGTTTGAGTTACTTCATTGGTTAGAGTTCCTCCAGTAATTATTGCTGGGATCGATGGAGGATTTGTATCTATCTCTATTGTAAATCCTGCAGATGCTGCTGATAAATTTCCTAACACATCTGTTGACGTAACTGTAAGAGTATAATTACCATCTGTAAGTTGAGAGGCAGTGATCGAGAAGTTTCCATCAGATCCCGCAGTCTCTATTCCAAGAGAAATCTCTCCATTGAACAGCTCTACTGTGCTTCCTGCTTCTGCTGTTCCCTCTATTGTTGGAGTTGAATTGTTTGTTAGTGATGTTGTAGTTGTTATTACTGGAGCATCTGGTGGTGTTGTATCTATTTCTATTTTAAAAACAGAAGAGAATAGAGAAGGATTGCCAATACTATCGTAGGCAATAACTTTTAATGAATTTTCACCTTCATTTAGATTTGAATTAGGAGTAATCGAAAATACACCATTGCTATTTGTTGTTGCTGTTCCAAGAGAATTATCTCCATTGAACAGCTCTACAGTGCTTCCTAATTCTGCTGTTCCCTCTATTGTTGGAGTGGAATTGTTTGTTAGTGATGTTGTAGTTGTTATTACTGGAGCATCTGGTGGTGTTATGTCAATTGTTATTGAAAGTGGAGTTGATGAAGCAGAAATATTACCTAAAGAATCCGTAGATGTAACCGTTATTGAGTTAAGACCCTCATTAAGTGGTAATGATGGGGTTATAGAGAAGTTTCCATCTTCATCTGCGGGGACAGTATCTCCCGTGCTGATTCCATTGACAGACAAAGTAATTGTGCTTCCGGCTTCTGCGGTACCCGTTATTGAAGGTGTTGTATCAGCAGTCAAAAGTACATCTGTAGATAGAGATGGAGTTTCTGGAGCTGTTGTATCTATCTCTATTTCTAATGCCGCTGATTGCGCTGAATCATTACCTGCCTCATCAGTTGACTTAACTGTCAGACTATAGTCGTCATCGTCAAGCTCTAAAGTTGGAACAATTGAGAAGTTGCCGCTGTCATTAGATGTAACTGAATCACCTGTTTCCACTCCATTAACAAAGAGTTTTACTACATTATTGGGATCAGCATTTCCAACTATTTGTGGAGTTTTGTCATTGGTTAATTCTGTTGTCGTTGTTATTACTGGAGTACTTGGCGCTGATGTATCTATTGTCAATGCAAATGCAGTTGAAGCTGATGAAGTGTTTCCTGCCACATCAGTTGACTTAATCGTCAGGCTATAGTCATCATCTACAAGGTCTAAAGTTGTAGTGATTGAGAAGTTACCGCCGCCATCGGTTGTCGCTGTTCCTAACGATGTATAGGCCGCATCACCCATATAGCTATGATTTACACATTGGAAATGTAATAATGCAGGAGTTGCATCCGAGATTGTTATCTCTGTGTAAGCTCCAGACTGTCCCGGAGTTCCATTAGTTGTTACCCCAGTGTTATAAAGAGTTGTTCTATCTGATTCTAGATAAAAACGTAAAGGATGATTTGCATTACTTGCATCTGACTGGTCAAATCTATATGTATTTCCTGGAGTGAAAGTTAGGAAGGGAGAGAATACACCGTCAATTTTATATCCAAGAGTTGATCCCGTTCCGTCATAGCCATGATCTGATGTCTTAGATTCGACA
>QCEG01000021.1 GCA_003278535.1 Prochlorococcus sp. AG-355-N18
CAAGGGTTCTACTTTTGGTTCCATTAAGCGTGCTAGATCATAGGTGACTTTTTTTTGCTCTATTGCCTTACTTATACCGTTAGTAATTAAGTTAGCTGCTTCATCCCAACCAAAATATTCAAGCATCATTACACCACTAAGAATTACTGAGCCAGGATTAATCTTGTTTAAGCCTGCATGTTTTGGAGCTGTACCGTGCGTAGCTTCGAAAATTGCTGCATTATCTCCAATATTTGCACCTGGAGCCATACCTAAGCCTCCAACAATTGCTGCAGCTGCATCAGAAACATAGTCTCCATTAAGGTTTAATGTTGCAAGAATTGAATATTCTTGAGGTCTAGTTTGAATTTGTTGAAATATACTATCAGCTATCCGATCATCAACAAGAATTAGTTCTCTCCATTTTCCATCTCCGTGAGAATTTGATATTGATGCAATAACTTCTTTAATTTCTTCGCAAATGAATGCTTTTTTGTTATTAGTAAGCTTGTCAAAACCTGGTTCAATTTTTCGAGCATTGTTTTCAATTGTAATTTCTGGATTTTTCTGAATATTATCTAAAATCCAGCTTTCTCTTTCTGTAATGCAATCTTCTCTAAATTCATTTACTGCTAATTCATATCCCCAATCTCTAAATGCACCTTCTGTATATTTCATAATATTCCCTTTATGTACAAGAGTTACATGCCTCTTATCTCCTGATAATCTTTTGGCATGTTCAATAGCTTTTCTAATATGCCTTTGGCTACCAGATTTACTTACTGGTTTTATTCCAATACCTGATCCGTTTGGTATTGATCTATTTTTTAAATTTTTACTTTTTGGTATGACAATTTTATTTAAATGATTAATTAATTCGAGACAATTATTATCCTCCGCTTCCCATTCAATTCCCATGTAGATATCCTCAGTATTTTCTCTATAAACAATAACGTCTAAATTTTGGGGATTTTTGTGAGGGCTTGGAGTGCCTGAATAATATTTGCATGGTCTAACACAGCTATATAAATCAAAGATTTGCCTTAATGCAACATTAAGAGATCTAATTCCTCCACCGATGGGAGTTGTTAAAGGACCTTTGATTGCTACACCAAAGTGTTTGATTGCTTCAATAGTATCTTGCGGGAGATAGTTATATGTTCCATACAGTTCACAAGCTTCATCGCCTGCATAGACTTTAAACCAACTTATTTTTCTTTCATCTCCATAGCTTTTCTTAATCGCTGAATCAAGAACGATTTGAGTAGCAGGCCAAATATCAACGCCAGTACCATCACCCCTAATAAATGGGACAATTGGGTTATTAGGAACATTAGGGTTGCCTTGATTAAAAGTTATTATCTCGCCTTCATTAGGTAAAGTTAATTTTTCAAATTTTGGCATAGCATTGAATTAATAAAAGATAACTCATGGATGTTCTTCGTATTTTAATTTGCGATGAGTTATTTTCTTTAAAACCTAGAAATTTATTATCCAAATGTGAATAGAGAATACTTTATTGATCAGCATTTCAACATCTTTATTAAAAGAAAAAGTAGTTAATAAGCAAGATAAAGCAAATTATGTCATTTTCGAAAAAAATACTGAGCTACTAATGAATGCGAGTTCAAATGTGAGTAATGTTGAAATAGCTAATAAAATTGCTTCTACTGCAGCTTTGTTTCGAAAATATTTTCCAGATGCAAGCGTAAACTTTAGTCCCTGGGACAATGCAAATAATGCATCCATGCAAGATACTATTGATTTTGCGTTTCATTTTCCTGGTTGGAGTCCTCTTATTGAATGTAGAGCAATACTTTTACAATTAAGAATTGAAAATGATAATAATGACAGAGTCCCGAAATTGTTGGGAATAATTATGCGAGGTATGATTGTTCCATCCGAGAGATGGAGAGTGGCTACCATCGGTGATTGGGAAATGACTGGCACTCATCTACCGCAAAAGGAACAAAAAGATAACCTTTTTTTGGTTTGTAAAGAACTTTATAAGCTATTCTCTACAACATCCGCTGGTAACAAAAATTAGCTGTTTTATGTATTTACCTTGTAGATTAAATACACTTACAAAAATAATTCAAAATATATGGCAGTCGCTCTTGCAGGTCAATTAAGAGAAGGGACAAAAAAATCCCACACTATGGCAGAAAATACTGGCTTTGTGGCTTGTTTTTTAAAAGGAGTTGTTGAAAAAAAATCTTATAGAAAATTGATTAGTGATTTATATTTTGTTTATGAAGCTATGGAAGAAGAAATTCAAAGACTGGTCAATGAAGAACATCCCGTAATAAAACCTATAGGTTTTAAATCATTATTTAGGAAAGAAACTCTTGTAAATGATCTAAAATTTTATTTTGGTGAAAACTGGAAGAATGAAATTAGTATTTCTCACTCAGCAAAAGAATATGTTGAAAGAATCCGAGATGTCGCAAAAAATTCACCAGAGCTATTGGTTGGTCACCACTACACTCGCTATATAGGAGACTTATCTGGGGGTCAAATTTTGAAAAGGATCGCTAAAAAAGCATTAAATTTGCAGGGAAATGATGGTTTAAATTTTTATGAGTTTGAATTAATTGCTGATGAAAAGAAATTTAAGGAAGAATATTCCCTTACTTTGAATCAACTTCCAATAAATCAAAAGACTGCTGATCAAATTATTGATGAAGCTAATCAAGCTTTTACTTACAATATGAAAATGTTTAAGGAGCTTGAAGGAAACTTGATTGCTGTTTTAGGCAAGATTGTATTTAATTACATTACAAAAAAAGTAAGGAAAGGAAGCACCGAGACTTAGTAATTTATGTTTGATTCATTAGTTGATTTCCTCAAAACTAATATTGATGAATTAAATGGTCATGAAGTACAAATATGTAGCGAATTTAAAGAACATCACAATGAAGACTCAAAATATATTATTAAAAATTGGCTTTTTTCATCTCCCGAATATAGAAAGTGGCGAATAACAAGATTAGATGGTGGCAAAAAACTGCAAGTGTTTAATACAGTCGCATATCCAAATTTTGAAAGTGAAATGCCTATTTTAGGAGCCGATATTTTATGGTTTGGAACTTCTCAAAAGTTATTAGCAATTCTTGATTATCAACCTTTAATTCAAGAAGGCAAGTATCTTGAAAAATATTGTTCAAGTTTAGGTATTATCAAGAAAAAATATTCTGAATTTGATAATAATGAAATGAAGAATATATATGATTCAAAAAAGTATTTTTCTCCATGGGTAATTATATGTAGAGGAAATAAATTAAATCTTGATAGAGATTTAAATAATATATTCCATTCATTTGTAAATAACTATTTAAACATTTATAAATCGAATCCCGCAAATCAATTTTTAAATGAAGAAGAAATAAAGATTAATCAAATTAAATATGATAAGTACAGTTTTGAAAAAGACCCTGCAGATAAATTGTTTAAATCTTTTTTTGGAGAAAAATGGACAAAAAAATTTATCAATAAATTTCTTTTTACATTAAATAATGAGATTATTCATTGAATGTTAATACAAAACACTATTTTTTACAGGCCAGATTGGAGATGGCATAATTTTCTAAAATATTTAACTAATAATTTAAGTAAATATAAGTGTTTAGAAAAAATAATACCCTCGGAATATTCTTATAAAGATTCAACTTATGGTTCAAAACAATCAAAAAAAAATGTTAATCTCTCTACTTGGGGTGTCACGCATAAAAAAAGAATTCAATTCGCAAGAGCAGTGTGTATTAATAGTCCAAATTATTCTGTTTTAAATTTTTTAATTATTCCTAATACAGTTTATAATGTCCCGTTTTTTGGAGTAGATTTTGTTTCTCTTCCTAATAGTCATTTATTAGTATTAGATTTTCAGCCTTCATTAAAAATACAAAATCAATACAATAATGAGTTATTAGAAAAACTAATAAAACTCAAAAATCATTGTCATTCATCACTCCCATTAGCTGAAAAAATGTCTGCAGATGTAGCTAGATTTTTTTCTCCAGGAGTAATCTGGTCAAAATTACCAAAGGAAGAAAGAAGTGATGGTTTAATTGCAAATCAGCTTTATAACTCATTTAAGGAATATCTTGATTTGTATTTGGAAATTCTTTTCGAAAGCAAAGAAGCCAATATGGAACTGCAAAAAGAATTAATAAATGGTCAAAATAATTATTTGAAATATAGAAGAGATAACGATCCAGCAAGGCCAATGTTGTCGAGTTTGTTTGGTAAAGAATTTACTGAATCTTTAATTAAAGAAGTTTTATTTACTACTTAAAAGTCTTATAATTATTGAATTTGAAATCATATGAAAAAAATTTCTGTTCTTTTTGTATGTTTGGGAAATATTTGTAGGTCTCCTGCAGCAGAAGCTATCTTTATAAGTTTACTTGAAAGGAAGGGGTTAAGCGATGGCTTTATTGTAGATTCTGCTGGAACTGGGAGTTGGCATGTTGGGAAAAAAGCTGACTCTAGGATGAGAATTGCGGCAGATAGAAGAGATATAAATATCCTAAGCAAGGCTCGTCAAATTACTAGCAAAGATTTTGATAAATTTAACTATATTCTTGCGATGGATGACTCAAATTTTAGAAATATTCAAGATCTTAAAAATAGAACAGCTTCATCTGATTTTGCATCAATTAAAAAAATACAAGATTTTAGATCGGTTTTTAATGAGCAAGAAGTTCCCGACCCATATTTTGGAGGAAATGAGGGCTTCGATTATGTACTTGATATCTTAGAAGATTCTGTAAACGGTTTTTTGGAAAGTATTTCTTAAATTTAATTGATCTCAGTCTCTTTAGGAATCTTGTCACTATAAAGATCAATAATTTTATCCACTACCTCATCAATTGAATAACCATCCGTAATAATTTCTATTGCGTCACTCGCTTTTCTTAAAGGTGAAATTTCCCGATTGGAATCTTCAAAATCTCTTTTCTTTATAAGTTCTTTTAATGTATGAAGGTCTATTTCTTGTGAGTCTTTACTATTTTTATCAGATTTTCTTCTTTTTGCTCTTTCATCGATGCTAGCAGTTAAAAATATTTTAAGTTCTGCATGAGGAAAAACAGTAGTTCCTATATCTCTACCCTCAGCTACAAGTCCCCCTGATTCTCCAATTTTTCTTTGTTCTTCTACTAAAAATTTTCTTACTTCTTTTATTGAGGAAATTTTAGAAACGATGGAACTTATCTTTTGCGACCTAATTTCATCAGTAACACAGTAGTTGTTAACATAAATATCCTGATGTGAATTTGTATTCGACTTGAAAACAATAGATATATCTTTAAGAATATGCTGTAATTTTTTTTCTTTTTTATAATCAATACTTTCTTTTATCATGAGCCAACTCAATGCCCTATACATTGCTCCAGTATCTAAATATAAAAGTTGAAGTTTCTTCGCTATTAACTTTGTTACAGTACTCTTTCCTGACCCTGCTGGACCATCAATTGCAATAATCGGCCTTCTTTTCATTAGAAAAACGTGATCAATTAATCTTGTCTCTCCACATCTTATCGCACCAGCCAGTAACGAAATATTATCCTCAAATCTTGCTTTTTGGAGTGTATGAGGGTGTAAATGTTCTAAATATTCAATTGAAATTTTTTTTGCTGATAGCTTTTTAATTATTTCGTTTAAATTGATCTTTTTTTCTTGTTGAAAATTTTTTTTTGCTTCTAATAACTCACTTGAAAAAAACCTGATCAATTTTCTTTCGTTTTTGGATAAATGTACATTACGTGAACTTAAGGGGATTCCATCAAAATCTCTTTGTGTAGGAATAGATTTAATAGCAACATTTAATTTCTTTCTGAGTACAAGATTTTTTAAAATTAAAAGTTGTTGCCAATCTTTTTCTCCTAAGTAAAGATTTTTTGGTTTGATGAGATTAAGTAATCTATAAACTACTGTACAAACGCCATCAAAATGTCCAATTCGATTTAATCCGCATAATGCAGAAGATAGTTTAATTGGAGCTTTTAGGAATTTAATATTTTTATTATTCGGTGGATATATATCTTCATTACTTGGGATGAAGATGACGTCTGCTCCATTTGAAAAAGAGATTTTTATATCATTTTCAATCGTTTTAGGGTAATTCTCTAAATCTAACTTGTTATCAAATTGAAGTGGATTAATAAAAATACTTACTAAATTAACATTAGAATTGTCATTTTTTGCAGTTGATATTAGCTTTAAATGTCCATTATGAAGGTTTCCCATTGTTGGAATAAAGTTAATTTCATTATTTATGTTTCTCCTCCAATTTTCGATTTCTTCAGTTTTCCTTATGATTACTTTCTTCACTTTGTTTTTAAAAAATAAATATATTTGATAAATAATTACTGGACAAAAGCAATCTTAGGAGGAATATCTATATAGGGAAAGTCTATCATTTTTATTTCATGGATTACAAAACATCAGGTGTTGATATAGAAGCTGGGCGAGAATTTGTTTCCGAAATTAAAAAGGCAGTTGAAGGAACTCATACATCTAATGTTATTGACGGTATTGGTGGGTTTGGAGGTTTATTTAGAATTCCAATCGATAGTTTTAAAAAACCAGTTCTTGTTTCAGGAACTGATGGTGTTGGAACAAAATTAGAATTAGCTCAAAGTAAAAACTTTCACTTTGAGGTTGGAATTGATTTAGTGGCTATGTGCATGAACGATATCATTACTAGTGGTGCTAGACCTTTATTTTTTCTTGATTATATTGCTACTGGTAAACTTGATAAGAAACAATTATTGAGGGTTGTTCAGGGAATTTCACATGGCTGCGGAGAAAACAACTGTTCATTACTAGGCGGAGAAACGGCTGAAATGCCTGGATTTTATTCAAAAAATAAGTATGATCTTGCAGGATTTTGTGTTGGAATAGTTGATGAGGATAAGCTTATTAATGGTAAAAAAGTATCTGAAAATGACTTAATAATTGCTTTAAAAAGTAATGGAGTTCATAGTAACGGCTTTAGTTTAGTAAGAAAAATTATTCAAAACAATAATCAAATTGATAAAGAATTTGAAAAAGTTTCTCAATTAAGTTTTTTTGATGAGTTATTGAAACCTACAAAAATTTACAATAATGTGATTAACCAAATGTTAGCTGAAAATATTGAAATTAAAGCAATGTCTCATATTACTGGAGGAGGAATTCCAGAAAATTTACCAAGATGTATACCTTCTGATTTTATTCCTTATATAAATACTAGTTCTTGGGAAATACCTATTTTATTTAAATTCCTTAAAGAGAAAGGATCGATTCCTGAAAAAGATTTTTGGAATACTTTCAATCTTGGAGTGGGATTTTGTTTAGTTATTGATAAACAATTTAAGGACGCGATATTAAGTATCTGTGAAGATAATGACTTAGATAGTTGGGTAATTGGAAAGATAGTTCGAAAAAATGATTCAACAATTAGTAAATTTTTGCCAGAAATCTTAACTTAAATTTTTTTATCTTTATAAGTTGAGTTTTAAAAATTATTTTTTATACTCAAATGAAAAAGTTAGGTGTAATATAATAAAAATACCGCCGAGTTATATCGGAAGTTTAAGTTTTAAGATTTAACCTTTATTCAATGCCCTTTGCAAATAATCAAAGAATTACACGTAGACGTAGTTCAGCTGGTCCTACACCTCCAAAAAGGCCAATAGGTAATAATTCTGAATCAGTTGGTAGACAGGCTCAAGGACCAAGACCAACTTTCTTGACATTAAGAGATCATGGGAAAGTTTTTGTAGCCGATTTACCTAATTTGTCCGATGGTCAATTAGCACATATTAGTAAAGAAGCTAATGAAGTTTTAAATAGTTTGGAAAAAAGACTTAGTGATCTTGAAAATGAACCTAATGTCAGTAATCCTGAAAACGATACGCTTATAAAAGCCTCTACCAAAAGAGATGTAACACTGAGGTTTATTAAATCAATAGAAGAAGAACAAGAACATAGAAAGAATAATCCTGCTTTACGAGATGCTGCTTCTGAATCGTTACCGAGAACTTTTCTTGAGGTTGCGAGACATAGATTGCCTGGAGCAACTTTTGATTCACTACTTCGAGAGGCTCTTGAAGCTTGTGCAGTTGATGAAAGTATTGAAGAAAATCAAGTTATTGATGAGCCTAAAGAAACTGTAAAAATTATGGATATACCCTCTTCCAACACAAATGATTCACTTGTTGTTAGTATCGATTCAAGTGATGATTCCAAGAATGGCTCTATTTGATTCAACACAAGAGTTAATAAGTTTTAAAGACCAAAAGAATCCAAAAGTTAAACTAACTTCAGGCAAAGATCCCATTTTATGTAATCATTGCGAAAGGACTGCATCAAACGGTGTTAGATGTTTAGGAATGTGCGTAGCAGATAATGATTACTAAAATAATTCAAATTTATATATAAATAATATGATGAAAACAATTAATAAATCCATTTAATTTTATTTATTAATGGATATAGGGTATTATTTATCAATAAAAGAAAAGATTATTTTTCTATATATCAATAAGTAATTGAAACTTTATAACCTTTACTGGAAATTGAAGTTTTTCGAAAACTTTATAATTAAATGCGCAAAGAAATTTAATAAGGCGGCACCCAGATTCGAACTGGGGATAAAGGATTTGCAATCCTCTGCCTTACCACTTGGCCATGCCGCCGAAAAAGATTCGGTTGAGTCTTTTTATGATCTTAACAGTAAGGTGTCTCATTCTCTATTATTTATATGTAATGGACATGGAGAAGATGTAATCGCATCGGAAATAATAAAAAGATTACTAAAAAAAATAAAAAATAAAAATATTGAAGTTTTGCCTTTAGTAGGAAAAGGAGATGTATTTAATTCCATAAAATCAAAGAATTTTCGCAAAATAGGATATTTTAAAGAGCTGCCTAGTGGAGGTTTTAGTAATCAAAGTGTGAAGGGATTTGTGCTTGATTTGTTTGCAGGATTTTTAATCGATAATTTAAGAAATTTTCTCCTTGTAAAACAGAAGTCAAAAAATAACTGCAAAATTATCGCAGTAGGTGATTTTTTGCCATTATTTTATGCTTGGAGTTCAGAATGCGAATTTAGTTTCATTGGAACTCCCAAAAGTGACCATACTTGGAGTAGCGGGCCAGGTTGGGGTTTAAGCGATTTTTATCATAAGTTAAAAGGTTCTGAATGGGATCCATGGGAAATGTTTTTAATGAAATCTTCAAGATGTAAAAATTTAATTATGAGAGATAAAATTACAGCTAATAATTTGAATAGAAAAAATATTGATGCAAAATACTTTGGTAATCCAATGATGGATTTTGTTAATGCAACAAACAAGAAGATATCAAATATTATTTCTTTTAAAAGGATTATTTTATTAGTTGGTAGTAGATACCCTGAAGCTTTTAAAAATCTTGATAATTTTCTTATTTGTTTGGAAGATTTTGATTTTTCAAAGGATTTGGTAATACTTTTGCCTTTGAGCATTAATGCGAATGTGATTCAAATTCAAAGTTATTTAAATAAACATGGTTTTATAAAACAGAGCAAAGTTAAATTTCTAATTGATGAAGATTCAGTATGGAAAAAGAAAGATCAATATATAGTGATTGGAAAAGGTAAATTCAATTCATGGGCCAATATGGCACAAGTTGGCTTGTCAAATGCAGGAACTGCTACAGAGCAAATTGCTGGCCTTGGAATTCCATCTCTTTCTCTACCGGGACCTGGACCACAATTTACAAAATCATTTGCAAAAAGGCAATCAAGATTATTG
The DNA here is from genome assembly GCA_003278535.1 of Prochlorococcus sp. AG-355-N18. Taxonomy (GTDB): domain Bacteria; phylum Cyanobacteriota; class Cyanobacteriia; order PCC-6307; family Cyanobiaceae; genus Prochlorococcus_A. Next base: position 9,762 of record QCEG01000021.1, read on the forward strand.
GGAGGTAGTGTTTTAGTTTGCAAGAACAAAAACATTCTTTTAAAACGTTTAAGTTTACTTTTGAAAGGAAAAGTTGATAGGTTAGAACAAGCAAAAATAGGAAAAAAAAGAATGGGAGAATCCGGAGCAAGCAAGAAAATCGTAGATGCCATAAACCTTCATTTGTTATCTTAGTAAATGGCAATAGCTTATTAATTATTAATTCTTTTATGTATCCAATAAATGATCGGCAATATCTAAAAATTTGTGCAGAGATTGCAAAAATTATGAGTATAAGTATATCTTCTGCTAAGAAGAAAGTAGAAATTCAAATTGCAAAAGAAGGCTCGAAAACTATTCAAGAAAAAATAGAAGTTGCGAAAAATGTCTTAAAAATTTGTAAAAAAAATGATCGAGATAAATTAAGTTCTTCAGGAATACTTGATAAGCTTATGGAAAGTCTTGATGGTGAAGATAATTTTTTAACTGAAGATTGATTCTTAATGTTCAAATATATTTGAGAATTTTAGTATGTCTAAATCAGCATGTACCGAAACTGTTTCGAAACATTTTTGAGCTAATTCATATCTATTCTCTCTTTCTAAGATAACTTTTAATTTATGCATAGCTTCAATTAAAAATCTAACATCATTTGCTGCATAATCTAATTGATCTTTTGTTAGATCTTCGTTGCTACCCCAATCACTACTTTGCGAACTTTTGTCCAGTTCTATACCTAATAATTCATTAATTAAATCCTTTAAACCGTGTTTGTTTGTATAAGTTCTTGCCAACTTACTAGCAATTTTTGTACAAAAAATATTTTTTGTATTAATTTCAAGGTTGCATTTCAGAGCTGCTAAATCAAATCTCGCATAGTGAAATATTTTAGTAATTTTGTCATCTTCAAGAAGTGCTTTTAACTTAGGTGAAGAAGATGTCCCAAGTTCGATTTTTATACAGGATGTTTTTTTAAATTCATTGCATATTTGTACTAAACAGAGTCTATCTCTCCCATGAATCAAACCCATTGCTTCAGTGTCAATAGCTAGGCATGATGATTTTTTATAAAGATTGTATAAATCTGCTGTTAAATCGTTATAAAGAAGATCTATATTTTTATTTTCAATAGTCATTTTTAATAAGTATTTAAAGCATTTTAAGATTTAGAATATTACTTAAGAATTTATTTAATTAAGAATTTTTATCCAATAGCAACATTTTACAGAATAAATCTAAAAAATTATAATATGATGTAACTTTAATTTTTATTCTCGAGTTACTAGAAAGAGTTTATTTGATGTCATATTACTTAAATTCAACATTATTGCTTACTATTCTCTTGGCCATTGGATTATTTTTTTTTCTTAGGGCTTCCAGTAAAGATAGAACAACCATCGTTGAGATTTCATCCTCTCAGCAGCCAGTTAAGGTTTTAAATGGTTTATGTGAATGGCTTAATTTGAGAGGATGGAAGCAAACAGGAGGAGATTATGAACAAAGAATTTTAATATTCAAGGGTCAAGTTGTTTCTAGTAAATTTTTAGCAATTTTTTTAGGTTTTCTTGGTGGTTTTGGTTCTTGTTCTTTGGGATTAGTAATTATTCAGATATATCCTGCATTAGGTTGGTGGCCTATTCTTTTGGGATTAATTGGTGGCCCTTTGTCTGGAATTGTTTATTTTAAAAAATCAGCAAGAGAGGAGAAATTTGAATTAAGGTTGATCAAAGAAAATGAAAATGATTCAACTTACATGAGAATAAGAGCGCATAGGGACGAATTAATCTCTTTAGAAAATGAACTTGGAGAAAAACTTCAATTGAAAAGTGACGGTTCTTTATTTAAAACACCTATCTAAGTTAATTTAAATTTTTTTGATAATTGTTAATCAAAAATATTATTCTCTATACAGAATTTCTCTAACTCTTTATCATTTAACCAATCTTGGGGCTTTGTAAAAATTGATGTGAGAAATTCCTCTCGAGAACCCTTTTTAGCTTTATATCCATATTCCCATCTAGCTAAAGGCGGTAAAGACATTAATATAGATTCAGTTCTGCCATTTGTTTGCAGTCCAAAAATCGTCCCTCTATCCCAAACTAAATTGAATTCGACATATCTACCTCTTCGATATAGCTGGAATTCTCTTTCCTTCGATGAGTATGCTTGAGAAGCTCTTTTTTCAATAATGGGCAAATATGAAGGGAGGAATGCCTGCCCACAGTTTTCCGCTAAAGAAAATAAATTATCCCAATTTAAATTTGATCTACCAATATTTTGTGAAGCTTCTGATGCCTCTCCATTTTGATTATTTCCTCTATAAATATTGCCTGAACCATCTTGATAATCATAAAAAATACCTCCTATGCCTCTAGATTCATTTCTATGCTTCAAGAAGAAATATTCATCACACCATGGTTTGAAAACTTTATGCAAATCTTTATCAACTTTCTCACAAGCTTTTTTATGCTCGTTATGAAAATTCCTTACATCAGAAAGATAAGGATAAAAAGGAGTTAAGTCTGCACCTCCCCCAAACCACCAAACAGGACCAGCTTCGAAATATCGATAATTCAGATGAACTGTAGGAATATAGGGATTCCTAGGATGCAAAACCATAGAGGTCCCTGTAGCAAACCATTCATGACCTTTTGCTTCAGGCCTTTGAGAGATTATAGATTGAGGTAATTCTTTTCCCTGTACTTCCGAGAAATTAACGCCTGCCTGCTCAAAAATAGAACCATTTTTCAATACTCTTGATCTTCCACCGCCACCTTCGTCTCTTAGCCAGGATTCCTCTGTAAATTTCCCTTTGCCATCTACATTTTCAAGTCCCGAACAAATTTTGTCTTGTAGAGTTAATAAGAGATTTTTAGTTTTTTCTCTCGAGGTTTTAGGAGGTTCTTTCAACATGTATTTAGTAATTCTTGAAGAAAAAATTTTTCTGGTTAATTATAAGTTTCTCTTTATAATTTCTCTTAGGGGGACCTTATTGCCTATTATTTGATAGTTCGACATAGTTCTTAATCTTTTAAACAGTCGACTACCTTGTCAAAATATTTAAAAATTTAATGACCACAATAGAAGATGCGAATTTTGCTTTACAAAAAGTTCTAGATGCTGGATCACAAAAAAATGTAATTGAATTAGCTTGGATTAAAAATGTAAGAGTAACTATACCGAGAGTAATCGTAACATTATCATTACCATCATTTGCAAATTCTCAGAGAGATAGAATTGTACAAGAGGTTAGAGGGGTACTACTGGATTTTGAAGATATTGATGATGTCCAAATAGAGATAGATAATAATCCTTCCAAAACAGAATCTCAAAATCAGGGGAATGCTCCTGAATTGCAGAAGATTGATAATATTCGACATATCATAGCTGTTAGCAGTGGAAAAGGTGGAGTTGGGAAAAGTACAATTGCAGTTAATCTCGCTTGTTCTCTAGCTAAATTAGGCTTGAAAACTGGTTTGCTGGATGCGGATATATATGGACCTAATACTCCCTCAATGATGGGAGTTGCCGAACAGAATCCAAAGGTTACAGAAGGAAGTGGCAGTGATCAAAGGTTAATACCGATAAATAAATATGGAATTTCATTGGTATCAATGGGTTTCCTCATAGAAGAAGGTCAGCCAGTTATATGGAGAGGACCAATGCTTAATAGTATTATCAGACAATTTTTGTACCAAGTTGAATGGAATAATCTTGATTTTTTGGTTATTGATTTGCCTCCAGGAACAGGAGATGCTCAAATATCTCTTTCTCAATCTGTTCCTATTTCTGGAGCTATAGTGGTCACTACTCCTCAACAAGTATCTTTGCAAGACGCAAGGAGGGGATTAGCGATGTTTAAACAACTCGGAGTACCTTTACTGGGAATTGTAGAAAATATGTCAGTATTTATTCCGCCAGATATGCCAGGTAAAAAATATGAAATTTTTGGTAAAGGTGGTGGACAAACATTAGCTAACGAAAATGACTTACCATTATTAGCTCAAATTCCTATTGAAATCCCTCTCGTTGATGATAGTAACAATGGTATACCAATCTCAATAAGCCAGCCCAATAAAGAAAGTTCTGTCGCATTTGGTAATTTAGCTAAATTAATTAATAATCAATTTGTTAATGCTTAATTGATGTTTAAGAGAATTTCTTTACTAAATAACAGAGGATTTTTACAAAAAACAGACAACTTTAATAGAGGTTTTTTATTTTCTCCGCTACTTATTATTCCCCTGTTGTTAGTTGTTATTTCGGGTTTTTTGATAAAAAGTATTCAGGGTGATTTTTTAGTATCGAACTATTTAATTCATATCGTAACTGGTTTTTTAGGTTATTTCTTAGCATTTTTTATTTCTTATATACCGTTAGAGAGACTTAGAAAGTATTTGGTTCCATTTTATTTTTGTACTTTAATATCCTTATTACTTATTTATTTTTTTGGGATTTCAGTTTCTGGAGCTCAAAGATGGCTAAACTTGGGCATCTTTTCTTTTCAACCTTCAGAGGTAGCTAAACTTAGTACTGTATTAACTCTTGCTTTAGTACTTGATAAAAAAATAATCCTAACAATAAGAGATTTATTATTGCCCTTACTAGTAGTAGTTATTCCTTGGTTATTAATTTTCTTTCAACCGGACTTAGGTACCTCTTTAGTTTTAATTGTTTTGACAGGTGTGATGCTCTATTGGTCCCAAATGCCCATAGAGTGGATTTTGATATTAGTGTTTTGTATTATCACATCAATACTATATCTAACCTTACCAACTCTTCTTATTTTCTGGATTCCAGTTATAGGATATCTTGCTTATAGATCTACAAAAAAGAAAATTATTTTTTCTGCTCTCGCTATTTCGTTTCATATATTAGTGGCAAAATTTACACCAATTTTGTGGCAATATGGCTTAAAAGATTATCAAAAAGATAGATTAGTTTTATTTTTAGATCCAAGTAGAGATCCATTAGGTGGCGGATATCATTTGATACAGAGTAAAATTGCAATTGGTTCTGGAGGATTATTCGGGACTGGTTTGCTAGAAGGTAAGCTGACTAATTTGCAATTTATACCTGAACAACATACTGATTTTATATTCAGTGCTTTAGGGGAAGAATTGGGTTTTGTGGGGTGCGCTGTAGTTTTATTTTTGTTCTTTTTTTTGATTAAAAAACTTATTCATATTGCAACAATTGCTAGGACTAACTTTGAATCTCTAATTGTTATTGGAGTAGCCTCAACCTTTTTATTTCAAATAATTATTAACTTATTTATGACTATTGGATTAGGACCAGTTACTGGGATTCCCCTCCCTTTTATGAGCTATGGCCGAACGTCACTGGTGACTAATTTTATATCCATTGGATTTGTTTTATCTATATTAAAACGTTCTAGATCACTAAGAAGTTGATGAATTCACAAATAACTATAAAACAAATTCAAGAGCTTTTGATTAAAGAAGTTAATATCATATATGTGGATGATGAGACATCCAGAAGAATGTGGTGGGCTTCTTTAGAAGTTATTCAAAAAGATTTTCTTTCTCAGAATTATAAACAGGGGGGGATATGGGTTGCCTCGCCTTTGCCAACTTTTAATGATAAAAAATTTTTAAATCAACTTCATGGATGGCTTTGGTCTCCTGATGGGTTTCCATACTTTCAAAATGAGAATGCAGGATTTTTACCAGTTAATAATTCAGAAAAGATAAAAAAAGATTTCGATTTAGTTAGTAATTATAAAGTCTTAAATCTTTGTCAAGAAGATGGTTATGAACCTTTTTTGATGATAATCACTCCAAATTTTCAATGCGTATTATCAATTGTAGGAGAAAAAGATAAGAAAATTCTATTAATGAAGTGTGATGAAGAGAGCCTTAAACTTTCAATTGAATTAATTCATGCAAAATTAAATCAAGACAATTATGAGGAAGGGGTAAAATTTCGTAATGCAATCAATAATTTAGGTAATCTCAATATTAATAATCAATTTGAAAAATTATTTTGGCCAATATTATCGGCAAAATTAGCAAATATTACATCTAATCACAATATACAGAATTCTGTGAAAAATGATGAAAAAAATGTCCAAATAACTGAAGCAAAATTATTACGTGCAATTTCTCATGAAGTAAGAACTCCTTTGGCAACAATAAGAACCTTAATAAGTTCTACTTTAAAAAAATATAAAATGGATGAATCAATGAGAAATCGTTTAATTCAAATAGATAATGAATGTAATGAACAAATTGATAGGTTTGGTTTAATTTTTAATGCAGCAGAATTAGTTGGTAATGAAGTGCCACCATTTAATAACTTGGCGAAAATTAATTTAGCCGAAATTTTTAAAAAGCTTGCTCCTTTATGGAATAAACAATTAAACCGACGTGGTATTTCTTTGAAGATAGATATCCCTAAACAACTTCCGCAAATTTTGAGTGATTCTGAAAAATTAGAATTAATGTTAAGAGGATTAATTGATAAAAATACTAGAGGATTAAAAGAAGGTAGTACATTAATTTTAGAATTACGACCAGCTGGTCAAAAACTCAAACTTCAACTCAAAGTACAAAAATTAGATAATAATCAAAAAGAAATTATAAAAAAAGATAACGGTTCTGATATTGGTCCTGTTTTAAATTGGAACCCTCAAACTGGAAGTTTACAACTTAGTCAAAATGCCACTCAAAAATTGTTAGCTAGTTTAGGAGGGCATGTCACACAAAGACGTGATACAGGCTTGACAGTATTTTTTCCGATTTCAGATTCAAAATAAAATCATAAACAAGTTTTCCATATATTAAATAATGTAGAAAATTTCCTATTAATTTTGAATTTTGCAAAATATGAATGCTAGTTTCTTATTAGAAATAACTCAAAATCTAGGATGACTGAAACTTTAGTTGGTCAATTTCCAAAGCATATAGGAAGTACTGGGGGTTTATTAAACTCAGCAGAAACCGAAGAAAAATATGCAATTGTATGGAAAAGTTCCAAGGAACAAGCATTTGAATTGCCCACTGGTGGAGCGGCCATAATGCATGAAGGTGATAATTTAATGTACTTTGCAAGAAAAGAACAATGCCTTGCATTAGGGACACAATTAAGAGCCTTCAAACCAAGAATTGAAGATTTTAAAATCTACCGAATTTTTCCAGGTGGTGACATTGAATTTTTACACCCCAAAGATGGTGTTTTCCCTGAAAAAGTAAATGAAGGCAGAGAGAAAGTAGGTCATAATCCTAGAAGAATAGGTGAGAATCCTAATCCAGCTGGTTTGAAATTTACAACTAAGAATACTTTTGATTAACTTCCTTAAAGTTGATATAAAAGAAGAATATAATTATAATTTGGGCTGACATTATTAATATGATCAGCTCACAAAAAGATCGTTTTTTCAAGGCTTACAAAGAAGGTAAAAATTTTATACCTATCGTTGAAACTTGGCCAGCAGATTTAGAAACTCCATTATCGACTTGGTTAAAATTATCTTCAAAAGATTCCCATGGTGTTTTTCTTGAATCTGTAGAAGGTGGGGAGAATTTGGGTAGGTGGAGTATTGTTGCAACTAAACCTCTTTGGGAAGCCGTTTGTTATGGAGAAGAAATAGTTAAGACTTGGAATAATGGCAAAACTGAAACACATAAAGGTGATCCTTTTGATATTTTGAGAAGTTGGACAAATGAATATAAGTCAACCATGCTTGATGACTTACCATCAATTGGACAGTTATATGGCTCTTGGGGTTATGAATTAATAAATCGAATAGAACC
>QCEG01000022.1 GCA_003278535.1 Prochlorococcus sp. AG-355-N18
TTCCCCAACAGAAGATTTAAATGCTAGTTCTTTTGCAACTTTTAATATTTCTTGTCTACCTCCGTAATTAACACAAACATTGAATAAAAATTTATTGTTGTTTCTAGTAAGTGATTCTGCACTAAAGATTATTTCTTTTAAATTTTTTGGGAAAGGAGTTAAATCTCCAATAAATTTGATTTTTGTTGATTCTTCATGTATCTCTTTAATTTCGTTTTTTAAAACTTCGCTAAAAAGATTTATAAGAAAATCCACTTCTTTTGTTGGTCTTGTCCAATTCTCAGTTGAGAAAGCGTAAACAGTAATTACCTTACAACCTAAATTTTTTGCAGCTTTGAGAATTTTTTTTAATACACTAACGCCCTGTTTATGTCCAAATGATCGGGGCAAACCTTTTCTTGTTGCCCATCTCCCATTGCCATCCATAATTATTGCTACATGTTTGGGCAATTTTTGCTTATCTATTTTCATTAATAAGGCACTAATTTTATCGTCTATTACTTTTTCTAAACTCATTATTTAATCCTTTTTGTTGATAAAAATTTCTGATTTTTCTGACTCTTTTTTACTAATATCACTGACGATATTATCACTTGAGTCTGTCTTTTGGGATAAGACATTTTTACTTAAAGATGCTTTATTAGCTCCCATAGAGTTTTGATTTCCAATCAATTTTGCAAGAAGTTCTTGTAACCTGCTACTGGTTATTGGCCTTTCGAGTTTGCCTTGGCTTGCTAATGATAACGTACCCGTTTCTTCAGAAACAACAATACAAATACATCTGTCAAATCTTTCTGTAATTCCTAATGCTGCTAAATGTCTTGTGCCATATCTACTTATCCCTTGTCTTGAGAGAGGAAGTATTACGCCAGCAGAAATTATTTTATTCCCTTTCACAAGAACTGCTCCATCATGTAAGGGGGTATCTGTTGCAAAAAGATTTATTAAAAGGTCAGTTGATAATTGTGCCTCAATATTGGTACCAGAATATAAAAAATCTTCAGGTCTTAAATCACTCCCCAAATCTACAACGATTAAAGCGCCTCTTCTATTTTGAGAGAGTTTACCTGCAGTATCAACTAACTGAGTAATGGTAGTTGAAGTTGCTCTAAATTCCCTTGGTGGATTCCCAAGTAATACAGCTAGCCTCCCAGTGCCTAGTAGTTCCATTAATCTTCTTAACTCTCCTTGCCATAGGATCGCTAATGAGAGAGAGCAAGCTAGGACTACAGCATCAATTAATTTTGATGTTAGTGGTAAGTATGCATATCTTTGAATAAACCATGCGGTTGATACTAAAAACAAATATCCTCTCAGAAGCCATAATGTGCGTTGTTCTTTTACTCTAGAGAATAATAAAAGTCCGAAACCAACGGCAAATAAGACATCTAATAAAAGCTTTAAATTTATAATTCCCCAGAAATTCACACTAAAAACAGAATTAATTTAAACTTACCTAATTTTAATTAATAAAGCGATCAGGCAAAACATCATACTTTAAAAGATCAATTGGACTTTCTCTTTTTTGAATAATCTCTGCTTCTCCATTACAAACTAAGAGTGCTGCGGGTCTGGGAATTCTGTTGTAGTTAGAACTCATTGAATTATTGTAAGCTCCAGTACCAAATACACATATGAGATCTCCTGTTTCGCAATTTGCTAGTTCTATCTCCTTAAACAATACATCTCCCGACTCGCAGTGTTTTCCAGCAATTGTATATTTATTTTTAGAGTTAATATTAAAGGGGTTTTTTACCAAACATGCAGAGTAATTTGATTGATATGTTATGGGCCTTGGATTGTCACTCATCCCGCCATCAACAGACAAATAAGTTCTGATCCCAGGAATTTCTTTAAAAGCCCCAATTTTGTAAATTGTTATGCCTGCCGTAGATACGATAGATCTTCCAGGTTCACACATCAATTTTGGCAGATCTAAATTGTGTTCTTTACAAGCTTTAACAACTGAGTTGGAAATTGTTTCTACCCATTCATCGATAGAAGGTGGGTCGTCATTTATTGTATATTTGATGCCTAAACCCCCACCAACATTAAGTTCTTTAATATTATGGCCAAATTTTTTGGCGTCTAAAATAACCTTTACCATTATTTCACCCAGATCCTTATGAGGTTCTAGTTCAAAGATCTGGGAACCAATATGAGCATGTATTCCTATTAATTTTAGATGTTTAGTTTCGCTTATGCTTGCAAATAAATTATTCAAATATTCGATTCCAAAACCAAATTTGCTATCAAATGAACCTGTTCTTATGTATTCATGTGTATGGCATTCGATTCCAGGAGTAAAACGAATCATTATTTCTAAGTCATGATTTAATGAATTTGATACTTCCTCTAATCTCTTTAAGTCATAGTCATTATCTACAATTATTTTGATGTTATTTCTAATTGCGAAATTAATTTCTTTGTCAGATTTGTTATTCCCATGAAAAACAATTTTTTCATTTGGCACCCCACCCTTTAGAGCAGTTAATAATTCTCCCTCTGACACTGCATCAAGTCCTAAACCTTCCGAGGAAACAAGATTGCTCATGAATATAGAGCTATTTGCCTTGGAAGCATATATAGGAAGAGATTCCCCTGGGTAATATTTTTCTAATGCTTTTTTATAAGCTTTACAAGACTTTCTTAAAGTGATTTCATCCAATATATAAAGAGGAGAATCATATTTTTTAACTAACTCTTCAATAGAACAGCCACCAACTGACAGTTTCCCGTCTCCTCCAATGGATGTAGTAATTGGTACGATGTTTTTATTAGGACTTTCCAAGTCAATTTTCTGTTTTAAAAAAGATTGTTTTTCTTCCATGGGAGAACTTTTAATAAAGTTTTGCCAAAACTGCCATATTTTATAATGACTCTAGATTTGAACTTCTTAAATATACATACATAATAAAATGATATCTATCAAACAAATAAATGAGAAAGATATTGATTATTGTTATAAATTAGATTCAAATACGATTTCTTTATGGAGTAAGAAACAATGGGCTAACGAATTCAAAAAAGAAGGTACAAAAATCTTTGGATTACTAATTACAAATTTAGTCATTGGAATATGTGTTTTTCAGGTTGTTCTTGATGAAGCTCAAATAAATTATTTTGTTGTAAATAAGAAATTTAGGAAAAGGGGTTTTGGATCATATCTCATGAGCTATTTAATAAAAAAATGTGAGACATTAAATTTAAAAAAAATACTATTGGAGGTTTCTCAGGGCAATGTTACTGCTGAAAGATTTTATAGTCGTTTTGATTTTTCTACTGTAGGAATAAGAAAAAATTATTATAAAGATGGTTCACATGCTCTTTTAAAAGAAAAAAAATTAACTACAAAATAATGTAAAAATTTTATTGTTCGGATAACCAGAATCATTGAAATTACTATTATTTCTTGCTATATCACCAAAAAAGTTCAATTTAATTTGATAAATAATACTTTTGGGTATTCACAAAAGCTCATTCTGAACACAAAATTGACATATTACTGGTAGGTTATTAATAGGAATTTAATCTTCTAATGTTTGAAAGATTTACAGAAAAGGCTATAAAGGTCATTATGCTTGCTCAAGAGGAAGCTAGAAGACTTGGTCATAATTTTGTTGGAACTGAACAAATTCTTTTAGGGTTAATTGGAGAAGGAACTGGGGTCGCAGCGAAAGTACTTAAATCACTTGGAGTTAATCTAAAAGATTCAAGGATAGAGGTGGAAAAGATAATAGGTAGAGGTTCAGGGTTTGTAGCTGTAGAAATACCTTTTACTCCTAGGGCTAAAAGAGTTTTAGAACTATCTTTAGAAGAGGCTCGACAACTTGGCCACAATTACATTGGTACAGAACATTTATTGTTAGGTTTAATAAGAGAAGGTGAAGGAGTAGCTGCAAGAGTTCTTGAAAATCTTAATATTGACCTCACAAAAGTTAGAACCCAAGTTATAAGGATGCTAGGAGAAACTGCCGAAGTTGGTACAGGGGCTAGTACAAATAAAGGTAACTTAAAAACTGCTACTCTTGATGAATTCGGAACAAATTTAACAAAATTAGCTAGTGAATCAAAACTAGATCCAGTGGTTGGAAGGCATTCAGAAATAGATCGTGTAGTTCAAATACTAGGTAGGAGGACAAAAAATAATCCTGTTCTTATTGGGGAGCCAGGTGTAGGTAAAACAGCTATCGCAGAAGGTTTAGCTCAAAGAATACAAACTGGGGACATCCCAGACATACTTGAAGATAAAAGAGTTTTGACTCTTGATATAGGTCTTTTGGTAGCAGGAACAAAATATAGAGGTGAATTCGAAGAAAGGTTAAAAAAAATAATGGAAGAAATTAAATCAGCAGGTAACGTCATTCTTGTCATAGATGAGGTGCATACTTTAATTGGTGCTGGAGCTGCTGAAGGAGCTATAGATGCAGCAAATATACTCAAGCCAGCTTTAGCCAGAGGGGAACTTCAATGTATTGGAGCAACAACTCTAGATGAATATAGAAAACATATTGAAAGAGATGCTGCTCTAGAAAGAAGATTCCAGCCTGTAATGGTCGGGGAGCCATCTATAGAAGATACAATCGAAATTTTAAAAGGTCTTAGAGAGCGTTATGAACAACATCATCGTCTAAAAATTACTGATGATGCTCTAGAGGCTGCCGCTCATTTAGGAGATCGTTATATATCTGACAGATTTTTACCTGATAAGGCTATTGACCTCATCGATGAGGCTGGAAGTAGAGTACGTTTAATAAACTCTAAACTTCCGCCTGAAGCAAAACAAATAGATAGAGAACTAAGACAAGTCCAAAAACAGAAGGAAGAATCTGTAAGAGACCAAAATTTTGATCAAGCTGGCCAATTACGTGAAAAAGAGATGGAATTGTCTGCAAAAATTAGAGAGGTATTGGACAATAAAAAAGAAACTTCAACTGGAGATCAATCTGATGCTAAAAATCCTGTAAAAAGTGACTCAAAACTTTTGCAAAGCCCCCTTGTTAGTGAAGAGGATGTAGCACATATTGTTGCTTCATGGACAGGCGTTCCTGTTCAAAAATTAACAGAAACCGAATCAGTCAAGCTTCTTAATATGGAGGAAACACTTCATCAAAGGCTAATAGGACAAGATGAAGCTGTAAAAGCTGTCTCAAGAGCCATAAGAAGAGCAAGGGTTGGATTAAAAAATCCTAATAGACCGATAGCAAGTTTTATCTTCTCTGGTCCCACTGGTGTTGGTAAAACTGAATTGACTAAATCATTAGCTTCATATTTCTTCGGTAGTGAAGAAGCAATGATCAGATTAGATATGTCAGAATTTATGGAAAGACATACAGTCAGTAAACTTATAGGCTCGCCGCCCGGTTATGTTGGTTTTAATGAAGGTGGCCAGCTTACTGAAGCTGTTAGAAGACGTCCTTATACTGTCGTTTTATTTGATGAAGTTGAAAAGGCACATCCAGATGTTTTCAATTTATTATTGCAACTACTTGAAGACGGAAGATTAACTGACTCCAAAGGTAGAACCGTAGATTTTAAAAATACACTGTTAATAATGACCTCTAATATTGGTTCAAAAGTAATAGAGAAAGGAGGTGGCGGACTAGGATTCGAATTTTCAGGTGATTCAGTTGAAGATAGCCAATATAATAGAATTAAATCATTAGTTAATGAAGAACTTAAGCAGTACTTTAGGCCTGAATTTTTAAATAGACTTGATGAAATAATTGTATTCAGACAACTAACTAAAAATGAAGTTAAAGAAATAGCTGAAATAATGTTGCAAGAGGTTTTTGTCCGATTACAAGATAAAGGCATTAAATTAAATGTCACCGATGCTTTCAAAGAAAGACTTGTTGAAGAAGGTTATAATCCTTCATACGGAGCAAGACCATTGAGAAGGGCGGTTATGCGTTTACTAGAAGATAGTTTGGCTGAAGAAGTTCTTTCGGGGAGAATAAAAGATGGAGATAATGCTTTAGTTGATATAGATGATAATAAAAAAGTTACAATAAATATTTCTTCTGAAGAATCTTCTCAAGAGCTAGCAGGTGCTAACTTCTAATCATTCAAAGAAATATGCAGTCAATCTCTCCAGAAACTATTTATAGGGGGATTTATGCTTGGGATGAATCTTTACCTCAAATTACTAAATTAACTAAAAGTCCATTAATTCTAGGTAGAGGGATTCAAACGAATAATTTAAGAAATAATATTTTCAATGATTTAAAAAATCAAAAACTTAATGTTAATACTGCCAATTTACAATTTGATTGTTGTTACGAAGATATTTCAAGAGTTAAGAATATCATTTCAAATAATAATAATGATTCTGTAATCGCAGCTGGAGGTGGCAAAGTTCTTGACTCTGGAAAATATATAGCAGATTGTCTTAATATCCCTTGTATCACTGTTCCTCTTAGTGCATCTACATGCGCAGGTTGGACAGCCTTATCAAATATATATACAAAGGATGGTCAATTCATAAAGGATGTCGCATTAAGATCTTGTCCGAAAATACTAGTTTATGATCATAAATTTATTCAAACAGCTCCAGCAAGAACACTTGCAAGTGGCATAGCTGATGCTTTAGCAAAATGGTACGAATCCTCAATAACAAGTTCAACGATAGATGACGGTCTTGTTCAACAAGCAATTCAGATATCAAGAGTTTTAAGAGATCAACTATTAATAGATGGAGAAAAAGCGTTTAAGGCTCAATTTGAAAATTATCCTTCTTGGCAAAATACTGTAGAAGCATGTGGACTTACAGCAGGATTAGTTGGTGGTATTGGTGGAGAAAAGTGTAGGACTGCAGCAGCACATGCTATTCATAATGCAATTACTCAGATAATCACCCCTAATGAATTCTTACATGGTGAGATTGTTGGGGTTGGATTATTATTGCAATTAAGATTAGAAGAAATGAAAAATAATAATAAATTAGCTGATCAATCAATTAAACAATTATTTGTTCTCATGAAAGAATTGAATTTGCCAACTACTATCGGACAACTTGGAATAAATGTTTTTGAAAATAATAATTTAGAGAAAATTGCTGAATTTACCTGTCGAGATAAATCTGAGATTCACTTTTTGCCTTTTGAAATTAATAAACAGGATATAATTAAGGTCATTTCAAATTTTGAACAACAAAAAATTAAAATATAAATATTTTTTTGACTAAAAAGAATTTTGAACAATTAAGTGATTTAAATGCAGAATTTTTTGAAAGTTCCAAATTGTCAATATTAGACCCTTTAGGTCTTTATTTGGCAAATGATGTTAAGTGGATAAAACTCACCCAAAACTGGAATTCTTTAAAATTCCCAGTAGCTATTGGAGGAAAAGGTCAACCTATACTTCTTCTGCATGGCTTTGATAGTAGTTTTTTAGAATTCAGGAGAATATATAAATCACTAAAAAGAAATTTTCAAGTTATTGTTCCTGATCTGCTGGGTTTTGGTTTTACTCCCAGGTGCGCAACAAATGAATACAATTCCTCGAAAATAATTTCACATTTAATTGATCTCCTTAAGACCTTAAAGATAGAAAAGAATCTAAAAATTATTGGTGCCTCTATGGGAGGCTCAACAGCTTTAAAACTTGCTTTTGAAATTCCTGATTCTATTGAAAAAATTCTCCTTTTGTCCCCCGCAGGATTGTTTGGAGAACCTAAGAGTATCCCCTTCCCTCTCAACCAAATTGGCGCCTCATTTCTTGGATTGCCTCAGGTCAGAAAAAGTCTTTGTAGACAAGCATTTGCTTTTCCAGATGAATGTGTTGGCAAGATGGAGGAGCAAATTGCTTCAATTCACCTAGGTTGTAAAGGATGGAGAAATTCACTTGCATCATTTGCAAAAAGTGGTGGGTTTGCAGGGACTCAAAAATATATCCAAAATATCCCAATTAAAACATTATGTGGAGAAAATGATCGAATTCTTGGAAAAAAAGAGATTAAAAATATAAGAAGTATTGAAAAATTAAATTTCGTAGGGTTAAAAAATTGTGGTCATCTTCCACATATAGATCTACCAACATTATCTAGTAAAATTATCCAAGATTATTTTTTAGAGTAAAAGATATTATCATTAATTTAGATACTTTAGAATTATAAAAACATAATACAAAACAGATGGAGTAAAGATGTAGCTGTCAATTCTATCAAGAATTCCTCCATGTCCCGGTAAAAAAGTTCCAGAATCTTTTATTTTGGCATCTCTTTTCATCATAGATTCAATTAAATCTCCAACTAATGCCATAAGAGAAATTGAAATCCCATATATTATTCCAACAAATAATGGATTTTCCCAATTCATTAAAAATGCGAAAAATATTGCTAGTAGTATTGAACAAAATATTCCTCCAACTAAACCTTCTATAGTTTTGCTCGGAGATATTGGAGATAGAGATGTTTTACCAAATGCCTTCCCAATGAAATAAGAACCAATATCACTAGCTACAATTAATAAACAAGAAGTTAAAGTTAAATGAAGACCTGTAGTATTTGATAAGTTCTCAAAAGACATAAAACCCTGATTTGAACTTATTATCACTGAATCTAAACCCCTTAACTTAATCCAGTAACTAGGTAAAAAACCTAAATAGAATAATCCAAAAATAGAGGCTGCAATATCTGAAATTGTCCCAGGTTTTGGTTGCAAAAGTAACCAAGTGCATATCCCAACTGAACAGATTGGCAAAATTGAATTTGAAATTTCTCCTTCAAGCAAACCAATAGTCTCAAGATAAGTTGAAATTAGAATAATAAAGGATGAAAATAATGTAGTTTTTGTGGCTGGTCTTATCCCTTTAAATTCTGCCATTCTAAAAAATTCTAATAATGCTAGATATGTAAGCAACGCAGTTGCCAATGTAAAAAACCATCCCCCCATCAGAACAACAATTAAACCAAAAATTCCTATAAGTAGTCCACTTCTTAATCTCATATGAAATTGCTATTTTTCTAAAACTCTTATATTAAAATTTAACAGATCTTTGTTGCATAAACTTTTATTATTTATCCAATTAAACCTATCTAAATCAATTTTTTCGCCAGGAATTATTAGAGGTATCCCAGGAGGATAAGGGCAAATAATATCTCCAGATATTTTATTTAATGATTGTGAGAAAGAAATACACCGAGTCTTACTTCTCCAAGCAATTCCAATTTCGATTTCGGGAGCTTGAACTAATTTAAAGGGCGATTTGAGCACTTCTAAACTTTTTGATTTTTTGGAATTTAATAGTAATTTTTTCCATAACTTTTCAAATAAATTAAGAAAATCTTTTTGATTTCCAAATCCTAAGCAGAAGGTGAGAGTCATCATTTCTGGCAATTCGGCAATAAGCCCATTTCTATAAAAAAAATTATCAGCTGTAAAACCATCAATCCCAGCCTTAGAGGTATTTACTACAATTTTTAAAGGGTCTTGAGTTTCTATGAGAGGAATATTTTTTTTAATTAATTTTTTATAAATGCTTTTTGCCTCTAAAATTCTTTTTTGATATTTTGATAAACTTTTTTTGTTAAGCCAGTCTCTAATAGACTCTTCACAAGAAGAAAGTAATAAGGAACTTGGACTGGTAGTTTGCAGCAAATTAATACTTTTGATTAAATTATCTTCATTTATTAGATTCCCTTTGTACCAAAGTACCGCAGTTTGAGTTAATCCATTGAGCGACTTATGCAATGAATTAACAACTAAATCAGCGTTTGATGATAAGGCCGGTTTTGGTAAATTAAGGTTTTCACAAAAAAGTAAATATGAACCATGGGCTTCATCAACTAAAACAGGTAAATTTTTTTGATGACAACAATCTATTAAAGGCTCTAAATCTCCGGCATAACCATGATAAGAGGGATTTACAAGAATAACCCCCGCAATTTTATTCTCATCAAAATTTAATTTTTTAAATACATTTTCTAACCAAATTTTTGTAATTGGTTTGTAATGCCCTGTTACGCTCGAAAATTCTAGGTCAAAAAATATTGGATTTATATTCTGCATCGCACAGATTTTTATAACACTTATATGAACATTTCTAGGCATCAGGATATTTTCGCCTGGATTTGCCATTGCAATTACTGCTGATTGTATTAAACCGGAAGCTCCATTAACTCCAAAAAAACATCGTTTGGCCCCAAAATTGTCGGAGAATTCTCTTTGAGATTTAGCTATTAACCCGCTTTGGGATAGTGGGGAGCCTATTTCTGGTAGTTCGGGCAAGTCCCAATACCCAGGTGGATTTTTTAATAACTTCACTAATTTCTTTGGTAAAGCTGCCCCTCTGTTATGAGCGGGAAAGAATAAAGACTTTAAAAATTTTTTAGTTAGAAAAGATGAAATGCTCATAAAGTATTATTGACATATATAGAATGGTTTAAATGGTAATCTTTTTTGATATTTTTTAACTTTAATGAAAAGATCTTATTCGAAATATTCAGCAAAAGATGATTTTTTTTGGTTGATTTTGAGACCATGGATTTTTATCCCAAGAGTTTTATATATCCTTTTAACTTTTATTTTTCTTTTTTTAAGAGTACTTTTTCAAGGTAACAGTAAAAATAAAAATGTACAAAAAAAACTCTCGAAATATCTTTTTGATGTAATAACAGATTTAGGCCCTTGTTTTATCAAATTAGGCCAAGCACTCTCAACTAGACCAGATCTTGTTAGACAAGATTGGCTTACAGAACTTACAAACTTACAAGATAATCTTCCAGCATTTGATCACAAAATTTCTTTAAAAATCATTGAAGAGGAACTTGGATCCCCTGCAGATGAATTATTTGAAGAGTTTCCAGATAGTCCTATTGCTTCAGCAAGCTTAGGTCAAGTATATAAAGCAAAAATAAATAATTCTTATCTAGCTGTGAAAGTACAGCGTCCAAATTTATACTTTCTCATAAGAAGGGACGTTGTAATCTTAAGGTTTTTAGGAACTTTTTTATCCCCACTCTTACCATTAAATATAGGTGTTGGAATTGGACAAATAATAGATGAATTCGGTAAGGCACTTTTTGATGAAATTGACTATCAAAAAGAGGCCGAAAATGCTTTGAAGTTTGCAAATTTATTCAAAGAAAACCCAAATATTTTTATTCCTAAATTAGAAAAACAGTTTTCATCTAAGAGGATTATCACAACCTCTTGGATTGATGGAGTTAAGTTAAAAGATCGAGCTTTACTAGAGGAAAATAACTTAATACCTTCTTCTTTCATAAAAACATGTGTCATCAGTGGACTGCAGCAATTATTTGAATTTGGATATTTTCATGCAGACCCACATCCAGGAAATATGTTTGCTCTCAAAGGAGGAAATGCTGATTGTGGGAATTTAGCTTATGTTGATTTCGGAATGATGGACACTATTAGCAATTCAGATAGACTCACTCTTATTAAGGCAATTGTTCACATAATAAATGAAGAGTATTATCTTCTGGCAGAAGATTTCCAGAAATTAGGATTTTTAACCAAAGAACAAGATCTTCAAAAACTTGTTGAACCATTAAAAGAAGTTCTTGGAGGATCTCTAGGAGCTGAAGTTGGTAATTTTAACCTTAAAAATGTTACTGATAAATTCTCAAAACTAATGTATTCTTATCCTTTCAGAGTTCCCAGTAGGTTTGCATTAATAATAAGAGCAGTTGTTAGTCAAGAAGGTTTAGCGCTAAGACTTGACCCTGAATTTAAAATTTTAAAAATTGCTTATCCATATATTGCTAAAAAACTACTTACCGATAATTCTGAAGAGATTTTAGAAATCCTTTTAGAAGTCGTTTTTGATAAAAAAGGTCAAATTCAAATAGAAAAAGTTGAAAGTTTGTTAAATATTTTATTTAAAGATTCAGAGAATATTAATGCAGACCTCATACCAGTAGCTAACGCAGGATTGAAATTATTTGTCAGTAAAAAAGGATCTGAAGTTAGGAAGAATCTTCTTTTAAGTCTTATAAAAGATGAAAAATTAGAATTTACTGATGCAAAAAAACTCTTAGCTTTAATTAGAGATACTTTTAGCCCTCTGAATATTGCAAAAAGTGCAGTTCAAAATATTATTTCTATAGTTTAGTTTTTATATTCATATCTAATTAACTTACTTATGATTTTATTAGAATTATATGTAACTTTGAAAATTATAATTAAAAAGGATTATTTATTAATGGAAGATTAAATGAATATTTTGAAAAATCTCTTTTTACATTACAAAAAATCCGAAAAAAATAAAGACTTTAGATCTGGTTTGGATGACCAATATATAGAAATTGCAAAGTTAGTCAAAGAAGCAAGAATACAACAAAACCTTACAATTAAAGAATTGTCATACATTTCAAAAATTCCTGAACGAATAATAAACTCTATTGAAAATAATAATAAAAATATTAGGCCAGGGTATCCTTTTATAAGATCTATATTAATTAAGTTAGAGGAATGCTTAGCTTTAAAAAAAAATACATTATTAAAGTTAGCAGTTAAAGAAAGAAAAATTTTTAAGAAAGAGGGAAAGGATTTTCTTTTCAGGAAATTCGATCTTCTCAATACATGGCAAGGAAGTCTTTTGTATTTTTTTATATTAGTTGTAATTATATTTATCTTAAAGAGATACTTTATTCTAAATGTAAATGTTATAGAGATTCAAAATATTGAAAATCAAATGGTTGATAAATAATTTTTAACAAATTCTACTTGAGAGTTCTCCCATATTTATTTCCTAGCTCACTAAACATTTTTAAATTATCTTCTATTTCTTCTAAAGGACGATTTGACTTCCATTTCCAGTTATTTTTTGTGGTGCCGGGTTTGTTTAATCTACTTGAATCGTCTAGAGATAATAGATCTTGTAGTGGAGCGATAAAGAGATTAGCATTTGTTTTCATGCCAATTTCTATTAAATCCCAAGAAGGATTTCCTGAAAATTCATACTCATCTTTTATTCTTTTTTTTGATTCATAATCTAAATATTCCCACCACGAAACAGAAGTAGAGTTGTCGTGAGTACCTGTATAAACAACCCAATTTTCTCCTTCAATATTCTTAGGTAAATAAGGATTATTTTCATTGCCATCAAAAGCGAATTGTAATATTTTCATGCCAGGCAGTTCGAAGTTTTTCCTTAATTTCTCTACATCTGGGGTTATTACTCCCAGATCCTCCGCAATAATTGGTAGATAGTTACCCCCTAGATCCTTTTTTACATTATTTAATAATGTTTTACCTGGAGAATTTATCCATTTTCCATTAATTGCCGATTTAGAACTGCCATTAACTCTCC
Source organism: Prochlorococcus sp. AG-355-N18 (assembly GCA_003278535.1). Lineage (GTDB taxonomy): Bacteria > Cyanobacteriota > Cyanobacteriia > PCC-6307 > Cyanobiaceae > Prochlorococcus_A. The sequence continues at coordinate 13,276 of QCEG01000022.1, forward strand.
AGTATCCCGCTAAACCTCTGAAATGATCAAATCTCAAAATATCCACAAGTTCAAATTGTCTTTGAAATCTTTTTCTCCACCAATAGAAATTAGTCCTTTTATGTTTTGCCCAAAAATAAGTTGGGGTACCCCATAATTGTCCCGTTGATGAAAAATAATCAGGTGGAACACCACTTTGAAAGATTAAATTCCCATTTTTAAAAATTGAAAATAATGATTTATTACTCCATACGTCGGCGCTGTCTCTGGAGACATAAAAAGGCAAATCTCCTATTAGTTTAATATTTCTTGATTTTGCAAAGTTTTTAATTACGCACCATTGCTCATCAAGATGCCACTGTATTAATTTTTTAATAAGTATCTCTTCACTTTTTTTCTTAATCCACGAATTTAAGAACTTGTTATTTTTTAATTTAAATTCTTGAGGCCATTCCCACCATGGCAACAAATTAAATTCCTCTCTGATAACAACAAATGTTGCATAATCTTCAACCCAAGAATGCTTCCTAACCCATTTGTTAAATTTAATTTTTCTTTCTTCAGACTGTGAACTCCAACCTTGCAAAAGGAGGAGACCTAATTTTTTTGTTAATTCATCCGCAATAGCAAAATCAAAATGATCTTTATTCTGATTTGTTGGACTTAGATTTTCTTTGTTTGAAATGGAGATAAAACCTTTTTCGATTAAATCATCTACATCCAGAAACCATGGGTTTAGCGCAAAACTAGATGGGGAACTATATGGAGAACCTGTAGAGTCAGTAGGTGTAAGAGGTAAAAATTGCCAGTATTCAATTCCATGCTTATGAAGTTTTTTTATCCACTCTTTAGCCCCTTTCCCAAAAGTTCCACATACTCTTCCTCCCGGAATACATGTTGGATGCATAAGTACGCCTAATGATTTTCTTGCAATAATTAACTCTGTAGGCATGTTTTCAATATTTTTTGATTCTTTACACTTAACGAGTTTTTAATTCTCTAAATTCAAACATATACAAATTTTTTTTAATTGACAAATATCATTCGCTGTTTTCAAGTCTGAATAAATATAAATTCTATTTTTTAATCAACAATTTTTTGCTTAATTTAGGCGCCTTTTGAAAACATCTAGTCATTATCTTTTGCGAAATTCACATAAACGACTACGATAAGAATATAGTTTTATGGTGCAAATTTCGTGACAAGTTTCATCACGGCAATGCAGAGTAAAGAATCAAACTTTAATCTAACTAATAGTAGATTAAGGTTAGTAAGTGGGACAACAAATCCTAAATTAGCTGAAGAAATTGCATCATACCTAGGGATTGAAAATGTACCTTTAATATCTAAAAGATTTGCAGATGGAGAACTTTATGTTCAGATTCAGCAATCTATTAGAGGTTGTGATGTATTCCTCATACAACCTACATGCGCTCCTGTAAACGATAGTTTAATGGAGCTCATGATTATGGTTGACGCATGCAAGAGGGCATCTGCAAGACAAATAACGGCTGTAATCCCCTATTTTGGATATGCAAGGGCAGATAGGAAGACCTCAGGAAGAGAGTCTATAACTGCAAAATTAACTGCTAATTTACTAGAGAAATCAGGAGTTGATAGGGTTCTAGCTATGGACTTGCACTCAGCTCAAATACAAGGCTACTTTGATATACCATGCGATCATATTTACGGATCACCTGTATTGATTGATTATCTAGAAACTTTAGATTTAGAAGAAATAGTTGTAGTCTCTCCTGATGTAGGCGGGGTGGCTAGAGCAAGAGCATTCGCAAAATTAATGAAGGATGCGCCGTTGGCTATAATTGATAAAAGGAGATCTGCGCATAATATCGCTGAAAGTCTAACGGTTATTGGTGAGGTTAAAGGTAAAACGGCTATCCTTATAGATGACATGATAGACACGGGCGGTACAATTTGTTCCGGAGCAAATTTACTAAAAAAAGAAGGAGCTAATAGAATATTTGCTTGTGCTTCACATGCTGTATTTTCTCCTCCTTCTTATGAAAGATTAAGTTCAAAGAATCTTTTCGA
>QCEG01000023.1 GCA_003278535.1 Prochlorococcus sp. AG-355-N18
CCTATCCTCAGCCAATTGTTTTGCCATCATTTCTGCTGATTGCAACAATAGCCGATCTGGGTACTGAGCTCCCACCATCAGGAAAGTGACATTTGTCAGGATTATTTTCACCTGGATGCTGGACTCCTACAAACATAGTCTTTTTATCACTACTCCATGTGATACCAGTGATTTCACACTCTTTAGGACCTACTAAAAATCTGTCAATTTTACCTGTCCTAGGATTTGCGCATAACATTTGGTTATTACCCATTCCTTCAAAGGCTCCTTGATTAGTATATTTACCATCAGTTTGTATCCATAAGTTACCTTTTGAATCAAATGCGATTCCATCAGGTGAATTAAACATATTATCCTTCGTAATATTTTCAGAGCCCTTCATTAAACCTTCACCAACAACAGGATTACCAGCCATTGCAAATAAATCCCATTTAAACCCGTCAGCGGCATGTTCATTATTGTCAGGAGTCCATCGAACTATTTGACCATATGGATTTTCGACTCTTGGGTTAACTGCATTAACAGGTTGATTAGGTTTAACACCTCTATTTTTATTATTAGTTAAGGCACAATACGCCTCCACTTTATTAGGATTTGCAGCCACCCATTCAGGTCGATCCATAGTTGTTGCACCAACTTGGGTTGCCGCCATCCTTGTGAAAATACTAATATCTGAATCGCTCATTCCCGATTCTTTTAAATTAACCCATCTCCCGGTTCCATTCTCATTAAAAATCGCCACAAATAAATCACCTTCCGTTAATAGATCATAATTTGATGCAGCTCCTTTTATGTACTTTCCTTTTGAAACGAATTTGTATAGATGCTCTCCTCTTTCATCATCTCCCATATAGGCAACAACTTGACCATTCTTGGAGACAACAACTTCACAGTTTTCATGTTTAAATCTACCCATTGCCGTCTGTTTCCTTGGCATTGATTGTGGCTTAGAGGGATCAATTTCAGTAATATAACCATGCCTATTAATTTCATTCGGATTTTTTACAACATCAAATCTATCCTGATTCATAACCCAGTTGTAACCCCAATCTTTAGTTTTAACCCCATATCTTTTCAAATCTGCTGACAGATTTGCATTAGGGTCTGATGGAGATGAGAAATAACCGTGAAAATTCTCTTCACAAGCTAAATAAGTTCCCCAGGGAGTTCTGCCATTACCACAATTATTAAATGTACCTCTTGCTAATTTGCCTGTTTGATCCTCATCTGTTTTAAGTAATGGATGACCTGCAGCCGGTCCGTCTATAGCCACTTTCGTATCTGCAGTAATTTTTCTGTTATAAAGAGAATCTTTAACTATTTCCCACTTCCTACCTTTTTGTGCAACTTCAAAAATCGATACTCCATGTGCAGCCATGCCTTTTCTAACATCATCAGGTGTTTCAGGAAGCCCACTAGCACGGTTACCATAAATTATTTTTCTATTACAGTATTCATTATTGACTGCAAGTACTGACTTGCCATTAACCTCAAAAAGACTCATTCCATCATTGTTATCTCCAAATGATAGTTCTTGCGACTCCCCAGTTCCTCTTGTTTGCTGATCAAATTCAGGGGCTCCGCTCCATAATGGATCACCCCAAGCTGCAACCGTATGCCAACTAAAACCTTTTGGGACAGTAATTGTATCTTTACTATTGGCTGCTAAAGGTGTAAAACTAATGCCATTAAAGTCTGAACCAAATCCAATTGCTTTGCTTGGAATAGTGGCAGCAGCAAAAGCACCTATTCCTATAGCAAATGAACCCTGAAGAAATTTTCTTCTTGAAACAACTTCGTTAAAATCAGACACAACATAAAAGTGATAACTAATTTAAAAATCTATCTCTAAAGTTAAATTTAATTTAAGGAGTTTCTAAAGTTTAAAATCAGCTCGAAAAGAGCATAAGAGTTTAGTTGCTTTCTAATAAAAAACTTGTTGACTCATACCCTTTTCAGTTGCTATAAATATTAGTACACTTGTACTATATAACTATGGAGGACTGGCAGGAATGGGATTACTTAGAGGACGAAATATTAGTAAGAAAACGACGGAAGATTTGTATTACTTGCAATCACTTCATGTACAGCACGACAAGTTCTTGTGTCACCATCCTTACTTGTCCCTTTCATCAAAAGCTTATTCCTCAAGGTGATCATCTAATTAAGGGATGCAGATACTGGAGGGAGAACAGCAGAATATTTGCTCCAGAAGCAGCTTAAAATAGCTGAATACTCTGTATAGAAGTACGTACTAGAAGCTCTAACTACAAGTTATCCACTTTATGGACACTTTTCAACAGTTTTTTCCACAGGGTTGTGAGTAAACATATTTAATCTGTGGATTACAAAAGTTAACTTATGTTTTGTAAAAATTCTTACCTTAAAATTCTTTTGCATCCTTTAATATTTACAAAATTTGCTTATAAAATAAAGTGAAAGAAGAGCCTCGTAAAAAGTTACCTAATAAAAAAATAGTTAAGACAGCAAAGTTCGAGGCAAAAGAACAATTTACCAAATCTTCATTAGAAAATTTAAAAACAGAAAACGAACGTCTAATAAAAAACCTTATTGATTCAGGAGAATTTAAACTTAAAGATTGATAATAGTTTTTATATTAGTGAAAGGAACTTTGTACGGGTTAAGGAACAATTAGGTTCGGGAGTAGGTACGTATAAATACTCAGTAAATAATTAAGAATTCCTAGAGTATCTTCATGGTTGTCGTGAGACTGCCGTGCAAGCTGCAGAAATCAACCATACTCTTTAAACAAGGAATAAATATGACCGATCCAATTCTCTATCTTTCAATGTTCTTGGGACTTACTGGAGTGTACGTTTTAATTTCATCTTTTGGCGATGATGACGACGATAGTAATGACGATGGTGAAAGATATATCTACAACCTTGAATACGTAAAGGTAGGCAAATAGCTTTTTATAACTTCAATAGACTTTAAAGTTGAGAAGGTTATTAATTAATGAATTATGCTATTGTTAATAAATCTCAGGTAGAGATAAGACTAATCAATATTGACCAAGCTAAAGAATTTCTGAAAAAGAATCCCAACTGCAAGAGTCAAATACTTTCTGATAATCAAGTTGTGTTGATCTATTCAATAGACCAAACGCAAAGAATGACATCACTTATTAAGCCTGTGTCTATGACCTTAAACAAAAGAACAAATGAAAAAACTAAACAAAAAATATGCTGAATTAATGCATCAGGCGCAACAAGCTACTGGAAGAAAAGAAGCAGTAGGTTTATTGCATAAAGCAGCAAAGTTAAAAACTAAATTTGATAGCTATAAGATGTGATTACTTATTAACAAATGAAAGTCGACCTAAAAAAGATGGAATAAAGCTTTCTTCCTTTTTATTTTTTTTTGTTTTTTCATTTAATTCAATTACATTATTTTTGGCAGAATCAGAATTATTAATTACTAATTCAAAATTATTAAATATATTAATTTTTCTAGATGCTTGGAATAATCCCTTGCATAAAGAAATAAAAGATAAAAAAGTAATTCCTATTGTTTTAAAGAGATTTAGAAATTGAATAAAAGCAGACATCAAAGACTTAAATATTTCAGCTACATTTTTTAAAAATATACCAATAAGCTCATATATTTGAATGAAGCTTTTATAAAGAGTATCAAAAATAGTAATAATATTTCTAAAGATTGAAGTGAAATCATTAAACAATTTACTTGAAAGTACATTAATTGTATTCTCATCATCTTTGGTAAATATTTTTACGATGCCAAACCAAATAAGAAATGTAGTTAGAAGAGTAATTGAGACTGTAATCATTGAAGAGTATTTTTTTTTAATCAGAGCAATATTTGCTACGAATCGCAATCAAAACAATTACTCATTAGAAACTAAATTTGATCAATACGAGATGATGTAGCCTGTTATTGATTGACAGTCGATCTACAATAAGGGGGAAATAAGCTCCTTTTTTTATGAAGTTAAAAAATATTTTAAAAACTACTGGAGCGCTTCATATCCTGTTGGGGTTGTTAATTATTTCTCTACTAATTTTTTCAGTGGAAACTATTGCAGGCAACGCTTCAAGTGAAACATTGCTTCTTGTTAGAGGTACTGCAGATGTTGTAGCTGCTAGTAATTTAGGAATAGGTTTTTTATTGATTATTTGTAGTTCCATTAAAGATAAAGCCTCCTTAAGAAAAGTTTTATCAGGTGAATTAGCTTTGATGTTTTGTTTTTTGGCAGTAGCTCTATTTAATACTTTTAACGCTGGGACAATTGTTGATGGAGGACCCCCTCCTCCTTTCTGGATTGTTTTGATAGTGAATCCTCTTTTATGTATCTATGGATTAGTTAACAATAAAAATTGAAACGCTTACTAATTGCACCGCTATATTAAATACGATTGACAGTCGATATAGAAATTATAAAAATTAAATATTTCAGTAGATCGGAAGAAGAAAGCAAAAATATTACATGCTTTACTTACTTTTAACCTTGATATGTTTTAAATAAATTTAATTGATTATTTCTATGGAAAAATTTTCCCAAAATCTTCTTAGGCTTTCTCTTTCAATATTATTTTTAAGTTTTCCTATTGGTTTTTTATTCGCAGGTTTTGAATATTTAAATACCAAAAAGTTTTTATCATCAAAATATGATGAATTAAATGAAAAGATAGAAGACTATATTGAGGATATGGAAAAAACTTATCCTGAAACTATAAAATATTTTCCTTCAACTAAATTGGCAGATAAATCTCCTCTTGCAACATTACTTTTAACAAAATCAACTATGAAATTATTTCAAGTTTCCGAATATCTAAAATATAAAAATTCTATTTTGAATACTACTGACGAGATATCAAAGACCGTTGATGCATTTATAGAAGAATTAAGAATTGAATATCCCGAATTAAATAGAATACTTCCTAGATGAAACGCTTTCTACTTGCACCTCATTTATTGATATTTTTGGAGCAAAGATATATAAATTCCAATTAATGCAACTATCGCTGCACCAATACCCATAACTGTAGTTGGTTGATTATTCCAAAGATTAGTTAAAAATTCCATATAAAAATTATAGAAAAATTAGTTTCTTTTTTGAATAATATTTTTTCTTCTAACTTGAATATTTGCTGCAATTTTTTCCGCTAAAGTTGTAAGATTTGGTGGTTCTAGTATTAAATAAACTCTTCCTGATTTTTCTAAATAAACATAGTCTTCTAATAAATCTCTTTGGAGAAGTCGATATATTGTTTTGGTGGATTTGTAGCCTAGTCTTCTAGCGGTTTCGGAAATTGTATAAGCTTCCAAATACAATGATTTTGGTTCCATACTTAATTATTTACATTTGGTGAGATAAACTGCTACACCTTAATTCTAGCTATTTGTATGATAAGGTATTTGTAAAAGTGTGTCTAACTCTGCAATCTTTTACCTAGAAACTTTGAGCGCCATGAAAAACGCCGTACGGCAGCGCAAAAAAAGAACCTATTTAAAAAATTAGCGTTTCCTTGTCTTAGGTCTTACGTCTTTCTTAATAAATTCTAGAAATTAAGACAAAAAGATAATTATTTTTAGTGAATATAGATAAGACATAAGACATTCTTTTAAATCCAAGTCGCATCCACTCTTTTGGTGTCTTAGATAAATATTATTCTACCAAGACTCATAAGGCACTAAATCTCATAATGTCCTTTATCTTTTAACTTTATGAGTCTTGGTTCCTTTTTCTTTTGCTCAATAGACCATTCTGGATGAAACCAATAATAAGTTTTTCTCCCCCAAAATCTGTATTGCTTTTTATCATGGCCTAATTTTCTTAGGCAATCTGCGGCCTCTTTCACATCTTTATCTGTTACATGTTCATCATTTCTACAACCGCTATTAACCAAAGCTTGAACAGCCGTAAATCTATATTTATTGTGCTCTTTATTAGTCCATTCTTCTATACGTGAATAAAAAGGATGCTCTGCTTCAAAATTTAAATTTCTTATATTTATTTCCTCTTTATATTCATCATCCAAATCTAATATCATACCTTCTTTATAGGCTAATACAGCTGCTTTCCAGATACGATCTCTATCTTTTAAAACCTTTTTATTGTTAATTAATTTCTCTTCTAGATTGATTACCCAATACCTTCTAGAGCCTGTTGGATCATTTAGAAAATCAATTTTATTACAACTGGAAACCATTATTGAGGGTCTTGGGTAAGAACCAATACTCCTTCCATAGGGTCTTCTAAATGTATCAATCGGACTTGATAAAAGAGCTTTTAATGTTGCTGCTTTTTCTGAATTTGGTGAGATCCTATCTAGTTCTGCAATTTCAAAAATCCAACATCTTTGCATCATCATTGCCAAATCTTGAGGCTTTGGTTGCCATGTGTCAGCAAAGAACTCATCAGTTGCTAAATATCTCCAAAAAGTAGATTTTCCTGTTCCTTGCTTACCAACCAAAACGCAACAATTATCAAACTTACAACCGCGATCTTTAACTCTTGCAACTCCTGCACTTGCAAATAGATTAATTAAATTAGCGTTGGATGAAAATTAAAGGTTACACCGCAGTAAGTGCAATATCTGAAGCGTTTAAGATTTTACAGAGTGGAATTATTGATAGAGAAAATAAATCAGAATTAAAGAAATTAAGAGAGGCTATGGAGCGTATAGAAAATAACAGTACTAACTATGTTGATATTTAATGTAAAAGAATCTCTGTATATTCAAAGATTCTTTTATCGTGGATTTTTTAGAAAATCTTTTGAAGACTTAAAAGCGGAAGTTTATTCCAGCTAGAAAGGAATTCGTGTAAGCGTCAGTAATCGCAACATTACCTAAAGTTACATCTGAAAATCTTCTGTAGTTATATTTTCCAACTAAATCTACTTTTTCCGTAAGTTTATAACTTGCACCAGCTATTACGTTAAGACTAGTCACTGTATCATCAGCTCCTGTTACTTCAATTTTTGAGGATCCAATACCTAGGCCAACGAAAGGAGTTAATGAAGAAGTATTCGGAAAGTCAATTAAACCATTTAAGCTATATGTCGAAGTTACAAGATCAACATAACCAGCTGAAGTAGTAGTGTTTTCAAAGTCTGATCCATTTCTGTTGTAATTTCCTTCTAATCTAAATCTCTTTCCAAAATCATATCCAATCCCAATATCGGTTTCTAATCCTGTTTTAAATTGAAGTATTCCTAATGATCCAAAATCAATATCACTAACTTTTGTTGCTCCTATAAATACACTATTGTATAGACCCTGATAATAAACTTCTTCTGCATTTACAGCAAAAGGGACACTAGCTGAACCAACTAATAAAAGAGATAAAAAGTTTAAAGGCTTCATTGATTAAAATTCTTTTTTGAAATATAAATAGATTAATTGGATTTCGCTGTAATTATTCACAAATATATAATTAGCTAAATAAATTTGTTTTGGAATTCTTATAAATTTCAAAAAAATATAGTCGGCACAAGTATGTAGAAAGTACGTAAACCTAGCGCTCCTTTTAGCGCTCCTTTCTCAATATGAGACAGCTAGCCAATAAAAAAGACAGGCAGGGAAACCTGTCTATAACTTGGATTCTAAGAGTCGGGGCGACAGGATTCGAACCTGCGACCTAGTGCTCCCAAAGCACCCGCGCTACCAAGCTGCGCCACGCCCCGCTAAACATCATTCTAATCTATGACAGGGATGTTAGTAAACATAGTCACAAAAAGAATTTCGGCAGTAATAACAAGCGTTTTACTTACTTAGATTATAATAGCGTCAATGGATTTAGTACAATATCTAGTCAACCTTTGTTATAACCCGAAGACTCTCTGTGGTTGCATTTTGCGTACAAATTGCGTACATTGTGCATATATGTACGCAAATTAATGCCCAAACTTAAAAATAATGAAGCATGGGTAAATGGTTTTAAGATGGCCATTAGGTCTTCTACTGCAAAGGGTTGGACTGTTAGAGAACATAGAGGACTTGCAAGATTAGAAGTGAGAACTGGTGAAGGGATGAGATCTGCACAACTAATGAAAAATAATATTCCTTTTTCTTACTCTGCCCAAGATATGGGAGATATTATTACACGGGTTAGAAATATCTATGTAGAGATGAGTAATAATGGCGGTGATTTTGATTCTGCTGTGGCTGTTTGTGCGGGATTAGCTCCTAAATTAACTTATTCCCATGATTGGCTTGGTGCAAAAGAAGAATTTGAAAAATATAAAAAAGAGATGGGAACTGGTATTGCTGATGGAACTTGGACTAAAGAGTATGAATCTGTAATCACTTACGCAGTTAACTTATTAAAAACCAAAAATGCTCCACTAAATGCAGATAAATTATTAGAAATTTGTGCAAAAAATGGAATTGAAAAGGTAACTGACTATATGAGAAGAAATAATATTGCACCAAAACCATTAACTTATGAACTTGGTGGTAGAGCTAGAGAACAAAGAGTGAGAAATTTAGCTTCTTTTTTAAAATATTGCGTTAACAAGAAAAACTATCCTTCTCAATGGTCCCCACCTGACAACCTAAGTGAATATATTGGAAGACCTTCTAAAGAAGCTAAAAAAGCTAAAAATAAAAAAGCTTCAATAGAAGATCAAGAGTTTATTAATTTAATAAATTCTCTACCAACAAAAACAGGTCAACCGCATCACATAATCGCTGCTAAAAAATGGGTTAATGCAATGAAGCTTTGTGCAGTTTTTGGTTTACGACCTATTGAGTTAAGACACTTAGTTTATAAAAAGAGAAAAGATGAACTTTGGTGTATTTATGAAAAAAGATCGGGTCAGGGCGTAACAAAACCAAGAATATTAGAACCTCTTTATTTAGTTGATAATGATGGCAATGTTCATTATGAAGAAGTAGTCAGATTGTACAAGGCGGGTCTATTAGAACTTCCATATCAATGTATGCCAGATTGCAAAACTGTTGAGGGTGTTGGTGATCAGATGGGTAAATGGTTAAAACAGAAAGCGGGTTGGATTTCTCTTAAAGCATTAATGGCTAAAAGGGGTGAAAGTCTAGGTTGTTATAGCTTTAGACATTCTTATTCATTAAGAGGTCATCAATTAGGAATTGATGCGGGTAGTGTTGCTGATGCAATGGGGCATACATTAAGAACACATCTTGAATCATATGATTACGCTAAAACTACAACTACTAAAAAAGCATTTAAAAAAGCTAGAGAACTACAAGCGGTTAAATTATTGACATTCGATCTAAAATAAGGGGCAATTAGCTCCTTTTTTAATGAACACTCTCATCATTTCAACTTTTAGCTGTACATTTGAAGAATTTAAATATGATGTCACTACATTATTTCTTGAAGATATGTGCAAGGAGTTTGTAACTGATTATGAGTTTGTAAAAGTCAATGACCATAAATCTCATTTATTAATGAACTGTACTGATTTAGAGAAATTAGGAACAACTATGGAAGATCCAATTTGTAAAGAATGGGATAAGAAAAATAATTGTAAGGATACTGTATATGCAATTGAGCTTGTTGAATAAATGAAACGCTTACTACTCCCACTACTAGCTGCCCTCGCTTTTCCTACTGCTGTTAATGCGGAATCTGCTAATGATTATTTCTTAAAATTTAACCAAGCACAGAGTTTATTAATTAAGGAGGATTTTTCTAAGGCAGAAAAATTATGTGACGAAATGATAGAAATATCTCCCGAAAAGAAATGGGGATATTTTTGCAAGGCATCTTCATTGATAATTTCTGGTGAAAGAAAAAAAAGAGTGGCTCTTAAAAATTTGACAAAAGCAATTGAAATCGATCCCGAATTTTACGATGCATATTTTATGAGAGGGATTTTACAATTTTCTATGAGAAGAAATAGCATGTCTAAATTAGATAGAACTGCATGCAGTGATATTAAAAAAGCATTTTTAAATGACTATCAATCTGCAATAGATTATGTAAATAAAAATAAGGCATTCTTAAGAAGAGATAAATGTACAGGTTTCTATTAGACTTTGTGAAACGCTTACAACTAAGAACTATTGCTATAACTGACTTTTGTTAACAAATAGACACAATCAAATTAAGGCAATAAAAGGACAAATAGGCGTATTTATAGACATATTTCATACAAATAAGCTCAAATAAGGAACATTTAGGCGCATTTATAGAAATATCGCTTTTTGTACTGTTTTTTAAAATTATATATACCAATATTTTTCTTAAAGTTGTAGTATTTGCAATGGTTTATGGACTTTTCAAAAGCGGTTATTTATGATGATTTATTTGATGATTCAATCAATGAAATTAAGTCTCCGCATTACAGGCGACTTTTAAAAGAAAAAGAAAAAGAGGAAAACAATGAATACAACAGAACCGAGAGAACTAATGCTGATCTGGGTTATAGATACAGATAACAAACCAGTGGAATGGAATTACACCGTAAAATCAAGAATTGCAGCAGGAGAATCTTTACCACCTTTAGGAAAGTCAGGTCGAGCAGGAGGAGCGATTGGAACCTATCTCAGGCGACAAAAGATCTGGCAGATTTTAAAAGCAGAAGCAAAGCAGGAGCGAGAAGTCTTAACTCCTTAAAGCTTTAGACATCGTTTTGCCTATTGCGGTCATAACCGACCACAAGAAGATGGAACGTATCGTGCGCCAAAGAAAATCGCAGAAGCTATGGGACATAGTTTTGATACACATCTAATAAGCTATGTAAGATTCAATACAAAAGATTTGGCTAAATCATCTGATCAACAACCGACGACTTAAATGCTGTTAGAGAAGTCCTTCAAGAGTGAGGATTTTAGTTGCAGTAAATAGTGTTTTTAAGTTTGGCCTTACCAGATTTGGATGATTTTTTATTATTTTTTGAACAAGGTTTTGTTGTATTTGGAGTAGTTAGAAGCGTGCATTTCTACTCCTTTTCTTTCTTTAGATATTTCTCTCCATTGCTATTTCCATTGATATTGTTAGTTTGGGAAATGAAAAATCCTTTTAAACAACTAAATCTCTTTAAATTCAAAGAAAAGAAAAACATCCTGACCATTGCCGAGCAAAAAGAGTTAGAGCTTCGGAAGGAAAAAATTGAAAAGGCAATAAGATCTAGAGCTTATATATCAGAAATCAATCAAAGATATAACAAGATGACTGATAAGAAGAGAAAGAACTTTTTTAGGAAAGCCGCTTGATTTTTAACAGAAATTTCCTAAGTCAGATATACGAGGTGGCACGGTCGTATTGACCCCATAAACCCCAACCAAAATACTTAATCTTAAAAGGGTGGCTAATACTTTTATAGAAACAAAATAAAAATATATAGATTTATAAGTTACGCTAGATTTATCAATAAAACTGTCTTTAAAACATTGCCATAAGAAACAAAACAACTGAATATCAGAGTAACCAGCAAATTACATAACAAACTCAAATTCCTTGTTCAGGATAATGAGGAGACAATGGGAGATTATATTAATAAACTTTTTAATCAATATGCTGACGATGACTTTGCAGGAGATGAACTTAAAGGCAGTGTTATTAAGGATATAAATATCAGACTATCTAATCTGGAAAATATATTATTGGGAAATAATTCAGGAATAGTAAAGGAAACTCCATTCACTGCTGCAGAAGCAAAGAACTGCACTTACTTCATGAAAGGATTATTTGAGAAGATAATCAAGCACCGTTACTATACAAGTTCCAAAGAAGCCTGGTTGGATTTTATTCCTTTGGTAGAAAAATATAATCAATGGAATAAATTCTATACTTTGAGATTAAAGGAAATCCTACTTATAGAAGAACCAGATCCATGGACAGATGATGAATTAAATGAACTCTGTTATGGAAATAAATGTCCATGTCCTATCTACAGCGGGTTAAAAGAATGGACTGGAGCGAAGCAATTCCCTACTCAGCAGAATATCTGTGATAGAGGAGATCAACTAATTGAGAGTATAGAGATTGTTTAAATTAAAAAATAAGGATAGAGGCTGTTAGGGAAATAGAAATAGGGATATATTGATAGAAAGTTTTATCTAGTAATTAGTTAATAGATATGAGCTCTTCATACAGCAGTTCTCCGAAGATAAAAATATGGGAACAGATTGGTAGTGATATTGATGGAGAAGCTGTATGGGATAATTCAGGAGAATCAGTAAGCCTTTCTGCTGACGGTTCCGTCGTCGCTATTGGTGCTTTATACAACAATAATGAAAATGGGCCTAGTAGTGGTCATGTAAGGATTTACCAGGATGATAATGGCACTTGGACACAGATAGGTAGTGATATTGATGGTGAAGCTTCATTGGATGAATCAGGTTCTTCGATAAGTCTTTCTGCTGACGGTTCTGTTGTCGCCATTGCTGCTGAAAGAAATGATATCAATGGAAATAATAGTGGGCATGTAAAGATTTATCGGAACCATAACGGCACCTGGACTCAGATAGGGGATGATATTTTTGGCAAAAGTGAATTAGATTATTCTGGAACATCTATAAGTCTTTCTTCTGATGGCTCAATTATTGCAATAGGAGCAAAGGAATTTGACGGTAATTATATTCAAAAACTTGAAAGTGGTCATGTAAGAATTTACCAGAATGATAATGACACTTGGAAACAGATAGGAAGTGATATTGATGGAGTAGCTCAAAGCGATTATTCAGGAACTTCAGTAAGTCTGTCTTCGGATGGTTCAATTTTAGCTATTGGTGCTCCCGGTAATGACGAAAATGGTACTAACAGTGGTCATGTAAGGATTTATCAGAATGATAATGGCACTTGGAGACAGATAGGTAGCGATATTGATGGGAAAAATGAATCAGATAGCTTTGGTGAATCAGTGAGTCTTTCTCAAAATGGATCTATTGTCGCTATCGGTGCACCCGGTAATGACGATAATGGAATCTTGAGCGGTCATGTAAGAATTTATCAAAATAATTACGGTTCATGGGAACAAATTGGTAATGACATAAATGGAAAAGCAATAAGAGATTTTTCAGGAAGTTCAGTGAGTCTTTCTGCAGATGGATCTTTAGTAGCGATAGGAGCAATTCAAAATGATAATTACAGAACTGGAATTGGATACGTAAGTCTTTATAAAAACATTTCAGAGAATTGGGTTCAGGTTGGTGATGATATTGAAGGGGAAAACATGGGGGACATGTTTGGCTCTTCAATAAGTCTTTCGAGTAATGGTTCTGTTCTTTCAATTGGTGCTCCGTTCAATAATGGTAATGGAAGTCAAAGTGGACACGTAAGAATCTTTCAAAACAATCAGATCCAAATGATCCAAGAGAACTTAACAGCAGTTACTACATTCACTGCTTATGACTCAGATGCTGGAGACACAATCACATGGTCACTAAGTGGAGTTGATCAAGCCTTATTTGACATTGATTCCAGTAACGGTGAACTTACATTTAAGTCTGCTCCTGATTATGAAACACCTTTAGGAGGAGCAAACGATGATTCAAATGCATATTCAATTACAGTAATAGCAACAGATAATGGTGGGAATACTGATAGTTCAGTTGTAACTGTAAATGTAAACGATATAAATGAGTACGCCTTCTCCAACAGAAGCGATCTTAAAACAGCAGTAGATCTCTGGATAAGTGATGAATCAACCGCACTAAATACTTATGGTCATATCTCTAACTGGGATGTGAGTCAGGTTACTGATTTTTCTAGTCTATTTGAACATGAATATACCTTCAATGAAGATATAAGTAATTGGGATGTAAGCTCTGGGATCAATTTCAGAGAGATGTTCAGTAATACAAGCTTCAACAAAGATATAAGTAACTGGGATGTAAGCTCTGGGATCAATTTCAGAGAGATGTTCCTAGACAGTCGTTTTAATCAGGATATAAGTTCTTGGGATGTTAGTTCCGGAACTGATTTTTCTAATATGTTTTATGCAACAGCAATGCTTGCTAATCAAGGAGTCACTGCAACGCCTGCAACAGCAACAAATAAATCTTATTTTGTCGGAACGCCAGTAATAGATGACGGAGATGCGGTATTCTCAATTACTGGAACAGCATCAGTAGGTAATACTTTAGAAATATCAACGGATGGTGCAGATCCAGACGGCACAGGAAATTTAAGCTATAGCTGGCAATCATCTTCTGACAACTTCACCTGGTCAGAAGTTTCTACAGCTTCCACTTACACACTCACTTCTACAGATGAAGATAAATATATTCGCTCTATTATCTCCTATACAGATGATGAAGGGTTCTCAGAGATAGTTGCAACTCCGCAATTAATAATAGCTGCAATTGCACCATCAATAACAACAAGGACATCACTTACAGATGATTCAACTCCAACAATAGAGGGGACCGCAGAAAAAGGAAGCACAGTTGAACTCTTCAATGGAGATATTTCTCTTGGAACTGCAACAACTGATGGAAATGGTAATTTCTCAATAAACTCCTCTCAACTTGCAGATGGGAGTTATTTTCTTAGCGTTAAGTCAACAGATGCAGCAGGAAACACATCAGAAGCTTCAGAAGGATTAGATATCACAATTGATACAAGTAACCCTCATGCCTTCTCCAACAGAAGCGATCTTAAAACAGCAGTAGATCTCTGGATAAGTGATGAATCAACCGCACTAAATACTTATGGTCATATCTCTAACTGGGATGTGAGTCAGGTTACTGATTTTTCTAGTCTATTTGAACATGAATATACCTTCAATGAAGATATAAGTAATTGGGATGTAAGCTCTGGGATCAATTTCAGAGAGATGTTCAGTAATACAAGCTTCAACAAAGATATAAGTAACTGGGATGTAAGCTCTGGGATCAATTTCAGAGAGATGTTCCTAGACAGTCGTTTTAATCAGGATATAAGTTCTTGGGATGTTAGTTCCGGAACTGATTTTTCTAATATGTTTTATGCAACAGCAATGCTTGCTAATCAAGGAGTCACTGCAACGCCTGCTCGTTCTTATTTCGTAGGACCCGCAACAGATGACGGCGACGCATCATTCTCAATTACTGGAACAGCAACAGTAGGAAATACATTATCCATAACAGAAGACATCCCTGATCCCGATGGAACAGGAACTTTAAGTTATAGCTGGCAATCATCTTCTGACGACTCCACTGGATGGTCAGAAATTTCTACATCATCTTCTTACACAATCACATCAGCAGAAGAGGGGAAATATATACAGGCAGTTATTTCTTACACAGATAATGAAGGTTTTTCAGAAACAGT
>QCEG01000024.1 GCA_003278535.1 Prochlorococcus sp. AG-355-N18
ATAAATTAATATCCCTCCAATTATATTTTCCAACTTATCAAATAAATTTTGTCCAGCTTCAGTCCAATCAAAAATAAAAACTTCTATAGCAATTTGTAAAAACAATGCAAGTAAAGGCCAAACAATAAGAAAAAATATATTTTGAGCTAAAAGAGTTTTTCTGTTTTGTTTTTTGGCTTTAAAAAATTGATAACCAATAAAGCCAAGCAATATGGGTAAAAGGATTACAGCTTCAGTCAATAAAAAAAGGAGTTAATTGCCCATTATTTTAGATCGACTGTCAATCGTATTTAATATAGCGGTGCAAGTAGTAAGCCTTTCATTGTTGTATTAGTGAGTTGTTATAGCAGACCCATCCGTTTGGTAAAGATGATGGACAGCCAGTGAGATTGGTTGCAGTAATACCACTCAGGTCGGCACCACTTAGGTTGGCATTACTAAGGTTTGCTTTTATCAAATTGGCACCACTCAGGTCGGCATTCTCAAGGTTGGCATCACTCAGATTGGCAAGCACTAGAAAAGCACTACTTAGGTCGGCCTTCTTAACTGAGGCATTACTCAAATCGGCATAACTTAGGTTGGCATTACTAAGGTTTGCACCATTTAATACAGCATTCACAAATTTGGTTTTACTTAGGCCCGCATTCGAAAGGTTGGCTCCGCTCAAATTAGCATTACTCAACCAGGCATTCTTCAGAATAGCTCCCTCGAGGTCGGCACCCTGGAACTTAACATTAAACAGAGAGGCCTTCCTCAGCTTTGCATTCTTCAAATTTGCATTTCTCAAATCGGAACCATCCAGCATGGCCTCACTTAGAGAGGCATTGGTCAATTTGGCACCACTCAGATCGACTCTCTTCCGATTAATCTTCCTCAGGTTTGCATGAGCTAAGTTGCCACCTGGTTTAATCTCACTTTGATTAGGTGGTCTATGATCGGCAAAAGATGCTGTTGGTGTAATTGAAAGAGCCAGTATTCCTGCAATTGCTAATGCTTTTTTCATTGTTAAAATCAAATTTTTTAAATTAGTTTTATTTTAATTTAGTTTTAGAGTAGAAACAAAATCAACTCCTAATTTTTTTTGCACAGAAGAAAAATAACTTGAAATAGCTGCTTTAATTTGATTTTCATCATATACCTCTAAAGAC
This sequence comes from Prochlorococcus sp. AG-355-N18, assembly GCA_003278535.1. Taxonomy (GTDB): domain Bacteria; phylum Cyanobacteriota; class Cyanobacteriia; order PCC-6307; family Cyanobiaceae; genus Prochlorococcus_A. The sequence continues at coordinate 1,149 of QCEG01000024.1, forward strand.
TTCAATTCTTTCATTACTTTTAAAAACCTCTCTGTTTCCACAATCGCGAGAATCCGGTCGCAATTATTGTAATTAGATTTAGCTCCTAAAGGAATATTGAAACCTAAACCTCCTGCAAGAAAATCATCAGTTTTATCTGTACCGTCATAATCATTTACTGAGGTATTACCTTGTCCTGTCATTGTTCCAACCCACATTGAAGGAGTACTACCCCCACCAGCAGAACAACTTAATTCATCCTCATCAGCACTAAATTCAAATGTTGCATCTTCTGTTTCTGTAGACCAAACATCTGTAATGACATCAAAATCATAATCTGCTAGTGCTTTGCTCTGAAATAAAGAAAAAGAAGTCAAAAATCCTAAAACCATTAAAAAAGATTTAAGTTTAAATTTGGGCATTATCTAAGAATTACTATTACTAAAGTATATAATTTTTGTAAATCAGACAAATATCAATGTGAATATAATCCAAAGTTATTTTATGAACCTTAGGAATTTAAAATTAGTTTCATATTTGATAGTTTTTAATATGATTAATTTCTTAAATCCTATTTCAGCATTAGGTTTTGAGGATAAATTTGAGCATTCAAAATATATTTATAAATTAGATTCTTCAAAATTTCTAAAACCAAATTCTCACAACTTTCCAAAATTAGTTAATGAAAATTTAATTACTCAACAGAGTAGTTCCACTAATTTAAATTTAGATCAAGCAATAAAAAACTTTGATAAAGCTGAAGAATTAATTTTTAAAGCTTTGCGAGATTTCAAGAAAGGGAAAAGATATCTAAGAAGTTCAACAAGAGCTTTTAATCAAGGGAATGCAAGAATGCTTCAAACAAAAATTCAATCTAAACGCGCAAACAAATATTTTGAAAAATCACAAGAAAATTACATTGAAGGTTTGAATTACTTAAAAGATGCCTTGAGTTCTTATAAGATATTTTTAGAAGAAATTAACTAAAAAATAATTCAATCTCTTATCAAATAATTATCTTCGCATCTCCAACCTAATGGATAATAATTTGGACATCCTAGAAGTTTAACTCCTGGGAAAATATCTATTTCTGTCCCAATAATTGAAGCATTTTCAAAGTTAGTATTTTCCAAGTAAGAACCTCTCAAATCAGCAAAATTAAGATTCGAATCTGAAAAATTTGCTTTTCTTAAATCTGCATTTCTAAGATCAGCTTCAACTAAGTTAGCCTTAGTAAAATTAGCATTTTGAAGAATAGCCTCTTTTAGATCTGCCTTCCTGAGGTTGGTATCAATAAATTTTGAATCTGTGAGATCTGCACCTTTGAGACTTGCTTTTTTAAGATCTGCTTTCGTTAAGTCTGCATCTATTAGAATTGCTTTTTTTAATTTTGCGCTCACAAGATTTGCTTCTGTAAGCTCAGCCTCTTTCAAATTTGCATTTTTAAGATCAGCTCTTTTTAATCTTGCTTTATCAAGTTTTGCTCGCATAAGATTGGCTTGCCTGAGCTTTGCGCTACTTAGATTTGTTTTTCTTAAATCAGCTTTAGTTAAATCCGCCTCTTTGAGATTTGCCTTTTTGAGGTTAGCACCAACAAGTTCCGCGTTAGTCAAATTAGCTTTCTCTAATGTGGAATAAATTAAATCAGCTTTTTTAAGTTTTGCATTATTTAACTCAGCACCGCTAAGATCTGCTTTTTTTAATTTAGCGTTTTGAAGTTTTGCGTTTTTAAGTTTAGCGTTATTTAACATAGCATTTGTAAGATTTGCTTTGGTTAAGTCTGCATTATTAAAATTTTCATTTTTAAGATTCTGATTTTTAAGATTTGCATTCTTTAAATTATTTTTATCTAATTTTTTTTCGTTTTTTGATGATGGATTATTTGATTGTTGTTGAGCAATAAATAAATTAGAAAAATTATTTTTGAATATTTGTTTTTTATTCGTAATATTGTAAGTACTAACTATTTCTTTATTAAATTCATTATTTGAAAAGTCATACGAAAGTAATGCTTCATTGGGTATACCTAGACCCAAATAAGAAGTAATAAAAATAGCTTTTTTGAGATTATTCAAGATTTTTTATACTTATATATTTATAACCTAAAATTTTATTTAAAGAATTAGAAAAATATTGAAATTACTATTTTTGGTTTCTATATGGAGTATTTAGATCCTCTAAAATTGAATCAATTGATTGATTTCCATTAGCGAATGGCGCAGACATTTAAATATATCAATTGATATTTAGAAATAATATACCAATTATTATCATCATACTTATTGATTTAATTTTATATAAATCTAAAATTCATAGTTTTTATTCTGGAGTATTGGGTTGTTTTCTTATCTAAATTATTTTAGATAGCTCATTTCATAAGTTTCATACGCCATTGACATAGCGCATGCGCCCATAAATGCGCCAAAGGGTGTAAAGGTTTAAAAGGAAATCTAGATAAAACTGAAGTTAAGATAAATTCAACATATACATAACAGGCAGGTGCACCTTACCAAAAAGTGCCTATTTACCCTATTTACCCTATTTCCTCAACTTATTAGAGAAAAAGGGTGTTAAGGGTAAAAAGGGGGTTTTTTATGACCCCTTATTTTTAAGTTCTAATTTTTTTTGCCTATGTTCTTCATCAGCTTTTTTACGAGCATCTAAATATTTATAGTGTTCAATCTTTTTTAACAACCAATCGTACTTCTCAGGTGTCATAGTTGCGCAACCATCCCAACTTCTTGGATAAAAAGCTGAATAATTACCAACCGCCATAGTGGCGAAGGTCTCTTTTTTAATTAAACCTTTGCTATGTAGTTGATTAAGATTTGCCAGAGCTTTGACTTCAGCATTGTCGCCAAATTCATCCGCAAGTTCTCTACTAACCACTTTTGCAATAGTAGGCCAAGGATGTTTACACCATTCATTAACGTGAGTTAAAACTAAACTTTGTCGAGGGTTTAATCCACCCTCAATTTTTTCTAGTTTTAGTTCTTTTTTAATGTCTGCACTACTTCCGCGGTTTTCCCAAACAGCCCGATCAACTTGCTCAATAACCATATCTACAGGTTTAGAGCTTCGACCTTGAGTAGTAACTGCAACTCTTTCATCAGTTTTATCATCAGGTACCATGAAAGCTAAATTAACAACATTTGAGCACAAAGCAGGTAAAGCTTTAGTTCCTCGACTTGCTTTTACTGCTCTTTCATTGGAATTAGTACCGCTGGCATGATGTAGTAAAACGATTGTTGCGCCAGTTGGAGCAAGAGCTTCGCACAACATTCGAACAGGTTCAACAGCATCAACATGATTTTCATCAAGACCAAGACCTGATATTAAACTTGCAAAAGCATCTAAAACAAAAATTGAATTAGGGTCTTTAACTGCAATATCGTGCATTTCTTGAATAGTTTCTTCAGTTAATGTAATTGGCCTTTCCATAGTCCATAACCTTTTTAAAGGGTGAACTAACTCGACTTCGTCCTCTGCTGTTAATTTCATTAATCCAACAGGAAGTAAAATTTCAGCCCAATCAGCCATTGGTTGATCGGTTCCCAATATATGAATATGTTTACCTTTAGCTGTTATCTGTTTGCCAAGGTATTCAGAATTACCTCGACTCATAGCACCTAAAAAAGCACCAATCAAAGAAGACTTACCAACCTTTGGCAATGCAACAACTTCAGTAATATTTCCCTCAGAAATTAAATGTTCCCAAAGCCATTTTGTTTTAGGAATTTTAATTTTTTCATTAGGAGCATATCCATCTTGGGTACCTTCTAACTCTCTACGAGCTTTGCCAAGTATTCCAAAGATTGCTTGCTCATTAAGTATTAAACCTAAATCGCGACCAGCGTGCCTTATTAAAGTCACTCTTTGGAAAACTGGTACCTTATCAAGAAATAATTTCTTTGCAGTTTCAACTAATGAAGCAAAGTTATCAATGTCATCTTGAAGTTGTTTTTTATCTTCTAGCAAGAGCCTTCCTCCTTTTTAATGGGCGTATTGGGGTGTGGCGTTTTTTGGGTTCATGGAATTTAAAAGTGTTGCAAGTTGGGCTTTGCTTTACTAATGCGTAGCCATCAACAACATCTCCAATATTTAAAGTTCCATGTTTAAGTTCAGATGAAAATGTTGAACCATTCATGCAAAAGATCAAACCATTATCAGATTCAGAACACCAAAGTCTTTCATCACGTCCGCAGATAATGCAGGGATTCATTTTTCTACTTTTAGTGTTGTAGTATCTTTTTCTGGTTCTACTCTTTGGTTCCCCCTGGGCGATTTCTAAGGCTAAATCCCAAACCTCCTTTGGAGGTGTAGCTAAATCGGGAATATCTAAACCGCTAGGTGAATAGTATCGACCTTTGCCTTTTTCATGTTCACCATCACAAAGGATGTAACAGCTATTGCTCAAGAAAACATCTAGACCAGAACCGCAATAATTAATAGTTCTTTTAATTGATCTATTAGGAAGTTCTGCAAGTAATTCATCAGGACAATAAAAAACTTGTTTAAATCTCTCATCATTATCTGTTCTTCTGAAATGAGTAGTAGGAAATGTAAAATCAATTCCCCTTTCTGCTGCAAAATCAAAAGATGATTCTTTGTCGTAATCAAGAGTTAATAAATTAGGACTTCTAACTGCAAGTGCTGCAGGTTTAAAACCTAATGCTTCTTGTAATGAGAGATGAGGCTCACCTCCATACTTAAGCATTGGACTTTTTTTACCCTTCCATATTGGAAGAAAACCACAAAATGACTCTAATTGCGCCAGATTTCGCGCCCTTAATAGTATTTCATCATCTGTAACACCAGTTATAGGTTGATGTTTGAGGTTTTTGACCATCTGCAAGATATGCAGAGGATCAGATTTTTCAGCTAAAATAGGGTTAGGAACTGCCCCTATGGTCGCTTTATTAAAGTCGGCCATTTTTTTATGAAACCGCTTTAAATTCTTTTTTAGCGAAACCTTTACGCCTTTTAGAAAATGCTTCTTGGCATTTTTCAACATTCCATCTAATAGGGCTGTTTTCAAAAGCACCTGAGAACCAATCTTCGTTCTCTACTAAGAAACCACCCTCTACATCTCTATAACGTCTAAGAGATTGAACTGATACGCCAAGATAACGGCCTGCATCAGCAGTTTTGAGCAATAGCTCGACCATTGCGAAACACCTCCAGTGTTTATGGAATTATTTCTTAGCTTTCTTTTCTTTCTCTACTTTAAGCTCACTAATAGCAGCCTTAACGCTCGAAGGTAACTTTTCCGCATGAGGATTAAATTTGTTGGCTTTTGGTGCTGTACCATTTGCCCTATTCCTCATTACAAATTCAGCACTAGGAATCAAAGAATCCTCACGCTTTCCTTTGGGTACTCGAAATCTACGATTATTAATTTTGACTGTCATTGTGTCGCCTCCATAGAGTAAGAATATGCGACTTGTAAATCCTTAAAACTTACATTCAGGTGAGCCTGAAACCAATTTTCAGGGGCGTGCCTTAGAGTTGTTAAAAAAAGATTAGCGAATAATCAGGCGTGCGCAAGTACATCATTTAAAAATTATTGGTCTGTATAAGTTGTCCATTTATAGATTGATTTGCAAGTTGCATTGCATTTTTATTTTCTTCCTCTTTTGACCAACCGCCATAATATTTTAAATGCGTTTGTAAGTCGTGCCCCATCAAAGAAGATAAAACTCTATAAGGAATTGCAGGTTTAACTTCCATACTTCCACGCCATGCAAAACTATGCCTCATGCTGTAAACAACATAATCAGGGTTATCAATTTTTAATTGTTTCCAATACCAATATCTATTTAATTTTTTAGCAAAAACTTCACCGATAATTTTATAACCTTTTTCATCATTTGCTTTTTCAATAGCCCTATTAATAACAGGTGGAAATTTTAATTTTTTACTCTCTAATAAACTTACAATTCTTTGTCCTTCGTCTGGAAGATTTGGAAGATTTAATGGTTCAACAATTCTTGTAGAAACTTGCGAATTTTCCATATTTTTCGCGTTTTGTTTTAGTGTTGTTACTTCAACAACGCCATCTTTTATTTCCATATGAGCTATCTCTGAAACCCTTATTCCATATACTGCTGAGAGTATGCAGATTGCCCTCATACCATGCTCTTCATCACGTTCTAGTGATTCCAACAGCAACTCTAAATCTCTTGTTGAAATGGGTGTTGTACCTCTCTTCTTTTGACCTTTTGGAACTACGCCAATATATTTACATGCAGCTTTTGTATTGATAGGAAACCATCTATCTGGTGCACCTTTTTCTTCTACAGCCCATTTTAAAAATGCTCTAATATCTCCAACATTTCTACGTCTTCCCTGACCACCTGATTGCATATTAATTAGATGTAAATCATAAAATCTTTTGAACAAAGTTTCGCTATCTCTCGGTATTGGTTTTTGCTTAAAACATTCCAAAAATCTTTTTAATCTCAACTCTAAATCTCTAACAGTTGTAGCTCTATGATTTTTCTTTTCTTCATTTAAATAATCATTTTTTAAAGCTTCCCATGTAGAAAAATTATTATCTTTATTTTGCGAAATTGGTTCCATTCTTAACTCAACAGCTTTTTGTAGAGATAAGTTTTTTTGCGTCATTAAATCATTTAGAGCCTCCACCGCTGTTATAATTTTTGTTGTGTTTTTAGCGTTCCAAGCTAAGTTCACATTCGCAGCAGTCCTACCTTGATTGTCTGGGTATCGGAAAGTTACTTGGGTTATTAATTCGCCTTTGGATTCCCTCCCTCTAACCGACCAACCCGCGCCACAAGTGTTCTTTATACTCTGGCGCAGATTTGACACCCATTTTGATGTAGAAGCCATACTGTGTCTAAGTTCCCTTGGCGCATATTCTGGCGCAGAATTGGTTATTTAGCCACTATCAAGCACTATCAAGCACATCAGGGGTTTAACTTGAAAATGCTAGGATTAATTGATATGACTGCCATTACAACGATTTGGGGCCATAGCTCAGTTGGTAGAGCACCTGCATGGCATGCAGGGGGTCAGCGGTTCGAGTCCGCTTGGCTCCATCAAGGTTTTCGCTAGTTATACCAATTAGTTTGGTCAATAAAGCATGATAAAGCAATAGGCTTTTTATTGCCTAAATATGCCTAATTATGTGATCTCTGCGACCATCTCTGCGACCAGTAACCCTTGCAAATAGGTATATGGGGTATATAGTAGTTTTAATTCTTACAGGCTATGCCAAAGCTAATCTGGGAAAAGAAATTACAAGAAGCAGTTAAGCGTCAGCAGCGTTTTGGTTGGTCTGTGCGTGATAAGCGTGGAAAGGTTTTAGTTCAGCGATATTATCCAGATATTAATAAGAGAGTTAGTGCAGCATTACCTATTAAATGGGAACCAAATCAAGAATTAAACGTATTAAATGCCCTGCAGAAAATTAATGAAGTAATGCAAAATTCAGGGTGCAGTTTAAAAGAGAGATGCTAGGACTTCAAGATGCAGGGCTGATTTTTTGTTGGAAAAAGTAAAGTATTTATATTTGTAACTTTAAATTTAAAAAAAAAAAAAGTAAAAAATTTACTTTTAAATTGTAAGTAAGTTTACGTATTTAATATTTATTTTGAGATGAGTTTTATTTTTTGCGGAGGTATGTACAGATCAGGATCTACCCTTCAATATAATATTGCATCAGAAATTTTAGAGAGATTAGGTATTGGTTCAAGAGAAAAATTTTTTTCAATACACGAAGTATATTTTAAGAATAAATTAAATGAAGATTATAAAACTTTCAAATCTCATTTTCTTTCTAAAGAAATAGAGGAACAAATAAAAAATAATAATGCATCTGTACTTCTAACCTATAGAGATATTAGAGATGTAATGGCATCTTGGCAAAAGTTCAAAAATTATATTTTTACTGTAGAAGAGGGATTAAAATGGGCAAGAACTACAATAAGTACTTTTGAAAAATGGGAAAATTTTTCATGTGAGAAAAAGTTAATTTCAAAATATGAAATATTTTGTGGCAATATCAAACAAGAAGTTAGAAGGATCTCTGAATTCATTGGAGTTGATTTAGATAATAAAATTTCAGATAAAATCACAGAAACTATGCAAGTCGAAAAGTTTCAGAAAAGATTACAAAGCTTATCAAAAGATCAAATAGAAATTGATAATAAATATAATTTACGTTGGGATAAAAAAACTCTTATTCATCTTGATCATTTTCACGATGGGAGTATTGGCAAATATAAAAATGAATTAGGTATAGAACTTCAAAAAATGATAAAAAAAGAGTTTAATTCATGGCTTATTAATCATGGTTATGAGTAAATAAAAATTTAACTTGGTCTCCTCACCTGATAAGGTTTGCCAGCACGATAATTATCGTCATACCATTTAAGCCTTTCTTCTAGATAAGTGGTCATGATGCTATCTTCTCAACTGTTTCTATAAGATCTTGATTATCAGTCCAGATTCCATAATATTTATTATGAGTTTTTGGACTATGCCCCATTAATTTTGAGAGATCTCTTAGAGGAATAGATCTGGAATAATATTTAGCACCTCTCCATGCGTAACCATGCCTTAAAGAATATGGAGTAATTTCTGGATTCTCTTTTAATAAATTTTTCCAATAATCATGCCTTTCTAAATATTGCCTAAAGTAAGCTCCACATTCTTTAAATGCACTTAATGGAGGTTTACCATCTTTTGCTCTTTCAATATTTTTATTTTTTATATAATTTGGATCTAATAAATCTTGGATAGGTTTCGGCAATTTAACTTCTCCATTAAAAAACTGTTTAACTACTTTTGCTCCTTCATCAGGAAGTTCATTGATATTTAATGCCATAACTAATCTATCCTCAATTCCTATTTCTGTAGTTTTACTATTTCTCTTAACTTGTCCTACATATAACCTTTCATCTTCAAAATTTAATTTAATTAGCTCTGCTGGTCTAAGACCAAATAAACCAACCAAAGAAACTGCTAATTTTAATTCTGGTTTATCAAATAAAGAATCTATTAATTCAAATAATTGATCTGGTTTTATAGGAATAGTTGTTGTTTTAGGTTTTTCTAATTTTCCTATTAGTTTTTTTTGATATGCTTTTCCAACTGGCTTCCATTTAATATCTATTCCACATTCATCAACAGCAAAATCTAAAAATCTAGCAATATCTAATAAATTTCTTTTTCTCCCTTCACTTCCTGTAGGTAAATCTTTTAAATGAAAATTACTATATTTTTCCATTGCTTCCTTACCTGTATAGGCTGCGTTTTTAGGAGCATTTATTAAATCTAATATTCTTGTTATTTTGTATTCTTCATTAGTTTTATAATTAGTATCTTTAACAGTTCCAGATTTGACTCTATATATATAGTATTTATTTTTAATTTCATCCCAATCAATAGCATTGCTTCTTTTATCAATAGGGGCATTATTTACAAGTTTATAAGCATCTCCTAAACCAATATTTCTCTCTTTCATATTCTCAGCAAGAGTATTAACCAAATTCATAACATCAGTTGAGCTACTTGGAGCAAATGGTATCTGGGTTCTTACAGTTGGTCTTTTAGCTCCTCTTCTTTCGCCTTCTATCTTTTGGATTTTAAATCTATCATTATCTCCCTCTAAAACCCAGCCAGCACCATGCTCTCTCCTTACTAGGGATCTTAAATCTTTTAACCAGAGGGCAGCTTTCGCCATGAAAAGGGTGGTGTGTTCTTGTGGTGTGTTTTATAGCATAATCTGCTATAGAAAGCTACCGCAAGTTAAGCATAAGTTATGTAACACACATCTATTACTAGGGTTTTTCAAGTAATCTCAAGGCTTCTCAAATGAACTATTACCTACATGGCATGCAGGGGGTCAGCGGTTCGAATCCGCTTGGCTCCACTTATTTTTGCAAGTTAGATAAATTGTTCTTGAAAACACTTTCGCAGAATTATAACTTACTTATCATGACTGAATCAAAAATCTTATAGAGTTTAGATAATTAGGAAAAAAAAGTGAAAAGAAGAAGCTTTAAAAAAGTTATTTCCTTTAACTTTTAATAGAAATTTCCTAGATTAAATATAACCACACAGCCCGGAAGCTTTACCCCGTGCTATTTCATAGAGATATCAAACGCGTAACTGAAATCAAGGATAATCTACTAATCTAGCTAAAAAATTTTTGAACCTTATAATTTTATCCAGTCTTAAATGACCAATGCCGTGCATTATGCGATTTTTTTGTATTAACTTTTATTGATAGTAAAAGAAATAATTCTTGAAAATGTTTTTAACCCTCTTAGTTTATATCTACAAACATAAAAAAGTGTTTTTCTATAAGACAAGTAAACCATAGCTTCTATTCTTAAATGGGAGCAATGGATTACAAGCTTTATAAAGTTTAAAAAAAATTTCGTGTTATTATTTACTAGATTTCTACTTTTCTAGTTGAATACTAATCTAGATCATAATAATTCAGCAAAAGATGCTTTTTAAAATTTTAAAAAGGCATTGGAAACATTAATTTATAAAGAAAATAACTTTTGGGAGATCGTTTCTCATCTAGAAGAATTTGACTCAAAGCCACTACCAAAAATTACAACATCCCCGCTGAGATGCATTCGTCATTATGAAAACTTGAGAAGCTTTTGATGACGAAAAACACTTTTCAATGAAATAGTAAGATTTAAGAACACAACAAAATTAGTGGGTTAGCCTAAAAACTGCTTTTTGGAACTCTCTACTAAGAAGTTAACCTATATCTATTTAAAAGCCTTATGTTTCGCAACTATTAGAAAGTTTTTTATGTATTAATATTTTTATAAGATTATGTAAAAGAAACTTAAAAAAAAACACACTTTTTTGAGAGGTATTAAGTTTTAAATTTAGGAACCTCATAACATTTAGACAGTATCCTTCGCCAAATTTTTATATCAGTCCCCTCCTTTCTTCCTATTTTGTTAAGTTTATGAAATGTTGAAAGTATATTTCCAATTTAATTAGTCAATAAAAAACTTCTCTGCAGCATTCAATAATTCCTTTGTATTTAATGATTTGAAATCGCATTCCAATACATTGCTAAACGTTTTCATCATTCCAAATCTGTTTTGCAATGAAATTTCAGGATAAAGCACAAAAAGCTTAGTTTCATTGCACATCGAGATCAAGTCACATAAACCGCTTCTTATTGAACATAGATAGCCAGCAGCATTAATCACATTAAAAATTTCTTCCTTTATTGCGACATCTAATTGTGGATAGCAATTTTCAAGAATAAAAGATTTGTTATAAGTACCAAATCAAGTTTTAAGTAAAATAGAAAATCCAAGTTCTTCAAATCTCTTAATAATCCTTTCAAAAAATAAAATGAAAACTTCTTCCTTTAGTCCATATTTTGATGGCTTAATGCTTCTTGCAAAAGGGGCAAAAACAATAGTCTTTGAAGGGGTTAAGCCATTACTTTTAAGCCATTCCTCACCCGTCAAAAAAGATTTTTCATTAATGTTTGGCCTCGTAAAACCACCTTCTGGTGGTAATTTTAACGACAATAGCTTCTCTGCTTAGTAATTACCTTTGCAAACATTACTATGACAAGGATGCATCGTCCTGCCTGGTATGAATTCACGGTGAATACCTACTGCTACTCCAGCCTCGATAGCTTGAACATTGAGAACCACAGATGAATAGAGGGGGTCTTTTTTAGACAAATAATTGAATGAAATATTTGAGGAGAATGAAAAGATTGAAATGTAACTTTTAAGCATAGGATCACATATCAAATAAGTGCTAATAAACTTTTGAGAAAATTCATTAAGTATTGAAAGAAAGAGTTTTGTATCACCGATATTAGTGTTGGGCCAGATCAGGACAATCGCCTCTGAGCTAAGCTGCCGATCTATTAATCCAATAACTTCCCATGCGCGTCTATAATATTTCGTCTTTAATAGTTAAGGGTGGAGCAACAATTCGACCCAAATATCATCCATTCTATTTCGATAAGAAATATCTCCAAGTTGTCTGAACATACGCAACATTGACACATTCTCTTGAAGAAAAACAGCTTTTTCTGAGTACTTAACAAGATCAAGAAAAATCCCTTCTTAATCTTCGGGCGATGGGGAACTGCAAAAATTTTCAACAGCCTGGCTGAGAGATTTTAACAAAGAAACCATGGCTTATATTTTTGAGATATCCTAAATAGAAAATAATTCATCTTGTCAAGAATTATGGATTCGTAATAATAATTTTGGAATATTATAAATATCCCATATTTAATCTTATCTCATATCATGATTAACTGATCCACTATAGTAAAAACCATAAACTTGGGTTGATTAATTAAATAAAAGCTTATATGAAATATAAATATTATTGTTGATCTAAGC
>QCEG01000025.1 GCA_003278535.1 Prochlorococcus sp. AG-355-N18
TCATTAAAACTACTTTCAAGAAAATTTCCAATCCTCCCTCCAGAGCATGATTGCAAGAAAATTAAAAAAATTAATAAAAAAAATTCTTTTTTTTTTAAAATCATATTTTTTCTAACTTTTCTTTTTCCTTGTAGTTTTTTTATTACTAATCTTTGTTTTTTTTAAAATTGCGCCTTTTTTATCTTTTATTTTTTCTTCTAAAAGAGATACTGCTTCATCTATGGTAAATTTTTCTATGTCAGTATCTTTGGCAATCGAAACATTAGTTTTGCCACATTTTAAATAGACACCATATCTTCCATTTAATATTTGAATTTTTTCTTTAAATTCTTTCGGTTTTCCAAATTCTTTAAGTACCTCTTGACCACCTCTACCCATTTTTGGCATCGCAAGAATTTCTAAAGCTCGTTTTATATCAACAGTAAAAACATCATCCTCTTTCTTTAAGGATCTATTTTCAGATTCAGATTCATTTTTAATCCATTTGATGTAAGGGCCAAATCTTCCTCTATCAGCTTCAACAACTCCTCCTTCAGGATGAACTCCTAACAATCTAGGTAAACTTAAAAGTACAAGCGCTTCATCTAGAGTTAGATCATCAGTTTTCAATTCTTTGGGTAATGAAGCTCTTCTTGGTTTAGCTTTATCTTGATCATTATTTCCCAATTGTACGTAAGGTCCATAAGGGCCAAATCTTAAAAAGACTTTTTCCCCAGTTTTCGGGTCAGTTCCAAGATCTGATGGGCCACTTAAAATTTGATCAACTTGCTTTATATCTAAATCTCCAGGAGTAATATCCATTGGAAGATTACCTTTAGCCTGAATTTCATTACCAGATTCATCAATTTTTGTACCCTCTAGCCAAGGTCCGTTAGAGCCTATTCTGACTACGCAAGGAAGGTCTTCGAAATCAACTTGTCTATAAGCTTTACCATCAATATCACCCTCTGTTTTCTGAACTTTTACCTCCAAACCATTTTTACCTTTATAGAAAGTTTCTAGGTATGGTAGCCACTCAAGATTACCAGAAGATATTTCATCCAATGAAGATTCCATTTTTGCAGTAAAAGTAGTATCAACCAGATCAGGAAAATGTTCTTCTAATAAAGCAGTAACAGCAAAAGCTGTAAACGTTGGAGCCAAAGTATTGGAAGATATATTCGCATAACCTCTATCAACTATGGTCCCAATAATGCTGGCATAGGTAGAAGGTCTCCCAATCCCTTCTTTTTCAAGAACTTTAACTAATGCAGCCTCTGTATATCTTGCAGGAGGTTTAGTTTCATGAAAAGTAGATTCCTTATTAGTAACTTCAAGACATGTTCCAGTTGTTAAGTTTGGGAGAATAATTTCTTGTTGTTCAAGGGATGAACTTGGGTCATCACTTCCCTCGACATAAGCTCTGAAGAATCCTGCGAAATCAATACTTTTCCCGCTCGATTTAAATAATCCATCCCCTACGCTAATTTCAGCATTAATCATTGTTAACCTAGCTTCCGCCATTTGACTAGCTACAGTTCTTTTCCAAATTAAATCGTAAAGTGATAAGTCTCTACCAGTTAGATTAGTTTCCTTTGGTGTTTTAAATACCTCACCTGCCGGCCTAATAGCTTCGTGTGCTTCTTGAGCATTTCTTGCAGTTGAATTAAATTGTCTTGGTGAGTTAGATAAATATTCTTTTCCATACATAGAACTGACACATTCTCTAGCAGCTCTTGTGGCTTGTTCGGAGAGATGAACTGAATCAGTTCTCATATATGTTATGAAACCTCTCTCATATAGACCTTGTGCACATCTCATAGTTTCTCTTGCAGACAAACGAAGCTTCCTATTTGCTTCTTGTTGTAATGTGCTAGTTGTAAATGGAGGAACTGGCTTACGAGTGGACGGCTTTTTTTCGATTTTTGAGACTAACCAATCCTCTGAGGAAAAAGTCTTTAATAAATCATTTACTTGTTCTTCTCCAATTATTAAAGATTTGTTTCCTTTTTTTAATTTACCGGTATGTTCGTCGAAATCGGAACCGTTAGAAATTCTTTGACCGTTTAAACTGAATAATTTTGTTTCAAAAGTAATATTATCTTTTACTAGGGAAGCTTTAATCCCCCAGTAACTAGCTTTTTTAAAGGATCTTCTTTCTCTCTCTCGCCTAACAAGAAGTCTTACAGAAACTGATTGGACACGACCAGCAGATAGTCGGGGGGCTACCTTCTTCCAAAGTAAAGGAGATAATTCATATCCAAAAAGCCTGTCCAAGATTCTTCTTGTTTCTTGAGCCTGAACAAGTTCCATATCAATTTCTCTTGTTTGGTCTAAAGCTTTATTAATTGCCTTTTTTGTGATTTCATGAAAAACCATTCTCTTAGTTGGTATTTTAGGCTTAAGTATTTGCAAGAGATGCCAGCTAATACTCTCTCCCTCTCTATCTTCATCAGTTGCCAGTAATAGCTGGTTCGCACCTTTCAATGCATCTTTTAACTCTTTAACAACCTTTTTCTTATCTTTTGGAACTATATAAAGGGGTTCAAAATCTTCTGTTGTATTAACTCCTATCCTTGACCATTTTTCCTTTTTAACCGCAGCAGGTATTTCAGCAGCTCCTTTTGGAAGATCTCTTACATGTCCCATTGAAGCGAGAACTTCATAATTAGGAGGCAAAAACTTTCTTATAGTTTTTGCTTTGGTGGGACTTTCAACAATAACAAGTGTGTGATCCAAGGTTTATTTCAAAAATTGGTGTTTTTGTTCTGTTAGGGCATATTATGATTATTTGAAGCTTTTTCAAGTATTTTCTTCTGAAAATTTCAAAAATCATACCCACAAATTATAATCAAGTTAAGATTAACTCTTAGACCCTTACAATCAAACATCTAATTTAATCCAATTTAATAAAGTGCCCAACGAATTCTTTACAATTAATTTAAATGCTCAAGCCATTATTCCAGAGGCTTTTATTTTATTAGGTATTGTTGGAACACTTCTTGTAGATTTAGCTGGAGAAAAAACTGCATCAAAATGGGCACCAATAATTTGCTATTTATCAATTGGCAGCTCTCTCGTTAGTTTGGCATTGCAATGGAGTAATCCTGTAGAAAGCGCATTCCTTGGGTCCTTTAATTCAGATAATTTGGCAATCGCATTTAGAGCAATAATTTCTTTATCAACCTTAATATCTTTACTCATAAGTTGGCGGTATACAGAACAAAGTGGAAGCCCAATTGGTGAGTTTGCTGCGATAGTTCTTTCGGCCACCCTTGGAGCAATGCTTTTGTGTGGATCTACTGACCTTATTAGTGTATTTATATCTCTGGAAACTTTATCCGTAGCAAGTTACTTACTTTCTGGTTACCTCAAGAGAGATCCAAGAAGTTCAGAAGCGGCCTTAAAATACCTCCTTGTTGGATCAGCTGCCGCTGCGGTCTATTTGTATGGATCCTCTTTTCTTTATGGATTAAGTGGTTCAACAAACTTAACGACCATAGGTTTAGAAATTATCAATAAGCCATCCTTTATTACATCACTTGCTCTTGTATTTGTCTTATCAACAGTTGCCTTTAAAATTGCTGCTGTTCCCTTTCATCAATGGACTCCTGATGTATATGAGGGTTCACCTACACCTGTAGTAGCTTTTTTATCTGTTGGTTCAAAAACAGCGGGCTTTGCATTTGCAATAAGAATATTAAGCACAACTTTCTCTTCTTTTGACGAAGAATGGAAACTTTTATTTACCATTTTGGCAATATTGAGCATGGCTCTAGGAAATGTTGTAGCTCTAGCTCAAACCTCAATGAAAAGGATGCTAGCTTACAGTTCTATTGGACAAGCAGGATTTGTAATGATTGGAATAGTATCTGGCACACAAGATGGTTTATCATCTGCTGTTTTATATTTGGCTGCATATTTATTTATGAATTTGGGTGCATTTTCTTGTGTAATACTTTTCTCACTAAGAACTGGTTCCGACAGAATTATTGATTACTCAGGACTTTACCAAAAAGATCCTCTCATTACATTAGGCTTAAGCCTTTGTCTTCTATCTCTTGGAGGGTTACCTCCAATGTTGGGATTTTTTGGAAAGATATACTTGTTCTTTGCAGGTTGGGCGAATCATCAATATCTACTAGTAATTGTTGGATTAGTAACTTCAGTTATATCTATTTATTACTACATTTCAGTGATAAAAATGATGGTAGTTAAAGAACCACAAGAAGCTTCTGAAATAGTCAAATCATATCCAGAAATTAATTGGGGAATTGTAGGATTACCTCCCTTGAGAATTGCACTTTATACTTGCGTGGCGGTAACTGCTCTTGGAGGAATCCTATCTAATCCTCTTTTTAAATTAGCCAATACAGCAGTTTCAGAAACTCCTTTCTTACAAGATATTATTGCTACAGCAAACAATATTTCCTAGAAGAATTCTTCAATAAATGTCTAAGAAAGTTGCAAGTTTAGAAAATATATCTAAAACATATGGGAAAGAGGATTTAACTGTCAAAGCCTTAGACAGGATAAATTTAGAAATTTATAAAGGTGATTATTTAGCTGTAATGGGAGCAAGTGGCTCAGGTAAAAGTACAGCTATGAATATTATTGGATGTTTAGATAGACCATCTGAAGGTATTTATAAATTAAATGGTATTCCTGTTGAGAATTTATCTGATGATGAGCTCGCGGAAATACGTAACCAAAAATTAGGCTTCGTTTTTCAACAATTTCATCTTCTTTCAGACGCAACTGCACTTGAAAACGTAACTTTGCCCATGATTTATGCTGGTATTGAACCTGAGCAAAGATTAGAGCGAGGTAAGAATGCCTTAAAAAAAGTTGGTCTTTCAGAAAGGATGAATAATCGCCCAAACCAATTATCAGGGGGTCAACAACAACGAGTTGCTATTGCGAGGGCTATTATCAATAACCCTGCAATTTTGTTAGCCGACGAACCTACTGGAGCACTAGATTCAAAAACCACTGAAGATGTATTAGATCTTTTTGACAAACTGCATGAATCTGGAATAACTATAGTTTTAGTTACGCATGAAGATGAAGTTGCAAATCGGGCAAAAAAAATAGCTAAATTTAAGGATGGAAGAATAGTTGAATTAAAAGTTAATTAAATTCAAAACCTTCTAATTACCTTCACTTTAGTTTCATTTTCAATTCTTAAATTCCCATTCGAATCAATATCTTTAATTTTCCATGTATGAGGACAAAAACCACTAGGTAAAAAACTTTTAGAAAGAAACTTATTTGCAGATTTAATTACATATTCTTTATTCTTATTACATTCAATTGAATCATTAAAAGCTTTAAGAACTTTGGCTGTCCAATAATGTTGATTAATATTCTTAGTTTGAAGTACTTTTGATAATGAAATACCTTCTGATGGAGTGTAATTTAAAACATTCATGCCAATTCCTACTCTTACGTAGATAATTTCTTTTCCTCTTGTAATAACCCTTGGCAAAAATCCAATCAACTTTTTTGAACCAAGAAAAATATCATTTGGCCATTTCAAACAAACATTTATATTCTCTTGTCTAAGCATTTCACATAACTTAATACCTAAAGACAAATTAAATATTTGATATTCAAATTCTTTTGAAAATATTGGGTAAGCTGCACTTAACCAAATCCCGCCTTTTGGTGAAATCCAAGTTTTTGAGTTTTGGCCAACTCCTGAGAACTGTTCTCTTGCGATTATAGCTAAAGGCTGATTTTTCTTTATTTCAGAATATTCAAAAAAGTTTGTTAGCTCATTTTCGGTACTTTTACATTTTATTTTGTAATGAAGTGTCCAGGTTGGATATTGACCTTGAATTTTTTTTAAATAAAAAACTGTCTTAGCTGCAGGTCCAATAACTTTCACAAATTTTTTATTAAAACAACGAGCATCTTTTTAAAGATTAGATTAACTTTAGTCTTAATAAGCAAATTTTACAAATTGGACAAAAAGTATTTGCCAATAGTGAATAGAAGGAATCCACATCTATTAAAAAATTGTCTTGATAATTTCAAAAAATCATGCGGAGACTTAGATAAACTCTCTAAAATCAACGAAAACTGGAAGAACTTAATCGGATTAGAACTATTTCAAGAATGTAAACCATTAAATATTGAAAAAAAAATACTTACTATTGCAGTAAATCATCCACAGTGGCGCCAAGCTTTAATCTATAACAAGCATAAATTAAAAGAGAGAATAGAAAAAATTGGAATAACTTTGAATGAAATAAAAATAATACAAAATTATGAAATTAAAAATAAAAATATCAAAGCTACTAATGCAAAGATAGTTTGGGCAAAGCATCCAAGCAGAATCAGTCAAAATAATATGTGCATTTGTACTCTTTGTAATTCCCCTACTCCTGAGGGCGAAATCAAAAGATGGGGAAAGTGTTCTTTTTGTTGGAGAAAAATAAAAGGCTAAATTCTTTATTTAACTAAAATTAGTATTCCCATTTGCCCCCCCCAAATAGTCCTATATTCAGCTTTTTTAAATCCAACTTCCTTAGCAATATTTATAAGCTCATTTTTCTTTGGAAAATTACTAATACTTTTTTCAATATATTCGTACTCTGGACCTAAATTAAAAAGCCGCGAAATTGTTACTACAATTACTCTTAAATAAATTTTCTGAAAAATATTAGATAAAGAATTTCTTGTTGAGTGATTAAAATCCAAAAATCCTGCCCTTCCATTATCCTTCAAAAGATCAAAAACTTTTTTTATTCCTTCTTCAACATTATTTAAGTTTCTAAGTCCATATGACATGCAAATCCCATCAAAATTTTTTGAATAATCATTAATTTCTAATACATCTTTAATTTCCCACTTAATAAATTTATTTTTTTTTAGCTCTGATTTTTTTTTTGCAATATTTAAGATATCCACTGCACTGTCAATCCCAGTAATTGAACCCCTTGGACTAACTCTCTCAGAAATTAAGAATGCTAAATCTCCAGTTCCACAGCATAAATCAGCCCAATCTTCACCATTTAAAGGTGCCAATAAATTAACTAATTTCCTTTTCCATAATCTGTGCAGCCCAAAACTTAATAGATTATTTAAAAAGTCATATTTATGAGAAATTCTATTAAATATATTTTTGACTTCGATAGTTTTTGTGAATTTCATTTTTAAAGTTTTAACTAATTACTTTTTGGTATTAAATTAAATTTTTTATTCATATGGTCTAATTGGAAGTTTTTTTTCGAGGAGGAAAGTCTTTATTTCTCTTAAAGAAAGTTTCTTATCATGAAGTAATGATGCCAAAAGTGCAGCAGATGCCCTGCCTTCATTGAAAACATCATAGATATCTTCTAAACAACCTGCTCCTCCAGAAGCAATCACTGGGATGTTAACAATATTGGCAACAGATTCAGTCAGATGTAAATCATATCCATTCTGCGTGCCATCACCATCCATTGAAGTGAGCAAAATTTCCCCTGCACCTAACTCCTCAACTTTCTTTGCCCAACTTAATAGATCTATTCCAGTAGATTCTCTCCCTCCTTTTACATATACCTCCCATTCATCTGTCTTATTAACTTTTCTTTTCGCATCAATTGCTATCACAATACATTGAGTGCCAAATTCTCTAGAACTTTTAGAAATTAAATCTGGATTTCTAACAGCAGAAGAATTCAAACTTACTTTGTCCGCTCCAGCTCTTAAAAGATCATTAATTGAAGAAACAGAATCTATTCCTCCGCCTACTGTAAATGGGATTTTTACTGATTTTGCGGTCCTAGAGACAAGATCAACTAATGTATTTCTATTTTCTATACTAGCTCTAATATCTAAGAAAACTAATTCATCAGCGCCTTCATCAGAATACCTACAAGCTAATTCAACCGGATCGCCTGAGTCTCTCAAGTTAACAAAATTTACACCTTTAACCACTCTGCCATGGGCGACATCTAAACAAGGAATTAAACGAAGAGCTACCATTTTAGTAAAAATTGTCCAAATGCTGTTAATCTTGCATAATAGCTTCCATTTTACCTCTTATGGCTGAAACAAACTTATTACCTAAAATCGGTAGTAAAATCAAAATTAACATTAACAAAGTAAAAGATAGACTACCAGCTAAATTAATCGATCAAATATCCTCGAGTCCTAAAGCCGTTATTACAGGCTATAAAATGACGGACGGCAGAAGTATAGGAATCACCGCAAAATTTCAGAATGGTGAGCAAAATTGGTTTTTCCCAGAAGAAATTGAGAAAGGTTAAAGAGTAAAGTGAATGATCCAAAACAACTATTAGGAATTAAGGGTGCCTCTGAAACATCGAGTATATGGAAACTCCGTATACAGTTAATGAAACCAATAACGTGGATCCCTTTGATATGGGGAGTTATTTGTGGAGCAGCTGCAAGTGGCAATTTTGAATGGACATTTAGTAATGTTCTAGCTTCATTAGCATGTATGTTGATGAGTGGACCGCTTCTGGCTGGTTATACCCAAACCATAAATGATTTTTTTGATAAAGAAATTGATGCAATTAATGAACCAAATAGACCAATTCCTTCTGGGAAAATTTCAATTAAAGATGTAAAAATACAAATCTGGGTATTACTTATAGCGGGTTTAATAGTTGCTTTTTTATTGGATATATATGCTAAGCACAGCTTCCCCTCCGTCTTACTTTTGGCATTAGGAGGTTCCTTTGTTAGTTATATATATTCTGCTCCACCACTCAAATTAAAACAGAATGGTTGGCTTGGAAATTATGCATTAGGAGCATCTTATATAGCTTTACCTTGGTGGGCAGGACAAGCCTTGTTTGGGAAATTAACAATCGTGACGGCGATACTAACACTTGCTTATAGCCTCTCAGGACTTGGAATTGCTGTTATTAATGATTTCAAAAGTGTTGAAGGAGACTCAAAGTTAGGCTTGAAGTCTCTACCAGTAGTATTTGGAATTAAAAATGCAAGTAGAATAAGTGCAGGACTGATTGATATTTTTCAATTAGCAATGGTTGTAGTATTAGTCATTATTGGTCAACATTTAGCCTCTGTAATTTTGGTTTTATTGGTAATTCCACAAATTACATTTCAAGATATGTGGTTACTAAGAGATCCTCTAAAGTTTGATGTCAAATATCAAGCAAGTGCCCAACCGTTCCTTATAACTGGAATGTTAGTTACAGCTTTAGCGATAGGACATAGTTTTTTAGTTGCTTAAGGTGCAAAAGATTAAATTCAAATCTTTTGTTTTAATTATTCCAATATTAATTTTTTCTGGAATATCTTTTTATTTTTTTAGTCTAATATTTAGTACCTTAAAATTTGACGTATCTAAAAATAAAAAGTCTCGGGAAACCAAATATTCTTATGTAATATCATCTTCTGATAATAAGATACTAAGCAAATTAAGCCCCAAATTTGAAATAGATAATAGTCATCATAAAATTCCATTTTTTCTTAAACATTCTTTTGTATCTTCTGAGGATAAAAGATTTTATAAACATAATGGAATAGATTTAAAAAGTATTTCACGTGCCCTTATTCAAAATATTAGAAGTGGTTATGTTAGAGAGGGAGGAAGTACGATTACACAACAAGTTGCTAGATTACTTTTTCTAAATAATGATTTAAGTTTTCAAAGAAAAATCAAAGAAATATTTATATCACTCATACTTGAAATTAGATATAACAAAAATCAAATTTTAAAATTATATTTAAATAATATTTATCTAGGATCAGGAGCATATGGGATAAACGAGGCTGCCCAGGTTTATTTTGGAAAATTTATAGAAGAATTGACATTATCAGAGATCGCATTAATTGCAGGATTAGCTCCAGCTCCATCAATTTATTCACCTTATCAAAATTTAGAACTAGCTATCAAAAATAGAAATAAAGTTCTTGAATCAATGTATGTTGATGGATATATTTCTCTTGCAAATAAGAATAAGGCTATTAAAGAAAAAATAAAATTAAATTATCAAACAGCTGATAATTTTTTAGATGATAAATTACTAATTAAATTTATTCTTCAGGAAACAGATAAAAGAATAGGAAGTAACAATGATTATAAGTTTTTAAGAATTAAATCTTCTATAAAAAAAGATTGGCAAGAAAAAGGTCAACAAATAGCAAGATATGCTGGGCCTAAAGAACTTGAATTTGCTCTGGTATCTATCGAATCAAACACAGGACTAATTAGGACAATGATAACCAGCAAACATCCATCAATTAATGAATACAATAGAGTGATTTCATCTGTAAGACCTTTAGGTTCTACTTTTAAAATAATCCCTTATACTGCTGCGTTAATAGAAGGAATAAAATTAAGCGATAAATTTGAAGACTTACCAACATGCTGGGGAAGTTATTGCCCAAAAAATTTTTCAGAAGACTATCGAGGTTCAATATCTTTGATTGAATCATTTAAAAGTTCATCAAATATCGTTCCAATATCAATAACAAAAAAAATCGGCTTAAAAAATATTATTAATTTAGCGAATTCATTTGGACTAGGTTACAAGCAAGAGTTTGAGGAATTCCTATCATTAGCTATTGGCTCATACGGAGATAATCTTTTAAACATCACAAATGCATATTCTGCAATAAACAATAATGGTAAGATTCAAAGCCCTGAAATCATAGAAAAAATAGAATCATTTAAAAAAAAGCCTATTTGGGAAAACAAATCTATTTCCAAGAAAATATTAGATTTAAAAATAAACAAGAAAATAAATAAACTTCTTAAAAAATCTGTAAAAGAAGGCACTTCAAAAGCAGCCTCAATAAAAGGAAAGAAAATTTATGGGAAAACAGGAACATCTGATGGAAATAAAGATCTCTGGTTTATTGGTTCCATTGATAACCTTACAACAGGGATCTGGATAGGTTACGACGATAATAAGGAATCTGCATTATCTAGTGGTAATGCAGCTTATTTATGGAAGAAGTTCATATCTGAAATTTATAAAATTCCAATTAAAAAATAAATTATATTTTTAAGATTTATAAGAAATGATTGCAGAGTAAAATCCATCACCAGGATAATCCAAGCTAGGTAAAATTTGCTTTTGGCTAACCAATTTTAAAGTTTTGTTTTTTTTAATAAATCGTTCAATTAATAGATTATTTTCATCGGGACAAATAGTACAAGTTGAATAAACTAAAGTGCCATCTTTTTTCAAAAGAGGGAAAATACTATCCAAAAGTTTTTCCTGCAATAAAGTTAAAGATTTTATTTTTTCTTTACTTAAAGACCATCTAGAATCTGGATTTCTGGAAAGAGTTCCAATGCCTGAACATGGAGCATCTAATAAAATCTTATCAAAATAAGATATAAACTTAGGATTTAATTCAATCAAACTCGTAGCATCAGCCTTAAGGGTATTAACAGATTTCAAATTTAACCTTTCTAAATTTGATTGCAGTATTTTCAATCTTTTTGCTGATCTATCTACAGCAATGATTTCAGCACTATCATTTGTTAATTCTGCAAGGTGGGTAGACTTACTTCCTGGAGCTGCACAAGCATCTAAAATCTTTTCACCTTCTTTTGGATTTAAGAGAGGTGCTATCCACTGAGAAGATCTATCTTGAATTGTCCAAAGTCCATCACTATATCCTGGTAAATTTTTTATAGATCTTGGATTAGATTTTAAAGTAATTCCATTATGTAAATCATTAATAATTTCAGCATCAATATTATTTTCATGAAGTACTTTCAAAAAATTATCTAAATTAATTTTTAATTGGTTAATTCTCAAATCAATTGATGGTTTTTTATTAAATGCCTTAATGATATTTTCACCCTCGCTATTGCCAACCCATTTATAAAGATCCTTCACAAGCCATAATGGAAATGATTCAAGATATGAAATTCTTTCTTTTCTATCAGAAGATAATTCCGGAAAGATTTTTTGTTCTAATTTTCTTGATGCATTTCTCAATATCGCATTTACAGTTCCCGCTAAACCATTTAAATCTGTTTTTTTAGCTACTTCAACAGTGGTTGAAATAGCAGCAGGAAATGGGATTTTATCCATTTTCAATAGTTGATACAAACCTATATGTAGAAGCCATCTTAACTTTGGAGGCTGCTTTTTATGAGTAATTTTTGATGTATGATCCGTCCAAAGATCAAGAAATTTTCTATACCTTATGCATCCAAAAGATAATTCCGTAATAAAAGCTATATCAAGAGGATTAAATTGATAATTTTTTAAAACCTTTTCAAGAGCATGATCAGAAAAATCACCCGAACTAACTTTTAATAAAATTTCCCAAGCTGCCTTTCTTTGTAAATATCCTATGCTCAAAATTTAATTAATTTTTTAAAGATAACTATAATATACAAAAAATTTAAAAATTTAAACTACTTTTTCAATTGCAGAATTAAACCAAATAAAACCTAAGATAGAAATAAGTGAAAGATTAAATCCTAAAAAAAGAAAGATATTTAAAGAGTGGATTCTTTCACGAAAAAATATTTTTTTCTCTTTTTGATACTTCTTTATTAAAATAAAAAATATTCAGGATTTCAAACGGCAACCAATATTGATAGATCCTGCATCAAGCATTCTGCCTAATTTAATTGCTATAGATTCCTCCAACCTAGTGTAATTAGATTGATGGGTAGTTATCCAATCTAGTTCAGTAAAAGTGATGATTCCCGTCGAATTACTTTTTAAAAAAAGTGTTCCAATTTCCATTAGATAAATCTAATTTTTTCTAAGTTAACATCCGTACTTCATATTTCTTCCTAACATAATATTCTTTTAATTTTTCAAAGACAACTGTAGTTTATTATTCTTAATTTATTGAATATCTCTTAAAAATTTATCAGCCGTTTTTAAGTGATTATTTAATTTTTGATCTGACATTTTATC
>QCEG01000026.1 GCA_003278535.1 Prochlorococcus sp. AG-355-N18
AATCATAAATTGAATAAAAATATTAATGAAGGTTTGGATAAAAATATTTCATTAAAAAACCTTATTCTTCAAAAATCAAACAAAAAGAGCCAAGCAGAGAGCTTTTTAGCTCAAAATAAGCCAAATATTTATATCAGTAATTCATTATCTAGTACATTTACGAAGGGTGACTCTTTAGCAACTAATATCGACTCTGAAAAATCTGGATCTAATTATACAAATACCATAAGTCTAAATTTTGCATGGAGTATTTTTGATGGCGGACAAAATAAGAACTCCTACAAATCAAAAATAGCAGATGCAGAAGCCGAAAAATATGCTTATGAAAATCTAAAAAATGTTTTAACAACAAGTATTAGTAAAGCTTATTTAAACCTTAAATTAAATGAAGAAAAAATAATCTCTTCTCTTAAAGAAATTAAATCTAGCAAAGAGTCTGTAAGGCTTTCCAGACTTAGATATGATGTTGGAATATCAACTCTAAAAGATGTTCTTATTCGGCAAAGTGAATTAAGTAATGCTAAAGCAAAAAATATTAATGCAATATATAATTACAACCTGAACATAGATGAATTAGAAAGATTAACTTTCCTTGATAAAAGTAAAAATTGTTTAGATAAGAATAATACTAAAATTAAGGATACAGAGTCTATTTGCAATATATAAAAATGAATCCACCAAATTTAACTAATAAGCAACTAAGTGAATTAGATTCTTTATTTGAATTGGTTAGTCAAGGTCAATCAAAAGATTTTGGAAATATTAGTGCCCGCAATAAAGCAGATGGATCATTATTAACAAGTTGTGATTTATGGAGTGACAAAACAATCGTAGATGGCTTAGCTTCAATAGCTCCAGGTGAGGGCGTCCTTAGTGAAGAAGGGCAAAAGTTAATTCCAAATTCAAAAGCTTACTGGGTGGTCGATCCACTCGATGGGACAACAAATTTTGCTGCCGGTATTCCTTACTGGTCTATATCTGTAGCAAGGTTCGTTGATGGTAAACCACAATCTTCTTTTTTAATAATTCCTACATTGAAAAAAAAGTTTGTATCCATTAAAGGTAAAGGGGTTTGGTTAAATAACAAGAAAATCGATCCTAGCCAAACTAATCGTCAAAGTGAATGCATTTCTTTATGTAGTAGATCAATAAAAATTTTACAAAAAAAACCAAACTCAGTATTTCCAGGCAAAATAAGACTCTTAGGTGTATCGAGTTTAAATCTTACAAGTGTAGCGATGGGACAAACTTTCGGAGCAATAGAATCAACCCCTAAGATATGGGATATTGCAGCAGCCTGGCTGCTATTAGAAGAACTCAATTGTTCTATAGAGTGGTTAGAAACAAATCCTTTAAATTTAGTTTCAGGAGAAGACATGAGCAATGTTAATTTTCCATTAATCGCTTGTAGATCTATAGAAAAAGTTGAAATTTTAAAGCCATGGGGCAATTTATTATTGAAAAAATAATTGCATGATAAATCAATAATTACTTGAAAAATTTCTTAATCAGATACAATAAAAAATAAGTAAATAAATAAAATATTTGAAGAAAATTAATATGCAGCGAAGTTCAACATGGATATTAAAAAGTTTATGGGGAGCTTGTGAGCGATGGAGCAAATCTGATTGTGTTGATTTAAGCGCTGCATTTGCATACTACACACTTCAATCATTTTTTCCTATTCTTCTAATTTCTCTTTCAATAGCTTCATGGTTTCTAGGAAAACAAGAAGGATTAGATCAACAAATAATTGCTATTGCTGCTCAGCTTTTACCTCCCTCAGTAGTTGAGTTAGTAGAAACAACATTATTTAATTTGATAGATCAAGGTTTTGGGGCAGGTATTCTAGGGGCTATGTTTTTGCTTTTTACAGCAGGAAATGCATATCTATCTCTTCAAAGAGGTTCGGATAGGCTTTGGGAAGACGAAATTCCTTCAAAAAAAGTAAATGCTGCTTGGAGAGTCCAAGCTTCGAGGTTTCTCAGAAATAGAGTTGAAGCCTTTTTAATAGTATTCTTTATTGGTTTTTTAATGGTACTAGATCAGATTAGTGCCAATCTTAGGATGATCCCAAGTAACGTTTTAGAAAATCTTTCAAAATCTAATAATCTTATTTCTGATTTATTCTTAAAGTTGCCGTTATTACAAGTTGGTCAGTTTGCAATACCACTAATCGGATTTTCTTTAATGGCTCTTTTATTACAAGCTCTCTTACCCAGTCGAAAAGTTCCATTGAAACCACTTTTACCTGGATCTTTTCTTATTGGAATCGGCCTAACTACTTTGAACCTAGCAGTAAGTAAAAGTATTCTCTCACTTGGAGCACGATTTCAAGCATATGGTTTTATTGGAGGTTTTCTTGTACTTACTTTGTGGGTATGGCTATTAGGTGTGATTTTATATTTTGGACAATGCTGGAGTGTAGTTATTGCTAGTATGACTTTAATGAATAAAAAAAGAAATTATAAATAACAATAACTAAGATGAATTATTTTCTTAAAGCTAATAAAAATCTTCTTACATACTCACTAATCGCACTTATAGTTATTCCAATTTTTGGTATAAACTTTTTCATAAGTTTACTCGGTAATATCCTACTGTTATTATTTTTAATTCCTCTACTTTTGGTAATTTTAGTATTTATAGGTTTTAACTCTTACAAATCAAAAATTAATCAATGTCATAATTGTGGTTCTATATCCTTCGGATTAAGTGAAACCTGCATGAATTGTGGGGCAAATCTAGAAAATATCAGTATTAACAATCAATTTGATAAAAATCCAAGTGAAAGTACCATTGAAGTAAATGCAGAAGAGGTAAATTAAAATACTAACCTATTCCAATTTGTCGAAGTATACTTTGTCCAGTAATTAATTCAGTACCAAGACCAATCAAAATACCCATCATTGCCATACGGCCATTCCATGTTTCTGCAAAATTTACGAAGCCAAATCTTGGTTGATTGTCATTATTCATGATTAACTATATTGTCTATCAAATTATTTTAACGTTTTAAGGAAGTATTTATGATAAATAAAAGTTATTTATTTAACATGTCTTACGCCATCAACAGGTCGATACTCATCTCCAGTTAATTCTTCATATACAATGGCTGGCAAACCTGTATCAAACATTGTTTGCAATGCTTCTTTTAACATAGGATTCCAACCGCCAGTACTGACTTTTCCATGCCTTACAGTCCAGTCCCAAGTACCCTGGAGATCTCTGGGTAATCTACCTTCTCTATCTCTTCGCGCAACTAAGTCTAAAGATTCAACTATGCCAACAATAACTGGATTTTTACCGTAAGAAGGAGTAAGACTTAGTTCAAGTCTTACTGGATCTTCTTTAACCATTTTTAAACGAAACCTTGGAGGTAACTTTAGGGATCTTATTACCGCTGAAACAATTTTTGTTCTTAATTCCAATTTTTTTCCTTATATGTAATTTGATTAATCAGTTGTTGAACCTTTTTCTTCTAATGTAGAGTCATTGTCATTCGAAAATCTTACCGTTAATAGCTCCTCCTCTGTTAAGTTACCTGATTTATCTAAAAGCTCTGGATGTATTGTATACTTTTTTTGTTTAAAACTAGAAGCACTGAAACTTTTATTTTTGTTATCCGATATACCCCAACCGTTAGACATTACTTTAAAAGCTTTCCAAACTAAATAAGTTAAGGCCGCAGAATATAAGATTGGAAATAAAATAGTCATCGAACTTATAAATTAGTTGGTTATATGTTTAATATCATAGCCCGAAAAAAAGAAATTTAGCTATTTTTAGATAATAAATTTTTCTCTAGATTCAATTAACCTAATTAGTAGTTATATTTAAAATACATTTTTACAATGTATAAATATCTCGAAATATATAAAAAATCAAAATTGAAAAGATACCTCCAAAAGCTATTACTTCTTGCCTCATTAATTACAATAGGCAATACAATTCCTGCAAAAGTAATATCTGAACCTCTAAGTAAACCAAAAATTAATGAAGTTAATTTATATTCAAACAAATCTTTCATAACTAAAGCCGTGGAAAGAACCGGCGCAGCAGTGGTGACAATTGATACTCAAAGATATGTTAAAAAAAGAAAATTTCCTAGAAATTCTCAAATATTTCTAGACCCATATTTTGAAAGGTTTTTTGGATTAGATTTACCTAATGACAACCGACCAAGGATAGAGCAAAACCAAGGAAGTGGATTTATATTTGCAGATGGACTTGTAATGACCAATGCTCATGTCGTGAATGGATCAGATAAGGTGATTGTTGGCTTAACCAATGGCAAAAAATTAAACGCAAAACTTGTTGGACAAGACTTTTTTACTGATTTAGCTGTGCTAAAAATTGACGGAAAAGGACCTTGGCCAAAAGCAAAATTGGGCGATTCTTCAAAGATTAAAGTTGGTGATTGGGCTATAGCAGTTGGAAATCCATTCGGACTGGAAAACACAGTTACACTAGGTATTATCAGTAATCTAAATAGAAATGTTAATCAATTAGGGATATATGATAAAAAACTTGAACTGATACAAACAGATGCTGCTATCAATCCTGGCAATTCTGGAGGTCCACTTTTGAATAGCTATGGAGAAGTAGTTGGCATTAATACCTTAATAAGATCAGGTCCTGGAGCGGGTTTGAGTTTCGCAATTCCAATTAATAAAGCTAAAGAAATTGCATATCAACTTATCAAAAATGGAAAAGTAATACATCCTATGATTGGGATTAGCCTAATAGAAGAAAGTAATTCTGAGAAAAAAAATAATGTCGTAAAAGTTGGATATGTTGTACCGAACAGTCCAGCAGAAAAAAGTGGAATCAAGATAGATGATATTTTAATAAAAGTAGGCAATAAAGATATTCAAACCGCGTCAGACGTTATTGACCAAATAAGTAAAAATGGTATCTATAAACAAGTTAATATATTAATAAAGCGTAGAAATCAATTTATTAAATTAAAAGTAATACCAACTGATATAACTAATCTACAAAATAACTAAAAGATTTAATTATCATTCTGTTTAAGTATTTCCACACAACTAGAAATACATCTACCATCCCTTATATCACAGGAAGTAATGCATTCAAAATAACTTTCAATAGGATCAGAAATTTGAATATTTTTTTCTTGGAAATCGTAATTTTTCATTTAAATTATTAAAACTTATTTATGTATTTTTAAGATTAATCAAGGACGGTAAACTATGTAAAGATAAATGAGTGATCTTACTTAGCCAAATGTAAATTTTAGTAAAAGTAATCAAATCTTATTATGGCTTTGAGTTTTTTCTAAAAAATATTCGTAATTACCATTATATGAAAATAACTTTGAATCTTTAATTTCGACAATTCTATTTGCAACCCTTGAAATAAAATACCGATCATGAGAAATGATTAATAATGAACCTTTATAATTTTTTATTGCTAATTCTAAGTTTTCCTTAGATTGGAGATCTAAATGATTAGTAGGCTCGTCCAAAAGAAGAAAATTACTAGGCTTAATAATCATGAGCGCCAATGCTAATCTTGCCTTTTCTCCACCACTGAGTTGTTTAATATATTTAAAAACAGTTTCATTTTGAAAGCCAAAACCTCCTAAAAATGTTCTTACTTTTTTTTGTGACCATTCAGGAGACTTTTTACATATTAAATCAATAACCTTTTCGTCTAGTGAAAGTGCTTCAGCCTGATTCTGTTCATAATAGCTAGTAACAATATTATGTTTACCAAGATTAATTTCTCCAATTTCAGGAGATATTTTTTTCATAATAAATTTAAGCAATGTTGATTTACCACAGCCATTAGGTCCCAATATTGCTATTTTCTCTCCCGAAGAAATCTTTAAATTAATATCTAAAAAAAGAATTTTATCGTCAAAACTATGAGACAAATTTTTTATATTTAGAACTAATTTTCCTGAGCGAGGACACTCTGGAAAATTAAAAACAGGACTTTTTGATTTTGCAGTAGGAGCCTCAATTTTTGAAATCTTTTTTAATTGTTTTTCTCTACTTTTTGCTTGAGAACTTCTAGTTGCACTAGCTCTAAATCTATCTATATACCTCTTCTGTAACTCAATTTCTTTTTGTTGCAATTGATATGCCTTATTTTGTGATTCTTCATTTAAAGATTTCTGTTCGACAAAAAACGAGTAGTTCCCATTATAAATTTCAGATGTTCCTCTATCTACAAAAATTATTTTTTTACATAATTTATCTAAGAAATATCTATCATGGCTAATTATAATAACTGCAATCTTAAGCGAAGATAGATATTCTTCCAGCCAGAAAATAGTATCTAAATCTAAATGATTGGTTGGTTCATCCAGTAAAAGTAAATCAGGTTTTTGTAAGATTATTTTTCCAAGTGCAACTTTCATCTGCCAACCACCTGAAAAATTGCCAACTAATTTATCAGCATCTTCTAAAGAAAAGCCTAATTTTGGTAATATTTTTTCTACATCAGATTTCATTTTATAACCACCTAACGCTTCAAATTTTGCTTGATATTTCGAGAGTTTATTTACAACTATTTCGAGTTCATCGGAATTTTTTTTTATATCCAACGATTTCATTTTATTCTCAATTTCTAAAAGTTTAATGGCAACAATTTGTATATCTTTAAAAGAACTTTCTAATTCTTGTCTCACTGAAAAATTCAAATTACAATCAAACTCCTGTTTTAAGTGGGCAATTTTAGGATTTCCCTCTTTGATAATCGTTCCACTAGTTTGCTCTTCCTCTCCAATTAAAATCTTAAATTGGGTTGATTTACCTGCACCATTAGAACCAACTAAGCCAACTTTCTCCCCTTTCTTAATCTCCCAATTAATATTTTTTAAAACAACATCTGTAGAATAAATTTTGCTTACACTTTCAAATCTTATCACTGTCTTAAAAATAGAATTTACAAAATCTGTGGCTTATTTACTAAAAAATATTTTGTGGAATAAAATTAAGTCATGAAAAGAATAGAACAAATTGTAGTGATTTTCATAGCTGCAGCTCTTGCGATTCCAAGTTACTGGTTTTTTTGGACTTTGGCCGGTGGAGGTGGCTACAACAAAAGAATAAAGCCTATTCCTAATCCAAATAATAATTATTCGAAACCTTTTCCTAAAGACCTCCTCGAGCCTTAATTAACCACATTTTAGTTGCCTCATCATCAATAGTACTCAAATATTCAATAACCTCTTCTTTAGTCACAGAAATATTTAACTCGTTTCCAATATCGCATATTTTATCTAAAGCTTTTTTGGGATTAGTTAGGGCAACCATAAACAAACTTTTTTTCTTTTTGGAATCGTTGGCTATTAACTTATAAAGCTTTTCAGCATTACTGGACATGTTTTTAAAATCTATTTATTAATAGATTATTACTTCAAGCTACATTTTGTTCATTATATTTATTAAAAGATAACTCATTATCCGAATCATTTATCTCTTTTGCAGAAGCATCTGCCATACTTCTCGCGTCTAAACATAAAACTTTTCTTAGTTTCGCAAAATTAGCTGCGTGAGATTTTCTACCATCTTTTTGGGCATAATACTCAGACTGCTGAAGAATATGGTGAAGATGAGTTAACAAATATGGGCTAATTACGGCTGATACCAAAACGTCACTATTTTCATTATCGTGAGAATCAGAATTGACTAATCTTTTTTTCGGTTTATCAATTATCGACCTTTTAGGAGAATCAATTTTTCTTGAATTTTTCATAGGACAATAAAACAATTAATTGATACGGACATAAATTTCCTTATTAATAATATACACAAAGATAGTATCCTTGACTAACTGTGTATACTAATAAGTAACAGTTATCAACTTTGACTCATGGCTACCCGCCAAAACTCAACTAATGGGAAGCCTAAATCCCCAAGAATTCAAGTAGTTCTTCCAGAATTAATATGTGAGCAATTAACTATTTTGGCTAATAATGAATCTAGAACAGTTAGTAATATGGCAAAAGTGTTAATACAAGAAGGAATAAAAAAATATTTCGAAAAAGAAAGTAAATCAACTGTTTCAGAAAATAATTTAAATACTGATAGATTTAGAAACGAACTTGAAAAACAAAGTGTTAAAAGATTAAAAAGAGCTCCTCAAAGGATTAGATACTATAAAAAATCTGATTAAAAATAATTATTTTTGAGGCAATTTCTGTAAATCTGCAGTTTTTCCCATTACTACCAAAATATTTCCTCTTTCCAAAATATATTTTGCTGGAGGATTAACTGTTAACTCTTCAGCAGGTCCTGCTGCAAGTACATTAACTAAATAATTTTTCCTCAAATTCAAATCTCTTAAAGATCTTCCAATAAATTCTTCTGGAACAGTTATTTCATCTATACCAGTTTGGTTATCGAGTTCCAATCTTTCAATTAGATTTGGTCTAACTAGTTCTAAACCTAATCTCTCTCCTTGCATTCTGGAAGGGAAGACAACTTTGTCTGCACCTACCCTTTTTAACATTTTTTCGTGCAAATCACTCGTAGCTCTTGCTATTACTCTTTTCACTTTGCTGCCTTCACTATCTTTAGCAATAAGTGTCGTAGTTATACTTGCTTCAATAGGTTCACTTATACCTACTACAACAGTATTCATCTCGAGTATTCCAGATTCCTTCATAGACTCTTCATCAGTACAATCAACAACTCTTGCTTCTATTGAAGGTTCCAATTGTCTCAAATCATCAATAGCTTTTTCCGAATAATCTGCAGCCAAAACATCTGCACCATTACTTATGAGTTCTCTACAAACAGCAGTTCCAAATCTTCCAACGCCAACAACTGCAAAAGTGAGTGCTTCTTTTTCTCTCTTTTGAGACCACTGCCACCAATCAGCCATAATAAAACTTAGTCAATCCTAAACATAAAGATCAGCCCTAGGATAGCCAATTCTCTTTTGTCTATCTATTCTACTCTTATAAAGAGCCTGCCAAAGTGCACTTAAAAGTAAAAGGATTCCAAGTCTGCCCACAAACATTCCGACAATAAGAATAAATTGACCAAAATGATTTAATTTTGCAGTTAAACCAATATCAAAACCAACAGTTGCAAATGCAGATATGCAAGTGAACAGAATTTCTAGGAATGTGAAAGATTCTCTCTTAACAAACGTATTTGTTGTACTAAGCAACATTGCCATTAAAAGAACAAAAAGCAAAGATCCAACTGTGATTCCAACTGCCTTTAGAATAACTTTATCTGAAATTAATCTATTGCTAATAATTACATCTTTCTGACCTCTTAAAGTTGATCTAGTTGCAGCCATTAAAGCAATAAATGTAGTGGTTTTTATGCCTCCACCAGTACCTCCAGTACTTGCTCCAATAAACATCAAAGTCATTAATAACAATAATCCAGTATCTGATATAGATTTCAAGGAGATTGGATAATTTGTAAAGCCGGCAGTTCTTGCACTTACTGTCTCAAAAATTGATGACAATAACCTTTCAAACAAATTCAAATCATTAAAAAATTGACTATTAAGCAATGATTCAGTGATAAAGAATCCTAATGATCCAAATAAGATTAGCGACAAACTTGTCCTAATAACTAGTCTGGAATGAAGGCTTAATTTTTTATAAGAAAGGTTTTTTTTATTGCTCCAAATATCATCAATAACACGCCATCCTAATCCACCCATAACAATGAGAAAAATAAAAACACTATTCACCAAATAATTTGTTCTATAGTCTTGGAGACTATTTGAACTTAAAGAAAATCCTGCATTATTATATGCAGATATGCTGTGAAAAATCGAGGACCATAGTCTTTCCCAATTATTTTGAATGTCTACAAATCCAAAAGCATATAAAACAATTGCGCCTAAGGATATAATACTAATCGCTGTAATAGCAATGCTTTGAAAAGTGCGACCAATTCCTCCAACTCCAAATTCATCTAGAGTCTTTCCTTTATCTAATCTAGTTCTTAGCTTAGTCCCCTTTACAACAAAACCTTGTAAAAATGTTGTAATAGCCATTAATCCTAGACCACCCGATAAAAGCATAAAAGCCAAGATAACCTGGCCAAAGAAATTTAAATCATCACCAATATCTATTATGGTTAAACCAGTTACTGTAATAGCAGAAGTAGATGTAAAAAATGCTTCCCACAAGCCAACCTTTGAAGATGAACATAATGGAGAACTCAAAATTAAAGTTCCAAGGCAAATAATAAATAAGCCTGTAACAAGAGTAAATTGAGGAACAGATAGTTTTTTGTAAGCATCTTTTAACTTATAAACCTTACTTGTGAATTTCACGATATTACCTGTAATTTATAATTATCAATGCTGGTACTGTAAAAGAAATTATAAGTGTTAATCCAGCTCCGTATTTTGCGATATCAAAAAACTTATATCTTCCAGGTCCATAAACCATTAAATTTGTTTGATAACCCATTGGAGTCAAGAAAGATTGACTTGCACCAAATAAAACAAGCATTATTAAAGCACTTGGTGAAATCCCTAAAACATTCGAGAATTCAATAGCAACTGGCAAAATCAAAGCAACCGAAGCAGCATTACTTATAAATTGTGTAAGAATAACTGTCGATACAAAAATTAAGACTAGTGCAAAATACAGAGGCATTCCATTAAGGGCAAAGTTTAGATTGATAGCAATTAAATCTGCTAATCCTGTTACTTGCATAGCCACACTAAAGCATGATAAAGATCCCAACAATAAAATGACGTCTAACCTAATGGATTTTTTTATCTCTGCAGGTCTTAAACATCCACAAGCAACCATAGCAATGACTGCTAAAAGAACTGAACCTACTAATGGAATATTAGAAACCGAAGGCAAAACCACCATTCCTATTGCAATTCCAATAGATATAGGTTTTTTTATCAAGAAAGGTAAATCATCTTCGAATTGATCTAAAATAAGTAAATCATTACTAGCTTGCAAACCTCTTATTGAATCTAACGGTGCTTGCAATAATAAAACATCTCCAGCCCTTAAAACAGCTTGGCCTAATCTCTCCTGAACAGTTTGTTGACCTCTTCTTAGTGCCAAAACTGTTGCATTATGACGCTGCCTAAATCTTAATTCTCTCAAACTTGCACCAGCAAGCGTTGAGCCAGCTGGCAAAAGGGCTTCAAAGGTCTTAGTTCCTTCATCATCTGAGAAAACATTAGCTCCATCGAAAGATGTTTTGTTTTCACCTAACACTATGGTATGTTCCTGCTGAAGCCTAAATAAGTCTGCCCTTGTAACTCGGATTATTAATCTATCATCCGGTTCAATCTTTCTATCAGCCAAAGGTGGAAGAATAACTTTTCCATTTCGTTGCAATTCCAAAACATCAACGTCAAATCGTCTTTGCAATCTACTATTTCTGACAGATTGTCCAACTAATTCTGAAGTAGAGGGAATAGTAACTTCAGTAAAGTATATATTCAAATCACCATTCTTAATAAATTCCTTATCTCTTCCTCTATCTGGCAAAAGCACATCAGAAACTAGAATCATATAGGTTGTACCTATAAGCCATACAGGAATCCCTATTGAAGTCAAACTAAATAATTCCAAACCTCCATAACCTAATTGTTGACTAATATCACTTACGAGAAGATTTACTGAGCTACCTAATAATGTTAAAGTGCCACCGAGTAAAGTAGCAAAAGAAAGAGGTAATAAAACTTTTGATGGTGATATATTTCTTCGCTCACACCAACTTTCAATTAAAGGTAACAAAGATGCTACTACTGGAGTATTAGGTACAACTCCAGATATTGGAGCAATCAAAAAAGCTAGTAAAGAAATTAATTTCCTTGGAGTTCTAATACTTTCAGAAGAAATTAATTCTCTTACTCTGTCTAAGGCACCACTTTTAAATAGAGCAAAGGAAACTGCAAATAAGCCCATAAGGGTAATTAAAGACGGGCTACCAAATCCAGCTAAAGCTTTTTCAGGAGAAAGAACCCCAGTAACTATAAATATTCCGACACATAACAAACCAGTCAATTCTGGAGCAATAGTATTTTTAATAAACAAAATGATTGACATTATTAATACAACTACCGTTATAAAAGCATCAAAATTATTACTAACTAATGCAATTAAATTCATATGAAACTTATTTTACTCAATATACCCAAAAACAATATTTCAAAAAAGTTTAATTGGAATAATTTTTTTTAAGAAACTTTTTAAAAATATTTTTTTTTTGAAATATCCATGAAGATGCAGATTTTAAGCTTTCTGTAATATCAGGCAACTTGGAAGCATATATGAGTCTTCTTGCCTCAAAAGCCAATTTCCCAGATAAAGTAACCCCAAGCCCAGAAATTGAAGCTTCGCCTATTCCTAAGCTAATCATTTCTCCGTTGTCTTGAAATTGAAAGGGTAAAGGATCTTTTCCTTGAATTAAAAGTTCTAAATTATTAGCTAGATGACTTCCTTCCTGCATAGCGACCTGAGCAGTTATAGGTAAATCCTCCATTCCATCAATAACTGAAATATCGCCAATAGCAAAACAGTTTTTATGGTTTTTTATTTGCAAATTATTATTAACTAAAATTCGTCCAAATTTTTTTGTTATTTCGTCAGTTTCTAAGTACGACAAATTAGGTTTAACACCTGCAGTCCAAATCACAATATCTTTATCCAAAGAAGTTATTCCAACCTCACTAGAAATACTAATTTTAGTTTCTGAGACTTCTTTAACTGTGGAATTCAAAAGAACTTTAATTTTTCTTTTTGCTAATGCCTTCTCTGCTTGTTCTCTATTAAAAATTTTGTTTTTATTAAGTATTTCATTTGATTTTTCTATTACATTAAT
>QCEG01000027.1 GCA_003278535.1 Prochlorococcus sp. AG-355-N18
GGATCATTAGTTGTTAATTCTTCTCAAGGTGGAGGATGCAAAGATACATGGGTTGTAGGTAAATAATATGCT
This sequence comes from Prochlorococcus sp. AG-355-N18, assembly GCA_003278535.1. Lineage (GTDB taxonomy): Bacteria > Cyanobacteriota > Cyanobacteriia > PCC-6307 > Cyanobiaceae > Prochlorococcus_A. Next base: position 73 of record QCEG01000027.1, read on the forward strand.
TTTAAGTCGTGTAGCAGAATCTCTTTATTGGATCAATCGTTATTTAGAACGTGCGGAAAACATATCTCGTTTCGTGGAAGTAAGCGAAGCAATGTCATTAGATTGTCCACCAGGAAGTGCAGAACCTTGGCTCCCATTAATTGATGCCTCCAGTGACAGAGAATCTTTCGATAAAAGATTCCCGGAGAAAAAGCCTGATGACGTTATTAATTTTTTAATAAGAGATCGTTTAAACCCAAATAGCATAATTTCTTGCATTCAAATGGCAAGAGAAAATGCAAGACAAATCAGAGATGTCATGACCACAGAAATGTGGGAACAGATTAATATTTTATATTGGAATATGCAAGAAGGAGAGGCAATATGGAATAAACCAAGACAAGAACAATTAAGTGAAATAAGGAGGGAATGTCAGCTTTTTTATGGAATTACAGATGCGACTTTAAGCAAAGATCTTGCCTGGAGATTTAGCATTCTTGGAAGATTAATTGAAAGAGCTGACAAAACATCAAGAATTTTAGATGTTAAATATTATTTACTTCTACCCAGCTTAGATGAACTTGGAGGAGTTCTTGATGAACTGCAATGGATTGCACTTTTACGTTCAGCTGGAGCTTATCAAATGTTTAGGAAAGCAGTACAAAATTCTATAAAGCCTAATTCAGTTGCAAGATTTCTTTTACTTGATCCAATTTTCCCTAGATCAGTAAGATACTGTCTTGATGGGATAAGCAATACTCTTAAAACAATAGATACCTCTCCATCTACTGAAAATCCCTCAGAATTAGAATGCATGAGAGGTTTGCTTAAAGCAAAGTGGAGTTATATCAGAATTGAAGATATAATCAATGATGGTTTACATGAGGCAATAGATTCATTGCAAATGGATTTAAATAAATTAAATGATCTCATTCAAGAAAAATATTTTATTAATTAATAAGTTTATTAATGAGAATTAAATACATTCACAAACTTGAATATAAATATGAAGAACCTGTTCAATTAGGCGAGCATAGATTATGTATAAAGCCAAGATCAAATGGATTCCAAAAGCTAAAGAATTTTGAATTAAAAATAACCCCAGAACCAGAAATTATTTATCCATTACTTGCTGCCAGCGGAGAAGAGATTAATAGAATCAGGTTCAATGGATTAACAGATAATTTAATTATTGAATCAATCAGCGAAGTTGAAACTATTAAACATCCAAACATTATTGATGGAGTTAAAAATAGAGATTTAACATTACCTTTTTGTAGAAGTATTATTAATAGAGATTTACAGGGAGCATTAGAGGGATGGATGCCTAATGGACAACACGATCCCTCTGCCGTAGAACTTGCCCAAGAAGCCTTAGCAGGAAGCATTAATAACGCATTATCATTTACCTACCAGCTAATAGAGATTATTCAAGATCGGGTTAAATATACCAAAAGACATACAGGTCCAGCGTGGCCGGCCAGCAGAACACTTAGAGAACGTATAGGTTCATGCAGAGATTTAGCAATGCTGATGGTTGAAGCTTGCAGGTCTATAGGTATCCCAAGCAGGTTTGTAAGTGGTTATCATTTTGAAGATCCGTTACCATCAGAGTTGGATTTACACGCTTGGGCCGAATTATATATTCCAGGTGCTGGTTGGAGAGGTTTTGATCCCAGCGGAAAAGGATTAATAGATGATAGATATTTAACATTGGTATCTTCTTCAAAATCAAATTTAACTTCTGTAATTACAGGAAACTTTATAGGGAAAAATAATTTAGAAAATACTTTATCTTGGGAAATCAAACCTCTTGAAATTAAATAAACACTAAATTTTCAATCTTTTAAACAACAAAAAAACATAAATAATAATATGTTTCTTTTTTAGTGTTCATTGATACGTTCTTTGATATTTATATCTGTTTTCATTTGTGTAATCTTTAAAGAAAATTGAACTCAAGTTTAGAAATTCCAGTTATCAAATCAAACAAATCGAAAATGTTTGAATTGATAAGTTATGAAAAATTTCGCGATACAAAAGATGTAAGATTTTTTGATATTAGTGTTAATGAATCAAACTATAGAGATTTAGTTATTCACAGTGGGCCTGCAGTTAGTCCTCCAAATGATGAAGATTTTAATAATTGGCAATTTTACATACATCACAATCAAGAGGATAATCTATTAGCTATCTCTGGTGGTAGAACATTTTTCCTTGTAAATTTTGGTTGGGATTATCCTTTTTATAAAGTCAGATTAGAATCTTGCGGATATATTTTAAGGATACCTAGAGGAACTTTTCACAGATCTGTATCTGACGAAAACGGTTCTATAGTTTTAAATCAAGCCATTAGAGATGAAGGCGGTACAGTTGAATCTGAATTCAAGGTAACGAATAGCAAAGATAATAAAAAACTTCTAGATTGTATAACTAATTTAGAACCTAGATTTAAAATTTATAGTGTTAAATAATCTTAAAAAGGACTTCCAAATTTATATATCAATTTTAAAAATTATCTAATTGTTATAAAATAATAATATTCCGATTTTCTAGTATGAAATTTTTTAGTTTTTTAAAATATCTTTTATGCATAACTTTTTATTTCTTAGTTTTATCATCTCCAGTTTTTGCTGGGGCAAATGTAGCTGTTAAAGGCGAGGGAGATGAAGTTCCAAGTTATGTAAGATCTAATATTACAGGGTTTGATTTCCATGGGGAGGATCTTCATTTGTCATCTATAGCTGGAGCAGTTGCGAGAGATGCAGATTTTAGTGATGTTGATTTACATGGGACAACCTTAACCCTATCTGATTTAAAAGGTTCTAATTTAAATGGAATCGACCTGACCGATACTCTTTCTGATCGAGTTAATTTCCAAAAAACAGATCTTAGAAATGCTGTTCTAATAAATATGATCGCATCAGGTAGCAGTTTTGCAGGAGCTCAAATAGAGGGAGCAGATTTTTCTTACGCTATTCTTGACAGCGAAGATCAAAGAAATCTTTGTGAAATTGCTGATGGGATCAATCCAACAACAGGCGTTTCAACCAGAGAAAGTCTTGAGTGTAGTTAGAACAAAAACTATAAGTAAACTTTTTATAAATAAACTTTCTTACCATTATTAAATTTATAAATCCTTTGTTCATCATCTTGAAATATCATTTCTCCATTTAATTTGGATTTCTTAAATTTTGAAAGCCTTGCTCTGTGAATATTAGATTTCCTATTAATATTTTCTTCGTTATCATAACTCCCAATATAGATATTTATATTAGGGTTTGAAAAGGTTTTTTCTTCCTCTCTTAAAAAAATTCTTTCAATATTTGTTTGCGTGCTTTGAAGTTTATTTTTAAATTTGTTTAATTTTAAGTTCTTTGGTTTTTTAGATTTAATTTTTTTGTAGACCAAAAAAATTATTCCTAAAATTAGAAAAAATAAAAATACATTCATTAACTATTTAATTTTTATTTTAATATCTACGCCTAAGTCACTTTTAGTAGTTAATATTTCTTTTCTTAAGATTCCATAAGTAAAAATTCTAGATAAAGTTTTCAAAGATTCAAAAACCAAAAAAACAGTACATAAAAAGAAAACAATAATATTTTCTACAAGAATATTTTTATTTTTATTATCTAGATTGCTCATGTAAGTGTTAATTCAATTATTTTTTATCATTATTTGCATATGGTCCGAAAAATTCACTAGCGTCTCTTCCCATTACTTTAGCAAGATTTAAACTTTTATCTATATCCCATTTAGATGCCATTCCATAAAGAATACCCGCAGCAAAAGAATCACCACATCCATAAGAATCAACCTTTAATTTTTTGTTTTTAAGAGCCTTATATCTTCCTCCTGGGAATATTATGCCTCCCTTCTCTCCCTCGGTTTTAATAGTATATTTGGGTTTTAACGATAATTCAGAAAAAGAAAAAACTTCTCCGGGATCAAGATTACTCCCTATTAATCCATCTAAAAGAACATTTGAATTATTAATTGTATTTAATCCTACCCTTGGTGTTGTACACAGTATTGAAGCTGATCTAGCCATTTTAAAAATCTCAGAATCAGATGCAGTAATAAAAATTCCGTCCATTTTTTTTAAAATATTCCATTCTAAATTGTCTTTATGAGTTGGAGCTAACCTTTCTCCAATAACTGTTATTGCTCTTTCACCTTGAGAGTCAATTAAACTAAATCCTCTTCTAGTTGGTTTTTCACGCCAAGCTACATGCAACTTAATTCCCATATTTGAGAGAATCTTGAAACACTTATCTCCATAATCATCATTACCTAATGACGTAAAAAAATGAATTTGGTTTAAAGTTAAATCAGAAAGTATTTTCGCGATAATAGATCCACCACCAGCTGGATATTCAAGGGACTTCTCAGAATGAGAAATGACTCCCGGTTTTGGTAATTGATCAACCTTTAAAAAATTTATCCACTCAACATGACCAACAACGGCAAAATTCAAATCTCCTTTTTTAAATTTATAGTCTTCAACTTTATTATTCTTTTCAACAACCATAAGCTTTTAAATACTATTATTAAAAGAAATATTTTTGACAAGTGAATTCATTTAACATTTTAAAAGATAATAAACAGATACTATCTTTTCTTTACCTTTTTCTATCAATTTTAGGGGCTGTTCTGCCAATGTTGGCAAATTTCGAATTTGCTAGGGAATATGGAAATAGCTTTGATATAAATAACTTCATTTCTTTAGCAAATGCAAACCCTGCAGCTCAGTCAATTTCTAGAGACTTATTAGTAGGTGCAAGCGCTATTTTTATATGGATAGTAAATGAATCAAAAAAACTAAACATGAAGAATATGTGGGTTGTATACATTGGAACTTTTCTTATAGCCTTCGCATTCTCTGCACCTTTTTTCTTATTTCTAAGAGAGAGAAGAATTATTGAATTAGAAAATATTAATTAAAATAATCTCTTAAATAGAATTGCAAATACAATAAAGCAACAACATGAAATGGAAAGCCAGATTACTGAAGCATAACCAAATAGATCTAATATACGTCCCGAGATAAATGGTCCAAAAAAATAACCCATAGCGAAACATTGTGATAATAGAGCAAGTGCAAAACCTTTTTTGTTTGAAGGAGCTATTCTAAAAACGATATCTGTTGATGTGGGGAGAAATGAAGCAGTCCCTAAACTTACTAATATCAATGAAAAAGAAATTAAATAAAAAGCTGAGATATTTAAATAACTAGAAATAAATAATAAAAAAGATGCGAAAGAGAAATTAATTAAACTAAATTTCAAGCCATATAATCTTCCTTTCTTAGATATCCAAGAACCGACAGGCCATTGTAAAAACAACAACAAAATTAATTGAATAGAAATTATAAGACTAATAATTTCTTTGCTTAATGCATTACGATAAACTCCACCTTTAACAAGATCCAGAGGCAAAGTTACTTGAATCAAAGCTAAAGAGGTAGTTATCAATAAGATAGATAAAATTATTATTGTTGAATTTTTATTCCATTTCAATTGTCCCTTATTAATTGGATCTACTAATTTTTTTTGGAAATTTTCTAAGTTGCTATTAATAGAAGAACTATTTCTAGATATTAAATATGTGATGACTAACATGCAAAATATATCATTAATAAAAATTGATTTAGAATACAAAAAATTTGTCATATAACCCCCTATTAATACCCCTAGAAATATTCCTAAAGCCTCGGAACTTCTAACAAGAGCATATGCTTTGCGTGTTTCGATAGGATGGCAAAAATAAGGTACCCCAAACTCGGCAGCAGGCCAATATATTCCTGCAGCAGCCCCAATAAATGATTGTCCAATTATGTATAAAAAGGTATCTCTTGAAAAAATGAGGCATAAGCTAGCTGCAATACTTAGTATTGAAGATGTAACTATTGGAAATTGTATTTTCCCTATTTTATTAAGATAATTACCTGTAAAGAGTCTTGTTACGGTTCCAATTATTGCCGAGATGGTAAACCCCAAGCCAATATCCGTTGCCGATAATCCTATGTTATTAAAAATAAGTGATGTTAAATAAATAACACCTCCTGCTCCAAATGCAGCGTAAAATCTTATCTTGGTTATTAACCTCAAATGATATGGGAATTGAATCCACCAATTTTTGCTAATTTTTAAACTCTTTGGACTAATCACAAGTGAAATACATTTTTATAATTTTTTTTAGTTTTTATGGTTTATTTTTTAATAATGGTTTAAAGGCTGCTGAAAAGATAAATATTAAATTTGAAGAGATGGAAATCCCTCTTACTATAGAACAATTATCAAAATTAGAAAAATACAAAGATGATTCAACAGAATTAATAGATTGGTTAAAAAAAAATGGATTAATAAGAGTTTTTGAATTATCAAAATTTTTAGAGTTTCCAGTTTTCAAAGAAGAGGGATTAAATAGAGAAATATTAAGAAGTTGGATAGGACGTAAAATTCTTACAGAATTAAGCAAAAGCATTAAAGTTCCAAATGACAATAATGGAACTGAAATTTATAACACTATAGAAAATTTATTAGATCAAAAAAAAGAAGTTTCAACTTTAGAAATCATAAAGGCATTACCATCAGAAGAAATTTCACTAGATATTGATAATTTAATTTTAATAATTTCATCCTGGAAAAATGAATTATCAATGCAACAAGAACTTTTATCCAAATTAAATAAACTTGAAAGAACGAACCAAAATATCTTCAGAAATATTGAAAAAATACCAACTCAAGATCTAATAAAAATTGATAAAAAAATTTATGCTCCGCACCGAGTGAAGCCTTTTGAAATTGAAATATTGAAAAGCAATAAAAAAAATTATAATAAAGAACTGATCATTTTTATGCCAGGACTTGGAGGCGAAATTAATAATTTCAAATGGATAGGCAATGAATTGGCTAAGAGAGGTTGGCCAATATTATTCATAGATCATAGAGGGAGTAATTTAGAATCATTAATAGAAGTACTCGAAGGTAAGGAAACAATCCCAGGAAGTGCAGACTTTTTCTTATATAGAATTAAAGATTTAGATGCTGTATTAAAAGCTCATGAAAAGGGAGAATTTGGTTTACCGAATGATTCTTATATTTTAATGGGGCATTCACTTGGTGCTTTAATAGCACTTTTATATGAAGGCAATAAACCTACTAATCTACTAGAGGACAAGTGTGATTCGGCATTAAAAGACTTTGCGGTAACAAATTTATCTAAATTACTTCAATGTCAGTTGAGCGAAATACCATTTCCTAAGAAAAATAACACTAATAAGGCCAGCGCGATTATAGGTTTTAATTCATTTGGCAGTTTAGTATGGCCAAAAGAAAATAGTACTGGAATTAAAACACCAACTCTTCTAATAGGTGGTACATATGACCTTATTACACCATTAATTAATGAACAATTTAGAGTTTTTAATGCTTTAAATAATCCATCAAATAGATTTCTAATTATTGAAGGTGCAAGTCATTTCTCTCCAATAAGAATAAATAAAAGCTACGAAGAAAATAATGACGTCTTCAAAATAAGTGAATCTTTTATTGGTTCAGAGCCAATATTAGTACAAGATTTATCTACGAAATTTATAGTTGAATTTTTAAAAAATATTAAAGACCAAAAGATCCCTAAAGTAGTTAAAAACCAAAGTGATTTGGGACTTGATTTCCATCTTTTAGATCTTAAAACAATAAAAGAAATTTCCGAAAATTAGTATTCTATTCGTGGATCTAAATATGCAATTAAAATATCCACGAAGAGATTTAAAGAGACTATGAGCATAGAGGTGAAAATTACAATTCCTTGAACCAAGGTATAATCTCTTTGAGAAATAGCTTCATGTAATCTTAAAGCTATGCCCGGCCAAGAAAAAGTTACTTCGAACAATAGAGCGCCACCTGCTAATGAGGCCATAGTCAAACCAGAAATAGTCACAATTGGCAATAGAGCATTGGGCAATGCATGGTTTAGAAATATTTTTTTCCTTGATATTCCCCTACACATAGCAGCACTTACATAATCACTTTTTAATGTCTTATCCAAATTCACTCTTAATGAACGGCTGAATATACCACTTAATAAAAAGCCAAGAGTAATCGAAGGTAGTGCGAGATGATAAAGACTATCTTTCAACGCAATAATATTATTTGAAAGAATACTATCTAAAACTAGAAAACCTGTAATTTGAGGTTCTTGCTGAAATATTGGAAATCTACCTCCAATTGGGGAAATATTAAAAAATACAGAAAATAATAATTGCGCTAACATTGCACCCCAAAAAGGAGGGATCGCATATGTAGCAATTCCTAATATTCTCGCAATATAGTCAGTCTTTTTCCCTTTATTTCTTAAGTTAATTAATCCCAAAGGGAATCCTAATAGCATTGCACTTAATATTGAAAAGAATCCAAGCTCAAGACTTGCAGGCAATGACTTTATAATAATATTAAGGACTGGCTCTTGGGTACTAAGAGATTTGCCAAAATCTAAGTGCAATATATTTTTAATATATGAAAAATATTGATTTATTAAAGGTTCATTAAGCCCCAATTTATTTCTTAGAAATTCCCTAGAAACCTCATCTGCACCAGATCCAAGTATGGCATCGACAGGATCTCCGGGAGCAACTCTTAATAAAATAAAAACTAATGAAGAAATTATCCATAACATTATCGGTATTAATGAAATTTTTAATAAGGAATAATTTAGTAGTTTATTTAAATTTCTACTCATTAATTAACTCAAGATCACTTAATGAAATTATTCCTGCGCCATTAAAAATAGGTTTTGATATTTTATTTTGTGACCATGCTTTTTGAGAGGAGATCCAAATAGGAATATAAGGTATTGAACTTGCAGCTAATTTTTCAATTTCAACAAGTTTTTCTAATCTTTTAATTCCACTTATTTTTTCACTCTCAAGAAATAAACTTTCCACTTTATTAGATCCCCAAAAACTACCGCTGTAAACTGATTCTCCTTTTTTACATATGCCTTCAACTATTTCATTACAACTTAAAAGAGGGGTAAGATAAGCCTCTGGATCTGAATAAGCCCCAGTCCAATCGAGAAGAACTGCCGTATAAATTCCTAAACTTAGATTCTTATAAACTGTTGTAGATTCAACCCCATTGAGTTCAATATCAATACAATCTTTCAAATAATTTTTAATTTCTTCTTGCCATGTCAGAGCAATAAGCTTGTCAGCTGGTACATTCGATCTATAAGTAAGGGGTATTTTTAGAATATTTCCATTGCAATAATTTTCTTTTTGCAATAACCTTCTCGCTTCTAAATAATCATATTTAGGCCACAGTTCTTGATTATCTTTTTTTAATATCGGAGGAATAATTGATCTAGATGGCTTCCTTAATCCATAACTTACTTTCTCACTAATCAATTTTCTATTAAGACTTTTTGCCAAAGCCAATCTTAAATTAAGATTACTTAAGGGATAAGAACTAGTTTTGAGGCTTATAAAACTTAATTCAGTGAAAGGGCTATTACCTTCATTAAACTGTTTATTTTTGCTTAAATCATTTAAACTTTTTCTCTGACTATCATCAATTGAATTTGATAAAAGCACGTCAATTTGTTTACTTTTTAAAGCCCCAAAAAGAGAGGATGAATTTGAATAGCCCACAAAATTAACGCCGTTATTTAAGGGCTTTTCACCCCAATAATTCAAATATGGATCAATTGATTGAACTTGATTAGAAAAACTGGTCAGCACATACTTGCCAGTACCAACAAATTTTTCATTTAGAAACTTATCAGAATATTGTTTGTAAAATGTAGGAGATATTGGAGTTAAATTTACTGATGTGAGTAAACCATTTAAAGAACTTGATGGTTTATTCAAATTTATTATGACTGAATATTCACTTGGCGTTTCTATTGATTTAATCTTATTTCCTAAAATATAGTTCATCGTTCCAATTCTTTTGAATCTATCAAAGGTAAACTTCATAGCATTTGAGTTAAATGCAGTTCCATCGTGAAAGAAAACATTCTTTCTTAAATTGATAGTTATTTGAAGTCTATCCTTTGAAATAACTGGCATCCCCGAGGCCAATTCAGGTATTAATTCTCCGTTAGAATTTAATTCATATAATGTGTCTCCAAGAGAACTGATTAGTTGAATTGCTTTAAGAGTATTTGCTCTCGCTGGATCTAAAGATTCAATTTTTCCAGAGCTTGCTACTATGATTTTTTTAGATATTCTTTTTGAGCTACAAGAATTCTGTAAAAAAGAAATTAAAATAATAAGTATTGATAAAACAACTTTTTTTTTCATATTTCCTTAGTTCTTAATTATTCTGAAGAATTATTTGAGCAAAAAATTTGAAAGGTTATTTGACTTATTTCTAAAGCAAATGTTTTTTTAGAATTACAGGCAAAAGGCCACTCTCTCACCCAACAAATTTCTTTACCTATATTTAATCCAGTTACTTGAAAAGTCTTATTGCTATTTTTAATTTTTACACAAGCACCTTTATAAAGGTTTTCAGAAAAAGTTAAATTATCATTTTCATTATTATTTTCTAATAGTTTTGAATGAATCATTTAGGTGCTAAAACCAAACACTTACTTTCTTCGGTTTACCAAGCAATAAAGAAATTTGCAAACTATTTTTTTAAATGCAACTTAATTGACTTGCAATAATTTTGACTTCATTTAGCGAATTTATTTCATCTTTCGATCTCTCAAAATCTCCATTATTCACCTCATGAGTAATAACGACAATTTCTGCTTTGTCCTCACTAGCATCAAGTTGAACAATTGATTCGATTGATACATTATTCTTTCCAAAAATATCTCCAATCTTTCCTATGACACCTGGACTATCAAGACAAATAATTCTAAGGTAATTTTTTTTATTTATTTGTGAAGAATCTATTATATGGCAGTTTCTCCAGAAATCAAAAGATAATAATGGATCGATTGAATTATTATTTTTTACTGAGGCAGCATGAAGATTTAATATATCTGATACTACTGATGCTGCAGTTGGTCCACTCCCTGCACCTGGACCATATAACATTATTTCTCCAAGAGGATCAGCCTCAATCAATAAGGCATTATTAACTCCCTTAACTGTTGACAATGGATGAGATTTTGGAATCAAAGAAGGCCCTACCCAAATATTTAAAGCGAGTGAATCATTACTATTAATTTGTCCCCTTTCGGAAAGCGCTAAAAGTTTTATTTCAAACCCTAATTTATTAGCATATTCGATATCCTTTAGATTAATTTTACTAATACCTTCAGAATGAATCTCCTCTCTTTTAATTTTCCCTCCAAATGCAAGTTCACTAAGAATTGAAATCTTATCAGCTGCATCATGCCCCTCAACATCTGCAGTTGGATCAAATTCTGCATACCCAAGGCTTTGGGCCAATTTTAAGGTCTCCTTGTAATCAGCTTTTTCATTTGTCATCTTTGAAAGAATAAAATTTGTTGTGCCATTTATTATCCCAACCATTTTTTTTATGCTGTTACTTTTTAATGATCTTTTTAAGGGTTCAATTATAGGAATCCCCCCGCAAACTGCCGCCTCTGACAATATATAAACTCCTTCTTTTGATGCGGTTTTATATATTTCTTCTCCATATCTTGCAATGACTGCTTTATTTGCTGTGACAACAGATTTACCTAATTTTAATGATTGCAGAATAATATCTTTCGCCAAATCAACCCCACCCATCACTTCAACAATTACATCTATAGAGGGGTCATTAATTAATTTAAATGGATCATCAGTTAATAAATTTTTATCTAGCTCAATATCCCTTTTTTTATTAAGATCTCTAACTGCTATTTTTGCAATTTCTATTTCTTTTAGAATTGGATGAGAATCAACTTCAGAACTTAATATTTTATAAATTCCTGAACCTACAGTTCCAAAACCTATAATCCCAATTTTGCATTTTCTCATTTTTTATCTCTTTTAACTTTGAGTTTAATTTTATATTATTAGGCCTACAAAAATTCATTTGCTTGAGACTGCATTTTCAACAATATGTTTAAAAAACCATTTGACCGAGAAGGAGTTAAGCTTGATCTCAAACCCGTATCTTCAATAAATTTCTTATCTATTTTAATAACCTCATTTGGTGTTAATTCATTTAACCCAGTAATTAAAAATGCTAATAAACCCTTGGTTATTAGGGCATCAGAATATCCTTCCCAAAATAATTTTCCACCTTTAATATTTGCCTTAACAAAAACTTCTGAAACGCATCCCTTAACTTTATTTTCTTCAACAAGGATTTCATTATCTGGTTCCTTCAATTTTTTACCTAACCACAAAATGTATTCATATTTTCTTTTTGGATCATCTGATTTCTTCAACTTTTCTACTAATCTTGATAAATTATTGTATTTTTCCTGATTTTCCATTTTTTAAAACTATACTTAATCACTTCATGAATTTCCTATTATACAAATATTTCTTTTTCTGTGATAAAGCCCGATAAAGGAATATCCCACTCAGCTCTGGTTAATGGAACTGCACTTACACAATTAGAAGTTAATACTCCAATACATGGAACATTTCTCCAAGCATTATCTCTCCTTAATTTATCAAAATAACCTCCTCCATATCCTAATCTTGTTAAATTTTTATCAACGGAAAGACATGGAACAAATATCATGCTTATCTG
>QCEG01000028.1 GCA_003278535.1 Prochlorococcus sp. AG-355-N18
TGTCAACAATTCTTGAAGTTGAAGAAGAGCCTGGATTAGGAAATGGTGGACTTGGCAGACTTGCAGCTTGTTATATGGAATCATTAGCATCACTACAAGTTACAGCTGTTGGTTATGGTATTAGATATGAATTTGGAATATTCAATCAGTTAATTAGGGATGGTTGGCAAGTGGAAGTAACTGACAAATGGTTAAAGGGGGGATGGCCATGGGAACTTCCACAACCAGACGAATCATGTTTTGTTGGTTTTGGAGGCAGAACTGAAAGTTATAGAGATGATAAAGGGAACTACAGATCAAGATGGATTCCCTCTGAACATGCTATTGGGGTACCTCATGATGTTCCAGTTTTAGGATACAGAGTAAATACATGTGACAGATTAAGATTATGGAGAGCTGATGCAACTGAAAGTTTTGACTTTTATGCATTCAATATTGGTGATTATTATGGTGCAGTAGAAGAAAAAGTTGCATCTGAAACACTTTCAAAAGTTCTATATCCAAATGATGGAACTGACGAAGGTAGAAGATTAAGACTCAAACAACAACATTTTTTTGTAAGTTGTTCTCTTCAAGATATGTTGAGAAGCCTTGAAAAAAGATCAATACCAATAACAGAATTCCCTAAACATTGGACAGTCCAATTAAATGATACCCACCCTGCTATTGCAGTTGCAGAATTAATGCGGCTTCTAATTGACCAGTATCAAATAGGCTGGGATAAAGCTTGGAATATAACAACTTCCTCAGTTGCTTATACCAACCACACATTACTACCAGAAGCTTTAGAGAAATGGGATTTAGGTTTATTTAACGATCTTCTTCCTCGTCATCTAGAAATTATTTATGAAATTAATTGGAGATTTCTACAGCAATTAAGACTACGTTATCCTGGAGATGACAAGATCCTTCAAAAACTTTCAATAATTGATGAGGAAGGCTCCAAATCAGTTCGAATGGCTCACTTGGCTACCATTGGAGCACATCATATAAATGGTGTCGCAGCCCTTCACTCAGATCTTATAAAAAGACAACTTCTGCCTGAATTCGCTGCATTATGGCCTGAAAAATTTACAAATGTAACTAATGGGGTTACTCCAAGAAGATGGGTTGCCTTATCTAATCCATCATTATCCAACCTTCTAGAAGAAGAAGTTGGTCCAAATTGGATAACAAATATGGAACTTCTTAAGAAGTTAGAAGAAAAAAAAAGATGACAACAATTTTTTAGATAAATTTGAAGAAACTAAACTAAATGGCAAAAGAAAATTAGCTAGTTTTATCCATTCAAAAACTGGAATACTTGTAGACCCATCAAGTTTATTTGATGTTCAAGTAAAAAGAATACATCAATATAAAAGGCAACACTTAAACGCTCTTCAAATAATTGCTCAATATTTAAGAATCAAAAATGGTACAAACAAATATGAAGTCCCAAGAACAATAATATTTGGAGGTAAAGCTGCGCCAGGCTATTTTATGGCAAAGCTTATGATTCGATTTATAAATGGTATTGCCGACGTAGTCAATTCTGATCCAGATATGGATGGTCTATTAAGAGTTGTTTTTTCTACCAGACTACAACGTTAAACTTGGCGAAATAGTTTATCCTGCAACGGATCTTTCAGAACAAATTTCAACTGCTGGAAAAGAAGCATCTGGAACTGGAAATATGAAATTTGCAATGAATGGAGCGTTAACTATTGGAACCCTAGATGGAGCTAATGTTGAATTAAGAGACCTTGTAAAAAAAGAGAATTTCTTCCTTTTTGGTAAAACTGAAAGCGAAATTATGAATTTAAAAAATAATAATTATTCCCCCAGAACTTTTATTGATCAATGTCCAGAACTTAAAGAGGTTATACGCCTAATTGAAATAGGCCACTTTAGCAATGGGGATAAAGAATTATTTAAACCTTTATTAAATAGCTTGACCGGACATGATCCATTCTTTGTTATGGCTGACTTTGAAGACTACCTAAACAAACAGGATGTAGTCAGCGAATGCTGGAATAACAAAAAAGCTTGGAATAAAATGGCATTATTAAATACTGCCAGATCAGGATATTTTTCTTCTGATCGATCTATTAGAGAGTACTGCAAAACTATCTGGAAAGTATCTCCAATGCCAGTTGAAATTACTTGCGATGTCGAAGAGTTAACTAATTAATATTTTTTCTTATCTGGTGAATCTGGAGTTTGATGAAATAATCTATTCAAAATTAATCGATCCATATTTAATGGGTCGGGGGCTAATTCATTTGCAATTTCTTTAAATTTAGATTCAATATTGTTGGAAATTTTTGTATCAAATATTCTTTCCATTAATGCTTCAATTGCATATAAATAGGCATTTACACTTTCAAGTTCATCTAAAGCTTCAGTAATTTCTGTATCAGAAATATGTTTTTCTTCTAGACTTATTTCTTCATTTGATTCTCTTTCAGATAATTCTCTCTGCAACTCATCAGTAATTTTTGTACAAAGAGTCCTGAAAGATTGAATAGATGCCCAATTCAATTCTTGTTGCTGCTTAAAAGTAGGAAATTCTCTAATGAGACGATCATGCTCTTTATAAAATCTCTGACAATCAGAGCATTGACATGGTTCTTCAGCCAAAAGAAAATATAACTCTTTTTATATCATCTCACTATTTGGGCAAAATTGTAGGACCATCCAATAATTCGTCATTTTCATCAAGTGAATCTGGACTATCTGGCAAAGGTATCTCTATACTAGTAACCAAATTTATAACATCTCTCAGTCTCATAGAATCAGCAAACCATCCCATTGCTTGCTCGGCATCACCTCTTTTTTCAGCATCATTTGCTTGATCTTCGTGAGCTTCCGCCAAAAGAGCAAGCCAGCAAAGGCATCTTGCCTGAACTATTGAAAGATCTAAATCATTAGGTTGGGATTTAGAAATGCGTTCATGCTCTTGTTGAATTAAGAGCTTTAAACGCATATCATGCAACTTAGCCATAAAAGATTTTCTACTAACTACACGCTAGCTAGAGAGTAGCAAGTTTGCACACATACTACATATAGTTTTTTATTTTTACGGGACTGGCGGGAGTCGAACCCACGGCCTACGGTTTAGGAAACCGTTGCTCTATCCTGCTGAGCTACAGCCCCAATAGATGATTTTTGGAGTATTAAGCATTATGCTAAATGAAAGCAGGAGAGGCAATCGCAAGAAAGTTTTATTTTGTTTTCAAAATAAAACTTTCTTGAGGAAAGTCCGGGCTCCCACATGGTCAGGCTTGCTGGGTAATTCCCAGTGCGGGTAACCGTGAGGATAGTGCCACAGAAACATACCGCCTAATACTTCTTCAGTATGGCAAGGGTGCAAGGGTGTGGTAAGAGCGCACCAGCAACATTGAGAAGTGTTGGCTAGGTAAACCCCGGCTGGGAGCAAGGCTTAGTAGGTTTATGACCATTGAACAATCTACTTTTAAGCGCCGCTTGAGACTATGAAGTAATTCTAGTCCTAGATAGATGATTGCCCATCTTATTAATTAAGGTGAACAGAACCCGGCTTATGACCTGCTTTCTAATTATTGTGATTATTCAAATAAGATGACAAATATAATTAACGCAAAGAGGATTAATCAAATAACTACTTTTTTAAAGTCTTTAAATATTAAATCAAAAAGATTTTCTGAAATTATTAGCTCTCAAAATATTTCAATAATTCAAGATTTTAATCAAGCATTTATCCACTCCTCGGAAGACAAAATTTTAAATTATGAAAAACTAGAATTTTTCGGAGATGCAGTCCTCAGATTAGCGGCTTCAAATTTTATTGAAAAAAAATATCCTCAAATGAGTGTAGGAGAAAGATCCGAGCTAAGAGCACAAATTGTAAGTGATGAATGGTTAACTAAATTAGGAGAAAAAGATCAAATAGAAGAATTAATAATTAAAGGCCCTAAAGCTCTTGGTGATGAAAATTCAAAAAATACTATTATTGCTGAAGCTTCAGAAGCTTTAATAGGTGCTGTTTATAAGTGCTTTAATTCGATTCAGGAAGTCAATCTTTGGTTAGATGATATTTGGGAGAAAGATTCAGAAATATTTTTAAAAGCTCCATATAAATTCAAATCTAAAACAGTATTGCAAGAGTGGTGTCAAAGTAAAGGTTTTGATTTGCCAATCTATAAAATAATTGAAGTCTCAAAGAAAAATGGTGACCCTAGAAGATTTTCTTGCGATATATTTATCGAAGGATTAAAAGAATCATCTGCATTCGGCAAGTCTCATAAACAAGCAGAAACAAATGCAGCTAGAATTTTGATAGAAAAATTTATTTCTATAGGTAAGATCTAATTTTTTATACTATTTCTAAATTTGTTAGCTGAAAAGTTATGAGTTTATCCCAATTACCTCCTTCAAAGAGAACCGCTGCTGTTTTTTTTGTAACTCTTTGTACAAACCCTTTATATCCTCTATAAATAGAATTGGTGTCTTTTACAACAACAAAAGATCCTGGAAGTATGGGTTTAGTAGATAATTCCATAAAACACTCTTTCTTATACAATATATGATAAATGAAAATGAATGGTTGACTGTTGGATTAATAACATCATGTCATGGAATTAATGGACAGGTAAAGGTTAAATCTCTAAGTGATTTTGAAGAAAGATTTTTAAAACCCGGAATTAGATGGTTGCAAAAAGAAGATGAACCTCCTTCAAAAATAGAACTTATATCTGGTTTTAAACAGCCTGGTAAAGAAACCTTCATAGTTAAGTTCCAAGGAATAAATACAAGAAATCATTCAGAAAAACTGAAAAAATTTAAAATTCTTGTTAAGGCGGATACACTACCCAAATTAAAAAAAGAAGAATTCCACTTGTTAGAACTTATTAATCTAGAGGTCAAAACTTTAGAAAATGATGAATTAAAAAAAATTGGGAAAGTTATCAATTTAGAAAATGAGAAAAATAATTTACTTGTTATTGAACTATTTAATAATCAAAAAAAAGTTCTTATACCATTTGTGAAAGAAATAGTCCCATTAGTAGATATAAAAAATAATTTTCTAATCATCGATCCTCCTAATGGACTTTTAGAGCTGTAAATTAAAAAAATAAAAATTTGTAAGAAACACATTATTCAACAGTTACACTTTTAGCTAAATTTCTTGGTTGATCTACGTCAAGTCCCCTATGCGCTGCAATATGGTAACTCAATAATTGTAAAGGCAATATATTAATTAGAGGTGAAATCCATTCATTAGAGAAAGGAACTTTCATCAAATAATCAAAGATTTCAGTTCCATTACATTCAGGAGCAATACCAATCAAATAGGAATCTCTAGCTTTTGCTTCTTGAGCATTACTGATAACTTTATCAAAAACTTCACCAGGTGAGGCAATAGAAATTACAGGTACTTTTTTATCTAATAAAGCTATTGGGCCATGCTTCATTTCACCAGCAGGGTATCCAGCTGCATGAATGTAACTAATTTCTTTAAGTTTTAACGCGCCTTCAAGGGCAATGGGATAATTTATTCCTCTTCCTAAAAAAATAACATCTTTAATATTAAAAAAGTCATGTGCTAGCTTTTCTGAAGATTCATTATGTTTCTCTAGGAGATCTTCCAGTAATGGGGGAAGTTTTATAAGTTCGTTTATTAATTTACCTATTTCATCAGGACTCTGATTGCCTTTAATTTGAGCAAATTTTATGGCTAATCCATAAAAAGAAAGTAATTGACCAAAAAAAGTTTTTGTTGCTGCAACTCCAACTTCTATTCCTGCACAAATATCAATTATATTTGAGACCTGCCTTCCTATGGAACTCTCTTTTCTATTTGTTATTGCAATAAGATTGGGTTTAAATTTTTTATTTTCAATTGAAGAACGTCTTTTAATTTCCATATCTATAGCCGCAATTGTATCAGCAGTTTCTCCGGATTGAGTAACTCCAATAGTTAATGTATTTGGCAATAGTGGTGGTGGTGAATATCGAAATTCACTTGCATAAAAGACATTGGTGGGGATACCTGAAAATTGTTCTAGTAAAAAGCTGCCCACCATTGCAGCATGTTTACTTGTGCCACAAGCAATGATTTCAATTCTTTCTATTGATTCAAAATAATCTGTATCAAATGGATAGTTGATTTGATATTTACCATTGTCTGAGTTCTTAATTAAATAATTTTCCAACCAGTTTTTGGCAGTCTGTGGCTGATCATATATCTCTTTTAACATGAAGTGTTTGAAATTCATCTTATCCATTTTTTGCTCTGAGACTTTCAAAGAAACTGGATTTCTATATTGTCTCTCGTTACTTGAGTCATATATTTCAATTCCAAGCGGAGTCAACAAAGCTATTTCTTCATCCTCCATAGGCAAAATAATATTCGTAAAATTTGCAATAGCTGGCGTATCACTAGCACAAATAAATTCTCCTTCACCCAAACCAATAATCAAGGGCGCTTGTCTTCTTGCAACTACCAAAGAGGTTGGAGCACCAGACCATAAAACTGCTAAAGCATAAGATCCTTCTAAATCCGATAATACATTTCTCACAGCTACTAATAATGTTGACCCATTATTCTCAAGATTAAGTTTACTTAATGTATTTAACTCTCTTTGGATTAGATGAGGAATTACCTCGGTATCTGTATCAGAATTAAAAATAATACCCTCTTTCTCTAATTTATTTTTTAAATCTTGGAAATTTTCAATAATGCCATTTTGAACAACTGCTATATTTCCTGAACTATCGGTATGAGGATGCGCATTTTTAACCTCAGGCTTTCCATGAGTTGCCCATCTGGTATGTCCTATGCCAACAGTTCCAGGAATATTATGAGCATTAAGATTACCAATTAAATTCTTAAGTTTTCCTTCTGCTTTATTACAAGAAATACAATTTGTTTCGGAATTTATTATTGCAATACCTGCAGAATCATAACCTCTGTATTCAAGTTTTTCTAAACCATTAATTAATAATGGTAAAGCTTTTTTATATCCAGTTACAGCAACTATTCCACACATACGAATTTTTTTTTCAATTATATTGAAATAAAATGCGTATTTACTAAAACATGGACTCTCTTAAAACTGCACTATAAAAATTAATATGCTAAGCCCATACTCCTAGAAGTTTCATCTCCTAAATAAACACGAATACTTAAGAAATCTGTGGGACATGCCGTTTCACATCTTTTACAACCTACACAATCCTCTGTTCTAGGAGATGAAGCTATTTGGCCAGCTTTACAGCCGTCCCAAGGAACCATCTCTAAAACATCTAGTGGGCAAGCCCTTACACATTGGGTACAACCAATGCAAGTGTCATAAATTTTAACTGCGTGTGACATGTAAAAATTGTCTTTTGAACCTCGTTTTATAATACTATTGTCTTACAAAGAAATTAAAAAAATTAAGATATGCTTCACTCTTGTTAACTCTAGGGCATAAAATCATATAGATAATTAGTAATTTTCATAAACTATGTCACAAGAAATCCTCGAAAAAGTCTGTTCTATTGTTTCAGAACAATTAAGCGTTGAAGCAGGAGAAGTCAAATCAGATTCAAATTTCCAAAATGATTTAGGTGCAGATTCTTTGGATACTGTTGAATTAGTAATGGCTCTTGAAGAAGCATTTGATATCGAAATTCCTGATGAAGCAGCTGAAGGAATAGCAACTGTTGGCGATGCAGTAAAATTCATCGAAGAAAAAAAAGGTTAGTAAAGAATGCCAAATTTCCATCGAGTAGTTATTACTGGTATCGGAGCAGTAACTCCAATTGGTAATAACATTGATGAATATTTAGTCGGTCTTCAAACAGGTACTAATGGAGTTTCAAATATTACTCTCTTTGATCCTGAACAACATCCCTGCAAATTTGCTGCAGAAGTAAAAAATCTTCAATCTGAAAATTTTATTGAAGCTAAAGAATCCAAAAGATGGGATCGTTTTTCCCAGTTTGGAGTTATTGCTGCAAAGCAAGCCTTTAATGATTCTGGACTTGAAATTACTGAAGCTAATGCATCAAGAATTGGAGTGATTATTGGTTCTGGTGTTGGAGGCTTACTAACTATGGAAAG
Source organism: Prochlorococcus sp. AG-355-N18 (assembly GCA_003278535.1). Classification (GTDB taxonomy): domain Bacteria; phylum Cyanobacteriota; class Cyanobacteriia; order PCC-6307; family Cyanobiaceae; genus Prochlorococcus_A. The sequence continues at coordinate 8,069 of QCEG01000028.1, forward strand.
TCAAGCTCAAATATTGAGTCATAAAGGGCCTAAAAGAGTAAGTCCATTTACAGTCCCAATGATGATTCCAAATATGGCCACTGGATTGGCTGCAATCGCTTTAGGTGCAAAAGGACCAAGTTCCTCCGTTTCCACCGCTTGCGCTGCTGGTTCAAATGCAATTGGTGATTCTTTTAGATTACTCCAACTTGGAAAAGCAGATGCAATGATCTGCGGGGGAGCAGAAGCAAGTATTACGCCTCTGGGAGTGGCTGGTTTTGCCAGTGCCAAAGCTCTTTCTTCCAGAAATGAAAGCCCTCAAACTGCTAGCAGACCTTTTGATGCAGAAAGAGATGGATTTGTTATTGGAGAAGGATCTGGAATTCTTGTTTTAGAAACTTTAGAAAATGCACAAAAAAGGAATGCGAGAATTTATGCAGAAATAGTTGGTTATGGAACAACATGTGATGCTCATCATATAACTGCTCCATCTCCAGGCGGAATTGGAGGCGCTGAAGCTATCAAATTAGCAATTGAAGATGCTTGTCTTAGCCTTGAAAAAGTTGATTACATAAATGCTCATGGAACAAGTACATCAGCTAATGATAAAAATGAAACTTCTGCAATTAAATCTATTTTTAGAGACAGATCTTACCTCATTCCTGTAAGCTCTACTAAGTCGATGACAGGTCATCTTCTAGGAGGCTCAGGTGGTATAGAAGCTGTAGCTTGTATACTTTCTTTGACACATAATTTTATCCCTCCTACAATTAACTACGTCAATCGAGATCCTGAATGTGATCTTGATTATGTACCAAATAATGCAAGAGAAGCTCAAGTAGGAGTTTCTCTTTCTAATTCTTTCGGCTTTGGTGGTCACAATGTTTGCCTTGCTTTCAGCAAAATGAACTGAAGACTACCAATTCTGTATTTCCAACTTAACTTAATTTAAAAAAATGGTCGCTGCATCTGTTTCATTAGAATCACTTTGTGTAAATAGTATAAGAATGCTTGCTGTAGATGCAGTAAATAAATCTAATAGTGGACATCCTGGATTACCAATGGGATGTGCTCCTATGGGTTATGCTTTATGGCAAAACATACTTAATCACAACCCTAATAACCCAAAATGGTTCAATAGAGACCGTTTTGTATTATCAGCTGGTCATGGCTGTATGCTGTTATATTCCTTGCTTCATTTGACAGGATATAAATCAGTTTCCATAGAAGATATCAAAGAATTTAGACAATGGGGATCAAAAACACCTGGACATCCAGAAACATTCGAAACTGAAGGTGTTGAAGTTACAGCTGGGCCTCTTGGAGCCGGGATTTCAAATGCGGTTGGTTTAGCAATAGCTGAAACACACTTAGCAGCTAAATTTAATAAGCCTGATTGTAATATCGTTGATCACTATACGTACGTAATAATGGGTGATGGATGTAATCAAGAAGGTATTGCATCAGAAGCCTGCTCATTGGCTGGTCATCTTAAGCTTGGAAAGTTAATTGCGCTCTATGACGATAATCAAATTACAATTGATGGGCGAACCGACGTTTCTTTTACCGAAGATGTCTTAAAAAGATACGAAGCTTATGGATGGCATGTACAACATGTTGAAGATGGGAATCATGATGTTAAAGGAATCACTGAAGCTATAGAAAAAGCAAAATTAATTACAGATAAGCCTTCTATTATAAAAATTTCTACAACCATAGGTTATGGTTCTCCCAATAAATCAGATACTGCTGGAATTCATGGAGCAGCTGTTGGAGAAGAAGAAGCTGTATTAACTAGAGAGTTTCTAAATTGGGAATATGCTCCATTTGAAATACCGGATGAAGTATATACGCATTTCAGAAAATCAATAAACAAAGGTGAAAATTTAGAGAAAGAATGGGATTCTAAATTTGAAGAATATCAAAAAAAATATCCGTCTGAAGGAGCCGAGTTAAAAAGAATGTTAGAGGGTAAATTACCTGAGAATTGGGACTCAGATCTCCCCTCTTATTCGCCCAATGATAAAGGGTTAGCCACCAGAAAGCATTCACAAATATGTTTGGGTGCTCTAGGTCCTAATCTACCTGAATTAATTGGCGGATCTGCAGATTTAACTCACTCTAATTACACAGATATAAAAGGAGAAACTGGATCATTCCAGCCACATAGCCCTGAAAAAAGATATTTACATTTTGGTGTTCGAGAGCATGCAATGGCAGCTGTACTTAATGGTATTGCTTATCACAACAGTGGTCTTATCCCTTATGGTGGAACCTTCCTTGTTTTCGCCGATTATATGAGAGGCTCAATGAGGCTTTCAGCACTAAGCGAATTAGGAGTAATCTATGTCTTAACTCACGATTCAATAGGTGTAGGAGAAGATGGCCCAACACATCAACCTATTGAAACTATCCCTTCTCTTCGTGCCATGCCTAATATGCTAGTTTTCAGACCTGGAGATGGCAATGAGACTAGTGGAGCTTATAAGCTTGCTATTCAAAATCGAAAAAGACCTTCTGCCCTTTGTTTAAGTAGACAAGGTATGCCTAATCAAGAAAATACTTCGATAGACAAAGTTGCTCTAGGAGGATATGTAGTTTCCGATTGTGAAGGTACACCAGATCTAATATTCATTGGTACTGGAAGCGAACTGAATCTTTGCATTGAAGCAAGTAAGGAAATTTCAAGCTTAGGTAAAAAAATTAGAGTTGTTTCTATGCCTTGTGTAGAACTGTTTGAAGAGCAAGAAGAATCTTATAAAGAAAGTGTTTTACCTAGTAGTGTGAAAAAGAGAGTTGTAGTAGAAGCTGCCCATTCATTTGGATGGCATAAATATACAGGTTTTGAGGGGATTTGTATTACAATGGACAGATTTGGTGCATCAGCTCCAGGTGGAGAATGTATGAAAAATTTTGGATTTACTGTCGAAAACGTAGTTAATAAAACGAAGGAGATTCTATAACTACTAATTGATAACTACACTGAAGTATTGCATTCTTCAAGCTTATCTTTTAGCTGATCAAGAGATTCATCAGAAATCTTTGAATTCATTGGACAATGTTTAGGGCCACACATTGAGCAAAACTCCGCCTTCTTAAAGATTTCTTCAGGCAGTGTCTCATCATGGTACTGCTTTGCCCTTTCCGGATCTAATGAAAGTTCGAATTGTTTGTTCCAATCAAAGTTATACCTTGCATGGCTAAGTTCATCATCTCGATCACGGGCGCCAGCTCTATGTCTTGCTATATCAGCAGCGTGAGCAGCTATTTTATAAGCAATTAAACCTTCTCTTACATCTTCTGCATTTGGTAGACCTAGATGTTCTTTCGGCGTTACATAACATAACATAGAAGTTCCATACCACCCTGCCATCGCTGCACCAATAGCACTTGAAATATGGTCATAACCAGGGGATATATCGGTCACTAATGGACCAAGCACATAAAATGGGGCTTCTGAACATTCTTCCATTTGCTTTCTCACATTAAACTCAATTTGGTCCATGGGTACATGACCAGGACCCTCAACCATAACTTGAACATTATGTTCCCATGCTCTTCTAGTAAGCTCGCCTAAGGTCTTCAATTCAGCTAGCTGGGCATCATCAGAAGCATCATGCAAACATCCAGGCCTTAATGAGTCTCCTAAAGAAAAAGTACAATCATATTTCTTGAAAATCTCACAGATATCATCAAACCTTGTATAGAGGGGATTTTGTTTAAAATGATGTAACATCCATTGGGCTAAAATACCTCCCCCTCTACTGACAATTCCAGTAATTCTTCCTTTAACTTTTGGCAAATGCTCTATTAATAGACCAGCATGAATAGTTTGATAATCTACGCCCTGCTGGCAATGTTTTTCAATAATATGAAGAAAATCGTCTTCTGTGAGTCTATCTATTGAACCATGAACACTTTCTAAAGCTTGATAAACAGGAACAGTTCCTATGGGGACAGGAGATTCTTGAATAATTGCTTGTCGGACTTCATCTAAATTTACTCCTCCTGTAGAAAGATCCATAACCGTATCAGCACCATATTTAACAGCAAGTTTGAGCTTTTCTACTTCTTCATTGATATCACTTGCATTAGGGGAAGCACCTATATTGGCATTAACTTTGCATCTAGAAGCAATACCTATAGACATTGGCTCAAGATTCAAATGATTAATATTAGCTGGAATAATTAATCTTCCTCTTGCCACC
>QCEG01000029.1 GCA_003278535.1 Prochlorococcus sp. AG-355-N18
AAATGATAAGTTTAATCAAATAAATTGTTGGATTGAAGAGATTAACAAAAATCTTAATTCTAAAAATGTAATTGATTTTATATATGATATTTCTAAGGATGATCTTTTATCTAAATATTTTTACATTGAAAATATATCTAAAGAAATTAATAAACATAATCTAAAATTAGATTTTACTAAATTTAATTTATTACAAGATAAAATTTATAAAATAAAAGAAGGTTTCTTTACTGAATTTGTAAAAATATTTACCCAATTAGCTTATATAAAATTAATTAAATTAAAGAAAAGTTCTTCTATTTTTAACTTTAATGATCTTGTAAAGACTGTAGAAAATACCTTTCTAGATTCGGAAATTAGTAATAGTAATACTCTATCTGAAATTCAAAAAAGATTTAAATGTGTCTTAGTTGATGAGTTCCAAGATACAGATATTACTCAGTGGAATTTAATAAAAAAATTCTTTAATACAAAAAATCATTTTTTACTTTGCGTAGGTGATCCAAAACAAGCGATTTACAAATTTAGAGGTGGAGATATTGAAACTTACTTAGATGCAAGATCTAATGCAATCGAAGTTTTTAGTCTTACAGATAATTATAGATCCTCAAAAAAGTTAATCGATGTCCTTAATAAACTTTATAAGAATGGACTAAAACAATCAAAACTAAACTATTGTAAATTAACCTCAAGAATTAATGAAAATATTTATCCTGAATTTAAATTTAAGGATGTATTTGAAATTGTAGAATTTTCGAAAAAAGAGAATGATATAGAGGATCTTGTAACTCATTACATAGTTAACTTTATTTTAAAAAATAAAGAAATTGATATTAATAAAATTGCGATTCTTACATTAAATAATTCGCAATGCTTAGATTTTAAAAAAAAATTAATTCAGTTTAACCTCCCATGCAAAATTCAAAATAAACAAAATATTTTTGATACAGAAGCAAGTTCTCTACTATTTTTATTCATTGAATGTTTATTAAATCCGAGGTCTTTTAAAAATATAACTTTGCTTTCTACCTCGAAGTTTATAGAAATAAAATTAGAAGATTTACTTGATAATGGAATTAGTAATAATTTAGAAATTTTAATTAATAAATGCATTACTTGGTCCCAAGAACTAAGAGAAAAAGGTTTTTTAAACATTGTTAATGAACTACTTATAAATTACAAGTCATCCTCGATTATTCAAGATTCAGATTTAAATACAAATTTATTTCAACTTTCAGAAATTGTTGAAATAGAATTAATAAATAATGATTTTGATCTCAATATAGTCTTCAACTGGTATAAAAATCAGTTAGATCATATTTTAAGAATTTCTACTGGAGAAGATTTTTTGACGAAAGATTATAATCTTCAAAATGGAATAAATCTTTCTACCATTCATAGTAGTAAGGGCCTCGAATTTGAAATAGTCCTATGTCCATATCTCTCAATTATTTCAAATAAGTCAAATAAAATTAAAGGACCTCTTTGGAAATCAAATATTGATAGAAATATATACGTTAATATTTCTAATAATTACGCGAAGGTTGAAAAATTTAAATTAATAGAAGAAGAAGATTTATTTAAAGAGAGTGAGAGGTTAATTTATGTAGCACTTACAAGAAGCAAATATAAACTTATTGTTTTTAATGATTTAGATGATAAAAATAATATTTTAAATAATGATTTACTTAATAATTTGGAAAATATTAATATTTATAAGTCTACTTTTGAAGTCAGGATAGAAAAAGAGAAAATAAAAGAAATTTTTTCTAAGTTCCAAACCAGCCGATTGAATAATAATCTTTGGAAAGTCGATAACGTTAATAAAAAAATATCTAATGTATTTAATTCTGATCAATTTATTTCTTATTCAAGTTATTCTTCTTGGATACGTAAAGATAAAAATATGGATGCAGTTATTAATCAATATAAGGATTATGAAGATAATATATCAATTATTAAGGATTCTAATTTTAAGAATTCAAAGAATTATCCTAATTATTTTTCTTATCCAAATCCCTTAAGTGAATTTCCAAAAGGAACTATTGCTGGGACTTGCCTGCACAAAATAATAGAAAGATTTGAATTTAGAAACGATAATAATCAAGAATTAATTGATTTAATTATTGAGGAATTGAACTTTCATCAAATCGATACTTCTTTCGCTTTTAAAGTAAAAGATGCGATTTTAAGAATAATAAATATATCTTTAGGAAGAGAATTACAAAATAAGAAACTAGTTGATATTCCAAATGAATACTTAATTAAGGAACTCAAATATGATTTAACCCTATCTTATGAAGGTAGAAATATTAATTCTAATGATATATCAAATTGCTTTTTATTGGATCAGGAATATGAATTTGGTGAAGAATATGCAAATAAAATAAATGATCTTCAAATTATGAATAAAGGATTTCATTCAGGATGTATTGATTGTGTTTTCCCTGTAGGAAATAAATTAGAAGATAGTAAATGGTGGGTAATTGATTGGAAAAGTAATTTGATTTCTGGTAGTGATAATAGTGATTGTTTACCAAGAAACTATAACTATGAAAACATGCGAAATGAAATGATTAAACATCATTATCCATTGCAATCTCATCTATATTTACTAGCATTGCATAGATTATTAAAGTGGCGACTTAAAAATTATCAACCACATAAACATCTAGGAGGATATATTTATTTGTTCTTAAAGGGATTGCCAGATTTTGAATTATTTGAGAAATCTAAGAATGAAGATATATCTCCAGGTATTTTTATTAGCAAAGCACCTTTAAAAAGAATTAATTATTTAGATAACCTTTTTTAGAATGACTAAAACTACTACAGATATTGAAAAGTTCCAATACGATCATATATTTAATTTAATCTTAGGTATGTTCAAATTTAGTGAAAAAAAATATGGAAATTTCGTAAAAGATGTAATAAGAATTTTATTAGAGTTTGAAAAAAATGGTGAAACTATTATTGATGTTGATAATAGTTTAATAATCTTTCAATTATTAGAAGATGGCTGGCCCAATAAACATATAGATGTTCTAAAAAATGTAGGTTTGATTGGTTCCCTTCATTCTCCATTCGTATTAGTAAATAGAAAGTTATCCTTATCAAAATGGTCAAAAAAGATAGAAAGAGTTATTAATTCATTTCTAAAAAAAATAGATACCAATAAATTAATGAACTCAATAATTTATAAAGATGATAATAAAATTGATCAAATTAAAAATATATTTAAATATTCAAACTTAGTTTTCCTTCAAGGAGGACCAGGTACTGGTAAAACCACTTTAATAATAAAGTTAATACTAGAACTCCTTCAAATTGATAACTTTTTAAATATTGGTTTGTCTGCTCCAACTGGAAAAGCTACAGGTCGTTTAAAAGAAGCTCTTAATGATAAAAAAAATATTTCCCTTAGCAAATTTCTAGACCAAATAGAATTTCAAACTTTACATAGATGGATTTTAAATTCTCAAAATAAATCTCTTAAGTTGAAATTTAAACTAAAAGAGCTTGATATTTTCATAATTGATGAAATGTCAATGGTTAATATCGATTTGATTGAATCAGTTTTAAATTTAATAGCAAAGGACTGTAAAATTATTTTAGTTGGAGATAAAAATCAATTATCTCCAGTAAATAACTGTTCTATATGGAATTATTTGTTTGAATATTCCGATAATAGTTCAATTAAATCTTGTGTAGTGAATTTAGAAAAAACTTATAGAAATATTGGAGATATAGCATTAATTAGTAGTTTAATATTTAAAAATGATTTTTCTTTACTTAATCAAAAGATAAAAGAATTAGAAAAAGATAATAATTCAAAAGAGATTACTATTTCTAAGAGTAGAGAAAAAAATATTCCAAAAGATCTATTATTTTCGATTGCCAGTCATTTAAAACAGTTAAATATTTCAACTACAAATTTAAGTAAAAAAAAATATATATTTGATGAGAGTATTAATAATTTATTGATTTATGAAAAAGATTTAGTAGATAAGATATTTCTGGATTTACAAAGTCACTTGATTTTATGCGAAAAAAATTCCGGAATATGGAGTGTTGAATATTTGAATGAAATTGTTTTTGGTCAAAAAAAACCCTATGACCTTAAAACTCTTAAAGAGGGTGTTCCGATCATGTGTACAAAAAATAATAATGAACTTGGATTGTCAAATGGGGATATCGGAGTACTTGTAGGTTTGAAAAATAAAAGAAAATATCTTTTTAGAAAATTTAATGATAATAACGAAGAAATTGTCGCATTAATTGATCCATCTAATTTAGAAAATGTTGTACCAGCAATAGCCATTACTATACATAAATCTCAAGGAAGTGAATCTGAAAAAGTAAACATTTTGTGGTCACAAAATTATAGAAGAAATCAATATGCTCTAAAAGAAAAAAAAGATAATCATAATATCTTTTGCAGAGATAATTTTCAAAGAAGGTTATTTTATACTGCTGTTACAAGAGCGAAAAAATCTTTAAATATATATTATTTAAATTAAATTTTATTTTTGAGAAATTAGTAATATCTTAACCCTAAGATGTTAGATTAATAATTCGGCTCTGTAAGGCTAATCAACAATTAAAGTCAATTTAGATATTTGTTGAATGCCTAATCAGAAGATTATTAGGCATTTAAAATGGCTTTAAAAAAAGATAGTAACTCTCTTGGTAGTGAGCAGGAAGAGTCTCAGAATGAAGATTCTTCCCTACTAGAGTTCAAGAACCTAGAGAACAAAAAAGAAATTGAATCTCAACATTTGGAAGTATCGAAAGGAGATGATAATGAGAATGGATTTCTTGATTTTGGGTTTAATCAATCGATCTTAAACTCGTTAATAAATAAAGGATATAAAAATCCAACTCCCATCCAAAAAGCTGCAATTCCTGAACTAATGTTAGGCAGGGATTTACTAGGCCAAGCACAAACAGGAACAGGAAAGACTGCAGCTTTCGCTTTACCACTAATAGAAAAACTTACAGATAATCAAGAATTAAATGCCAAGGTTTTAGTTATGACTCCTACAAGAGAATTAGCAACTCAAGTGGCAGAATCTTTTAAAAGTTATAGTTCTGAATCTAGTAATTTTAAGACGATTGCAATATATGGAGGTACCGACTATCGAAATCAAATTTCTGCATTAAAAAGAAAAGTTGACGTAGTAGTTGGGACCCCAGGCCGAATAATGGATCATATAAGGCAGGGGACTTTTAAAATTAAAGATATAAATTGTCTTGTTTTAGATGAGGCAGATGAAATGTTAAATATGGGTTTTCTTGAAGATATTGAATGGATAATTGATCAACTTCCGGAAAATAAGCAGATGGTATTGTTTTCAGCAACAATGCCTAATGAGATAAGAAATATAGCAAAAAAATATCTAAATGATCCCGCCGAAATATTAATCAAAAGTGTCAAAAAAGAAACTCAATTAATTTCGCAAAAATTTCTACATGTACAAAGGCATCATAAGTTAGATGCTTTAAAAAGAATACTAGAACTTAATAACGAGGGAGTAATTATTTTTGTTAGGACAAAACTACTTACTACTTCAATAGCTGAAGCTTTAGAGAATTCAGGTCATACTGTGGCAGTACTTAATGGAGATATACCTCAAAATCAAAGAGAAAATACTGTAGATAGATTGAAAAAAGGATTTATTAATATCCTTGTTGCAACTGATGTCGCAGCTAGAGGATTAGATGTTGAGAGGATAAAACTTGTTGTTAATTACGATTTTCCTTTTGACAAGGAAACATATACTCATAGAATTGGAAGAACTGGAAGGGCAGGCAGATCAGGAGAAGCCATTTTATTTGTTAATCAAAGAGAAAAACATTTTCTAAGAAACTTAGAAAACTCAACAAGAACAAAGATTGAAGAAATTAATATACCAAGTAATAAAATAATAAATGAAAAAAGGATGGAGAAACTTATAGATAATCTTAATGAGAGTTCTTTAGCTAAAGATGAAAAAGAAGAAAATAAAGCTTTGATTATTGATGTACTAGATAATTTAAAAGAAAAATACTCTATGGATGACTCAAATATTGCAATGGCGGCTATTAATTTAGTAATAGGTAATAAATCATTTTTTGTTAATGACGATGATTCTTGGATTAATAAACAAAATAATACTGATCGAAATAGATCAAATAGAAATAGTAATAATCGGATGAGAAATTCAAATAGAAGAAATAATTATCAAAATGATTCTTTTGAAACCTACAAATTTAACTTTGGTAAATTTGATGGAGTTAGAGTTGCAAATATTATATCCTCAATCTGTAATTCAACTAATATAAATGGTAGATCCATAGGTAAGATACAGATTTTTAATGATTACAGTTTGGTAGATTTACCCAGAGATTTGCATAGAGAAACTAAAAATAAATTAAAAAAAATTAAAGTCAGAAACTTGTGATAGAGAATGAAAGCTAGCAAATATAATTTCTTTATTTTTGTGAATCTGATAATACTATTCAACTCCTTTAATAGTTATTATTTAGCTCAAACGAAACAAAATTCAATCATAAAATTATTTTGTCTTCAGAGTGTCAAAGAGGAGATGATGAAAGCAGAAATGTTATATAGTGAAGAAATTGCGAATGAAACTTGTGATTGTTACTACGAAGAATTTATGCAAACTGCAAGTCATCAAGATGCAAAAACAAAATGTAAATTAGAAACTAAAGAAAATTTAAATCATAATAGAAAAATTTAATTATTATTTTTATGAGGTCTAAGAACAATCAAAATCCAATAATTAGACTTTATTTAAATCTGATTGAGGAAAGAAGGTTACTATTTTTTGCTTTTCTTAGTTCCATAATTAATAAAATATTAGATTTAGCTCCCCCTGTAATAATTGGTCTTGCAGTGGATATCGTTGTTAAGGAACAGAATTCATGGATTGCTGGTTTTGGAATAAAAGAAGTTCCAGCACAATTGATTTTTCTTGCATTTGCTTCAGGAATAGTTTGGTCTGGTGAATCCTCCTTTGAATATTTATATTCGATTTTATGGAGAAATTTGGCTCAGCTATCGCAACATAAATTAAGAATAAAAACTTATGAGCATATCCAAGAATTAGATATGGATTTTTTTGAAAATGATAATACTGGAAGGCTATTATCTATTTTGAATGATGATATAAATCAACTCGAGAGATTTCTAGACCAAGGGGCTAATCAGATTATTCAGTTATTTATAACTGTCTTAATAATTGGGGGTACAATGATTTTTGTCGCTCCAAAAATCGCTTTATTTGCTTTCTTTCCTATTCCAATTATATTTTTAGGATCAATTAAATTTCAAAGGAAGCTTGCTCCAAAATACAGAGATGTTAGAAATAAAGCTGGACTGTTGGCATCAAGGCTTAATAATAATTTAAGTGGAATTCTAACCATAAAAAGTTTTACTAAAGAAAAATGGGAACTAAATAGATTAAATAAAGAAAGTCTTGATTATCAAAGAAGTAATAAGGCTGCAATAAAATTATCTTCTGCTTTTATCCCTCTTATAAGATTTGCAATTTTATTTGCTTTTATAGCGATTTTATTAATTGGAGGTTTCCAAACTTGGAATAAGACACTTGATGTAGGTACTTATAGTTTTTTAGTGTTTATTACACAAAGACTATTATGGCCTTTAACTACTTTGGGGCATGTTTTAGATGATTTTCAGAGATCTATGGCTTCAATAAATAGAGTAATTGATCTCATAGATACGCCTATAAAAATAAAAGATGGAAAAATAAAAATTGAACCTAAAGATATCAAAGGAGAAATTATTTTTAATAATGTAAATTTTAATTATCCTGGACGAGATTTAACTTTAAAAAACATAAATTTCAAAATTGAAAATAACTCAACATTAGGAATTGTTGGTTTAACAGGTTCTGGGAAAAGTACAATAATAAAACTACTACTAAGAATTTATGACAGTAATAATGGGTCAATAACCTTGGATGGGGTTTCTATTAAAGAAATAAATTTGAGGGATTTACGAAAGTGTATCTCCTTAGTAAGTCAAGAAACTTATTTATTTCACGGCAGTGTACAAGAAAATATTGCTTATGGCTCAATCAACCCAAGTCTTAAAGATATTATTAAAGCTTCAAAGATTGCGGAAGCTCATAAATTTATTGAACTATTACCAGATGGTTATAAAACTATAGTGGGGGAAAGGGGCCAAAGGCTCTCAGGCGGGCAACGTCAAAGAATTGCCTTGGCAAGAGCTGTTTTAAAGGATGCTCCAATATTAATATTAGATGAAGCCACAGCTTCAGTTGATAATGAAACAGAGGCTTTAATTCAAAAATCTTTATCTAAAATCACAAATGAAAGAACAACTATAGTAATAGCACATAGATTAAGCACTATAAAAAATGCGGATAATATTATAGTTATTGATAAAGGTAAAATAGTGGAAAGCGGAAAACATGAAAAACTATTAGATCAGAACAAAATATATGCTGATTTGTGGAATGTTCAAGTAGGAATCTAGTATAAATTTCTAAACTATATTAAAAAATTAAATGATTCAATTACGTTACTAAACATACCGTCAACTTTATTCCACCTTTCTTCATTTGTTCCTACAGCGAAAGTGTAAAGTGTCCCTCTATCAATTACTACAGTAGCTAATTCATGCCTTGCCTGTTCATTTAAATTTAATTCATATTCTAGATCATAGAAAATATGATTGGATGCCTCCCTCTTATTGGCATTTATAAGTTTTACCTCTCTACCTGAACCTTCGGGAGCAATGACTTTATCAATTAATGTTTGACCTACTTCACTTGGGCTTCCTAATTGCTCTAATTGAACCTCTTTATTTACATCAGAAATAACTAAACTTAAGGTCTCATTACTATTTATTAAATCATGATAAATAATTTCAGGTCCTCCATCGACTTTTACTCTAGTCCACCCTGTTGGATACAAAAATGCATATCTACCATCTGGACTTTGATAAGCTTCTAATCCCGCATTTAGTCCGCCACTACAAGCACTCAGTGTTAAGCACAAAAAAACCAAAAATAAATATTTGAAAGGGTTAAATTTAATATTTTTCATTTTGTTTGAAATTACTAACTAAAAACATAATAAGACATTAAAAGCAAACAATTATGGCAATTCAGAATTTTGCGTCTAAATTATCCCTAGAAATAGTTTAATTTTGATTACTCATACCAAACCACTTTCAAAATTAATTGGTCATTTCGAGAAATTCCCAGGGATTGGTCCAAGAACAGCACAAAGATTAGCCTTGTTTATTTTAAAACAACCTGAAAGTACAATAAGAGATTTTTCAAAGGCTCTTTTAGAAGCACATAGTAACGTTGGTCGTTGCAAAAAATGTTTCAATTTGACTTCAGAAGATGAATGCGAAATTTGTAAAAATACTGAAAGAAATCAAAAGCTAATCTGTGTAGTGGCAGAAACTAAAGATTTGCTTGCTTTGGAGCGCGCCAGAGAATTTAAAGGTGTTTACCATGTTATTGGTGGTTTAATATCTCCAATGGATTCTGTTGGCCCTGAACTCTTAGAAATAAGAAGTTTGGTAGAAAGAGTTAGTAAGTCTGAAATAGATGAGATCATATTGGCATTGACCCCAAGTGTTGAGGGAGATACGACAAGTCTTTATATTGGAAAATTGTTAGCACCTTTTACTAAAGTTACGAGGATTGCATATGGGCTCCCAATGGGCAGTGAACTTGAATATGTGGATGAAGTTACACTCGCAAGGGCCTTAGAAGGCAGAACAAAACTAAATTAGATAATGAGAGACAATAATCTAATCAAGAAAGAAAAAATCTTAAGACTTCCCTCTTGGATTAAATTTCCTATTAGTAAGGCTTCAGAATTAGAAAAAATACAAACACTCATCAAAAAATCAAATATTCATACTATTTGTGAAGAAGCTAGATGTCCAAATAGAGCAGAATGTTATGCCTCAGGAACAGCCACCTTCTTACTGGGTGGATCGATATGTTCTCGTTCATGTGCTTTTTGTCAGGTAAATAAAGGTAGACCTAGTTCTATCAATATTGATGAATGTACTCAAGTCGCTGAAGCAGTGAAGGTACTAAATTTGAAATATGTTGTTTTGACATCTGTAGCTAGAGACGATCTCCCTGATCATGGTGCAAATTTATTTATATCTACAATTGATGAGATTAGAAAAATTGATTCAAGAATTAAAATTGAAGTTTTAACTCCTGATTTATGGGGTGGAGGCAAAAATCTTGATGAAACAAATAACCTTCAGACTGAGAGATTGAAGATGATTTTAGAAAAAGATCCAATATGCTTTAATCATAATCTTGAAACTGTTGAAAGACTGCAAAAAGAAGTAAGGAGGGGTGCAAATTACAAAAAATCCCTTAGTTTACTAAAAAAGTCAAAGGATATTGCTCCTCATATTCAAACTAAATCAGGCATTATGTTAGGACTAGGGGAAACATTGGATGAAATAAAAAATACAATTTATGATCTTAAAAACATAGATTGTGATCAAATTACAATTGGCCAATATTTAAGGCCCTCATTCAATCATTTGGCAGTTAAGAAATATTGGGATCCATTAGAGTTTGAATATTTATATCGCTTCTCTAAGGAATTAGGATTCAAAAAAGTATCTTCTGGCCCTTTAGTTAGAAGTAGTTATCACGCGGGTTAACTTTCTTCAATTAAAGAGAGTTTCTTTTCAAGTCTTTTCAATATGGAAATACATTCCCCGTTCATAAGTGTACCGGCACCTCCCCAAACCAATCTTAATAAAAGATCTACTGGGCTAGAACCAACTTCTTTGACAATTGTGAATCCTATTGACTTGAAATATCTTACAAGTTTTTTACTATATCCTTCACTATCAAAAATAGCTAAAAGTCTTACTTTGTTGCTTGATTTTTTTTCAATTGCCCAAGCCATAGTTGTTGCCCATATTAATTCCGAAACAAAAGCAGGAGCTTTACTAAGGATTCTTAATGTATCAAGTTGAATACCTTGTTTATTTAAATAGGTCCAACCTTTCATTTCGGCCCAAATCTTAATTATGTTATCTTTCTGTTCTGCAATCACGATTCTAAAGAAACATAATCCGATAGTTTCTCTAACTTGAATTTTAATTAATAATCCAATCGAACCTGCTAATTTTTCTAATTCTTCAACTTTCATGTTTTTGAAAATTAGTCCTTATAGATTTTATGATTTTCCACTTTTGATCTATCGATTTGTTTTTGTCTTTCTTCAAACCTTTTCCTATCATCATCGCTGAATTGGTCTATGCAGAAATGACATTGGATACCCTTTCTATATTCTTTTCTTTCTTGATCTTGAATTGAAACTGGCATTCCACATGCATGACAAATCGAGTAGGAGCCTTTTTCTAATTCTTGATCTAAAGCAACTCTTTTATCAAAAACATAACATTCACCTTCAAATAAGTTTTTTTCTTTTGGTATATTATCAAGGTATTGAAGGATGCCCCCTTTTAGATGATAAATATTTTTATAACC
>QCEG01000030.1 GCA_003278535.1 Prochlorococcus sp. AG-355-N18
CAAACTCTCCTTTTCAAAAATATTCTTTCTTAAAATATTTAGGAAATAATTTTATCATGTCTCAAACCAAAAGAGTGCAAGTCATTTGTCACATACGCTATTTAAGGCAAGAGCTCAGAGAAATGCATTTAGGAATAAAAGAAGATGACCTTTTACCTGAACCAGGCGAATTAAGAGGATTAATGGCCCAATTCGAAGCATTACTTGAATTAATAGAAGGAAATACTAAAATTCAATCAAATTCTGAAGCGGCTTAGTTTAATGCAAAATGGTTTTTAAACCTCAAAAGACAAAATTTCAGCTAAAAATTGTGGAAAATATTCAGACATTAAGTATTTGGGCTAATAATCCATGGCGAAGATATTCAATATCATTGATTATTCTTTTAATCGGCTACTTTTTTGGAAGTTCTCTTGGTATGGTAAGTGCCGTTGTAGAACTCATGGATCCTGTAGCCGCTTTTTTAGCAGTAGTTTTTATTGAGTTTTTAATAGTTCTAAGAAGAAATTTCAGATTTGAAAGGAAAAAGAAATTTTTAGTACTCTTATTAGATTCTTTAAGGTTGGGATTATTTTATGGTTTCTTTACTGAGAGTCTTAAGTTGCTATAACTATAAATTTACTTGTTGTGTTTTTGTAATAGATAAAGCAAAGCCATTCTAATAGGTATTCCATTTGCAACTTGATTATTAATTAAGCAATTAGGATATCGATCTACCACTTTGCTACTTATTTCAATATTTCTGTTAATGGGACCAGGATGTAGAATTGGAATTTCTTTATTATTTAAGGATAATTTCTCTGGGGTTAAGCCATAATCCAAACTATATGAATCAATGCTACTTAGTAAATTTTCCATCATTCTCTCTTTCTGGAGTCTTAAAACAATAATCGCATCTGCAATTTTTATTGATTCTTCCAATGATCTAGAAATTGTTATAGAACCTCTTGATTTAACAGGATCTTCTATTTGATTTGGCGAGGGAGTTTTTAAAAAATTGACAAATTCATCAGGTATTAATGTCTCAGGACCACATAAGATTATATCGGCGCCGAATGCACTCAAAGCCCAAAGATTTGACCTGGCAACCCTTGAATGATTAACGTCTCCAATAATTAAAATTTTTTTGGAATTTAAAACCTCTGGATTCAGTGTTTTTTGGGAAAAGAATTTTATCAATGTATAGATGTCAAGCAATCCTTGGCTGGGGTGACTATGTAAACCATCTCCCGCATTAAGAACAGAAGTCTTGGAATTTATTGAATCAAGTTTTTTTGCAATCTCAAAGGTTATGTAACTTGATGAATGTCTGATGACTAGTGTATCCGCCCCCATAGCAGAATAAGTTATGGCTGTATCAATTATTGTTTCGCCTTTTGTTAGAGAGCTGGAGGATGGCGCAAACGTTTGGACATCAGCAGAAAGTCTTTTTGCTGCAAGCTCAAAACTATTTTTTGTTCTTGTACTAGCTTCAAAAAATAAAGACGTTACCAAAGTCCCTTGTAAGGCCGGTATCTTTTTTGTTCCTGCATTCTTTAGTGCATCAAATCTACTAGCTAATTCAAATACTGACTCATAATCTTTAATTGAAAAATTAGCTAGTGTGTGGATATGTTTATGAGGCCAAATTTGCATTACGCTTAAAAAGATAAATGATTATTGAAATTTAGGTGTTCTGTCACCTTTTAATCTTTTACTTACACTCCTACTATTTTTGAGATACCAACGCCATTTTATATTTTTTGCCTTTGATATGCCAATTCTCGTAGTTTGAATAAGATCTTTTTCTTCTAAAGTGGAGTCTCGTGGAGAAATCCATAAAGATTTGTTATTAAGAACTTCAAGTGAGTTAAATGTAATGTCTACACTGAATGTTTTAGTTACTAGGCCAGGTCCAGAAGCTAATCTTTCATTCTCATCAGAGATAAAAACTGATCTTATTAAAACCCCACTTGCAAAATTTTCTTTATCAGTAACTATGTTTAAACAATGATGAATGCCATAAGATTTGTAAATATAAAATGTGCCAGGTTTGCCAAATAATGATTTGTTTGATTCAGTCATTTTTCGGTAGCCATGACAGGCCTCTTCTTCTTGTGAATAAGCTTCAGTTTCAACAATAACTCCTTTAACTTGATCTATTGCATTGTTTTTTTTAATGAGGTGACAACCTATTAAATCAGGAGCAACAAGTTTGGAGTGCCGATAAAAAAAATTTTTTGAAAATAATTCTTCTTCTATTTTTCAATATCTATCTAATAATATATTTAGCTGAGAAAAATAATTAAGGCTATTATATTAATATTGATTTTCAAAAAGATGTGATTATTTTTTAAATTATTTGAAATTCAAAGGATATGTAAATAATTTGTTCTCAATAAACTATTATTCTATAAGAAAGATATTAAAGGTATGACAAAAATAACGCAAGAGGAAGTTGAAAAAGTTGCTCATTTAGCGAGATTAGAACTTAACGAGAATCAAATTAATAATCATGCAGAACAATTAGAAAAGATATTGGATTATATAAGACAACTTGAAAAAATTGATACAGATGATGTTCCCTCCACAACGAGAGCTATAGAGGTTGTAAATGTATTTAGAAAAGATGAAAAGAAAAATTCTGATTGCTCTGAAGAACTTTTAGAATTGGGCCCATCGAGAGAGGATAAGTATTTTAAAGTACCAAAAATTATTAGTTAATGAATAAGTTAGTTGCATCCAATAAATGTTTTGTTGACTATCTTTAATAAAAATTTTTTTATTTTAAAGCCTGGATATAAATTTATGATTTTTCTTATTTTCCCCCTCTTTTTGCTATGACTCCTTACTCCTATAAATAAATCATAAATAAAGTTAAAAATGTCTTCTTTACTTTCAAATATCCCAACCCTTTGAGGTGAGCCTTTTTTATCCAATAAAGGCTTAGTTTTTTCATAAGCTATTTTGTATTCAAACCAAGGAATCGAAGGCCAAAGATGATGTATGAGATGGTAATTTTGTCCCATTATCAATAAATTCATAAATTTGCTTGGATAAACTCGAGAATTTATCCATTTATTTCTTGATCGAAATGGTCTATGGGGTAAATAATCAAAAAATATTCCTAAAGTGACACCTACCATTAATGCTGGGCCGAACCATAAATTATAAATTAAATTCATAAAGTCAAATTTCAAACCTGCCAAGATAATTGTTATGAATATGGATCTTTCAATTCCCCATTGTAGTAATTCATATCTACGCCAAAGTTTTCTTTGAAAGAAAAACACCTCATGATAAAAAAATCTTGGAGCAATTAGCCAAATTGGACCAAAAGTACTGACAATATGATCTGGATCATTTTTGGGGTGATTTACGTGAATATGATGTTGTAAATGAACTCTCGTAAAAACTGGGAAGCTAAAACCTAATAGAATAGCTGAGCCATGGCCCATTGCTTGATTTATCCAAGGAACTGGATGAGCAGCTTTATGACATGCATCATGAATAACTGTACCTTCAATATGTAAAGCTAAAAACGCAGTGGCTACAAGTAAAGGTAAAGGCCAAACACCCCTATACCATTGCCATATGCTAAGAAAAGCAAGAAAATAACCGCCAAAAAATAAACCTAATGTTGGATTCCAAAAACCTGGCGGATCTACGTAATTTTTAATCTCTTTTTGCCAATTAAATGTTTTTGATGAATTAGTATTTTTCGTTGTATTTTTACTGGTTAAGTTTGAAATCGTTTCATTTATTCTTTAAATAATATAACTAATATTTTAAGAGGATTGCATGCACAAACATAAAAAATTTCTTTTAAGAGATTTTAATTTAATTTTATTGTGTCAAATTAATCATCTTAAGAAAAAAAATTTTTAAAATAAACCTCTTTCAATTATTATTTTATTTGAGCGGTCGTGGCGGAATTGGTAGACGCGCGAGTTTTAGGTACTCGTATCTTCGGGTGTGGGAGTTCAAGTCTCCCCGACCGCACTTAAGGAAATTCTGATAGATAGTTTGCTTATCTATATCAATTCTTATACTTTAATTAAGTAGTTAATTTAATGAATAGTTTAGTATTTTATTTGGGAACTTTTTATATTTTAGTTGGGACCATTTATCTAACTGTACCGTTAATTTATCTTGAGCTTGGTAAACCAAAAGATTTAATAAGAGCTTTTTTAAATTTATTAATAGGATTGATATTAATAATTAAAAATAAAACTTTAGATGAATCATTTTTTGTAATTTTCCTTTTTTTAACAGTATTAGTTATTTTTTATCTAGTAGAAATTTTTTTATTTAGATGGTATCAATTGACAGATAACGAAAAGAAAAAATTAACCACGTTTTTGGAGTTTAAAAATAACTTTTCGAAAATATTAGAGTCTATTAACTTGGGATTTGGTGATTTCAAGAAACCTTCAAATTTTTTTAATTTTGGTAGCAATAATAAAAATAAAATCCAAAAAAAGTGGGTAAGAAATGATAAAAATGATAATATAAAAGTCTGAAATCAAGTAAATTGGTTATTTGAAACATCCCAAAAAAACTACAGGTCAATTAAGAAAGAATATAATGAACTAGATTTATTTAAATAATTCTTTTGATCACCAATATTTCTTATATCGTCGTATGAAATTTCAAAATAGCAAAGAACAAAAATCAGACTTTTCTTATAAAGAAACTTTAAATTTACTAAAAACTGATTTCTCCATGCGTGCTAACTCAGTTGTAAGAGAACCCGAGATTCAGAATTTCTGGGCTAACCATGATATTGATTTCCAATTAGGTTCAAGTAATTCAGGCGAAATATTTACATTACATGATGGACCTCCTTATGCAAATGGAGCGCTTCATATGGGTCATGCCCTGAATAAAGTTTTAAAAGACATAATTAATAAGTACAAAACCTTAAGAGGATTTAGGGTTCATTTCGTACCTGGCTGGGACTGTCATGGATTACCTATTGAATTAAAAGTTCTTCAGAATTTAAAATCTGATGAAAGAAAGAATCTTGACACACTAAATTTAAGAAAAAAAGCTACAGATTATGCACATATCCAAATTAATAATCAAAAGGAGGGTTTTAAGAGGTGGGGCATATGGGGAGATTGGAATAACCCTTACCTAACTCTTAAGAAAAGTTATGAATCTGCTCAGATTGGAGTATTTGGGAAAATGTTTTTAAATGGCTATATATATCGAGGTCTTAAACCTGTGCATTGGAGTCCAAGTTCAAGGACTGCACTTGCAGAAGCAGAATTAGAATACCCTGATGAACATTATTCAAAAAGTATTTATGTTTCATTAAAAATCACTAAAATACCTGAGGAAATTCTATTAAATTTTATTCAAGAAAATCTTAATATCAAAAAAGATTTTTTTCAAAATAATTCTTTCATAACTATTTGGACCACCACTCCTTGGACCATACCTGCAAATGAAGCAGTTGCAGTAAATCCAAAAATAAAGTACGTTTTTGCTATCGATGAGGAGAAACGAATTTACCTTTTTGCAAAGGATTTAGCTTCTGAAATAAGTAAAAAATTTAATAAAGATTTCAAGGTGCTTTTAGAGGTTCAAGGCTCTAAATTGGAAAATATTGAATATCAACATCCCTCTAAGAATAAAAATTGCAGAATTGTAATTGGAGGGGATTATATTACTACAGAATCAGGGACTGGAATTGTTCATACTGCTCCTGGTCATGGAATAGATGATTTTAATGTAGGTCAAAAATATGAATTACCAATAACATGTGTTGTTGATGAAAAAGGCAACTTAAATGAATATTCTGGCCAATTCAAAGGATCAAATGTCCTGAAAGATGCAAATGATTTAATTATTGAACATTTAAAAGGAAATAATTTGCTTCTATTACAAGAAAACTATAAGCATAGATATCCGTATGATTGGAGAACCAAAAAACCAACTATTTTTAGGGCAACAGAACAATGGTTTGCATCTGTAAATGGCTTTAGATCATCTGCATTAAAGGCAATCGAAGATGTTGAGTGGATGCCAGAGACTGGAAAGAAAAGAATTTATTCTATGGTTGTTGGTAGAGGCGATTGGTGTATTTCCAGACAAAGGTCATGGGGAGTCCCTATTCCAGTTTTTTATAAAAAAAATGGTAATGATATTCTCCTTAACAAAGAGATAATTAATCATATTCAAGAACTTTTTGGTGAACATGGAGCAGATATTTGGTGGGATTGGGATGTTAAAAATCTTCTGCCAGAGAATTATGCAAAAGAATCAGATCTATGGAAAAAAGGAACAGATACAATGGATGTTTGGTTTGATTCAGGATCTAGCTGGGCTGCAGTATGTGAACTAAGAAGTGAATTAAAGTATCCAGCCGATCTTTATTTAGAGGGCTCAGATCAACATCGAGGATGGTTTCAGTCTTCTTTGCTAACATCTGTTGCAGTCAATAATAAACCTCCATATAAGAAAGTTTTAACTCATGGTTTTGCACTTGATGAAAACGGAAGAAAAATGAGTAAATCTTTAGGCAATGTTGTTGATCCAAATATAATTATTAATGGAGGTAATAATAAAAAAACTGATCCTGCTTATGGTGCTGATGTTTTAAGGTTATGGGTAAGCTCTGTAGATTATTCTGTTGATGTTCCAATTGGCTCAAATATACTCAAGCAACTTTCAGACGTATACAGAAAAGTTCGAAATACTGCAAGATATCTTCTAGGTAATATTCATGATTATGATCCTAAAATTGATAGTTTTGAAATTGATCAATTGCCTCTCTTAGATCAATGGATGTTAGGCAGATTAGTTGAGGTTACAGATCAAATATCAAACGCTTATGAAAATTATGAATTTGCAAAATTTTTCCAAATTTTGCAAAGTTTTTGCGTTGTAGATCTATCAAATTTTTATTTAGATATTGCGAAGGATAGGTTATATGTAAGTTCTAAATCCCACTTTAGGAGAAGATCTTGTCAGTTCGTCATGTCAAAAGTTGTTGAAAATTTAGCCGTACTTATTTCTCCAGTGCTTTGTCATATGGCTGAAGATATTTGGCAAAATATTCCATATTCAACTAAAGAAAAATCAGTCTTTCAAAGAGGATGGCCAAGATTTTCGCAGTCATGGAAAAATCAAATTCTTAATGAGCACATTACAAATTTAAGAAATTTGAGAGTGGAAATTAACAAGGCTATAGAAGGATGTAGGAACAAACAAATAATTGGAGCAGCTTTAGAAACTGAAGTTAATTTTTTACCTGAAGATAAAGCTTTAAAAGATTCACTTACTTGGCTAAAAGAATTTGGCAATCAAGAAGTAGATTTATTTAGGGATTGGCTCATAGTATCAAACTTCCAAGTAGTATCAGATTTGGTGGAGAATTCTCTGATTATTGATAACAATGCACTTGGTAAAATTCAAATAAATAAAGCTCAAGGTCAAAAATGTGATAGATGTTGGCATTATCAAAAAGAAACTTTTAGTGGAATCCAAAATACAAAATTATGCAAAAGATGTTCAAATATTATTAATTTTGAATTTATTTAAATCCAGTTTTTTTGATCCAAAAAGAAATCTGAGTTTTTATTTTCTTTTATAAAATTTTCTTCGGTTTCTTTTAAGGGTCCTTTATAAAGCTTAAAGTTCGTGATTATATAGGAAAATTTTATAACTTTTTTTTCTGAATCTATTTCAATTGGATGAGTTGTTGAGCTACTGTAACCTCTGAAAATAAGTATTTCTAATTGTTCTTGGTGATTTCCTTTTAGAATGAAACCCTCTAGTTTAAGTATCCTATCAGGTATCTCGGAACTTATTTTTTCAAGACTTTTTATTAAATCAATTTTTGCCATTTTCTGAGAAGCAAGAGTTTCTTCCATTTTTAGGTAATTTGATTATTGACCATTGAATAAGACCTAAAATATAGATTAATAATGAAAATAATCCTAAGAATTTTGCAATCGGCTGAGTAAAGTTAGCTCCAAAGAAAAAATTAAATAAATTTTTTATAATAATATATAAATTCGAAGAAGGCTGAAGCCATATTGCACACGCATCCGAATTAATAAAAGAAAAGCAGTTGAAGTTCTGTAAACTTTGAATAAAGAAATTGAGAGAAATAAAAGTTATCGTCCATCTCCATACTTTTGTCGTTGTGATAAGGGAGTAAGAAAAATCATATTCTTTTAATTCGTCATTTATATCGTTCCAAAACCAAACTGAAACTGTCATTAATAATGTTGAAATATTTGTTATCACAAGAGCATAATTATACTTTCCTATTAAAAGTAGAAGGCTTATAAAAAATAAAAGGGATACTTTCCAATAAATTGAAAAAAGTTTAATAACTGCTTTATTTCTTTTTTTAATTGACCAGAAGGATATAGTAACAGGAATACCAATAAGGAAAATTATTGAAAGTTGAAAGGATAGCCAAATAGAAAGTTGATTAAAAACGTTCAAAACTTTTTCTTTTTAAACACATAATAATTAAACATCAAACTATTACTTTTGAACTTACTATTGTCATAGTTATGAATATTATGCATCCTTATAGTATTTACTAAAAATATATTGATATTTGTATGAGACAGCATGTTAATCCCCTTAGTAGTAATTTCAAGCAAATTGAGAAAATACCCTCTTTGAACGAAATGTTTGGAGATTCTAAATCGAACCTTCATTTGGATATAGGTTGTGCTGCTGGTGAGTTTCTATTTGATTTAGCTTTTTTTAATACCAGTTGGAATTATTTAGGAATAGAAATCCGTGAGAAATTAGTCAAAAATGCTAAATTCAAAGTGTTCAGAAAAGAAATTAAAAATCTATATTTTATATTTGGTAATGCTAATAATATTTTGAATGATTTCCAATGTAAATTTATTATCAAAAATCTAAAAAGCATTTCTTTTAATTTTCCTGATCCATGGTTTAAGAAGAGACATCATAAAAGACGTATAATTCAGCCAGAATTTGTTAACATTCTCTCAAATTCATTGCATAAAGGGACCTTAATTTTTGTAAAAACGGATGTAAAGGATTTATTTGATTATATGGATCACACAATAACAAGCAATTTTTATTTTAAAAAAATAGATGAAAAAAATTTTAATTATTCCAAAAGTTTTAATCCAAATAAAGTTAAAACTAATCGGGAAAAATATGTGATTGATAATCAACTTGATATTTTTGAAAAGATTTATATAAAAATTTAATGCATCGTTAATTTTTTATTTTATCAATTTCTAAAAAGAGTTTGTTTGTTATTTCGCTTGACAAAGAAATAACTTTCTTATGATTTTTAGCCTCAACTAAAACTCTCATAACGGGTTCTGTGCCGCTAGGCCTTATATAAACTCTACAATTATCCGAATATATTTTCTGAAAAAACGCTATAGTTTGATCAATCAAATTTTTGGTTTCAGGATTTAATTTATTAAAATTAAAGTCTAGGTTGATATTGGTTAGTTTTTGAGGATAAGGTTTGAAACTACTCTTAAGCCAATCATTTAAATTAATATTTTTCTTTTTACAAAATTTAGAAATTTGAAGTGCAGTCAATATCCCATCTCCAGAAAAGTTATTTATTTTTGAAAGTATATGACCTGACTGCTCACCTCCTAAAACTGCTCCTTTTTCCTTAATTGCATCATGCACATGTTTATCTCCTACATCAGTTCTATATAAAATTCCTCCAATTTTCTTCCAGGCCTTTTCAAAACCTAAGTTTGCCATTTGCGTTGAAATTAATAAATTATTTGTGAGAATTTTTTGTTCCATAAGTTCTCTACCCCAAAGAAAAAGAATATGATCTCCATCTAAAACATTGCCTTTTGAATCTATTCCAATTACTCTATCGGCATCCCCATCGAAGCTAAAACCCATATCTGCAGGACTCTCTCTCAATGCTTTCTTTAATGGTTTGAGGTTAGTAGAACCACAATTCAAATTAATTTTCGACCCATTTTTAGAGTTATTAATAACTCTTACATCAGCACCAAGAGACTGAAAAATTTTTTTTGCGCATGTTGCCGCTGATCCATAGCATGTGTCTAATATTATTTTCAATCCGCTTAGATTTTCTTCACCCATTGTTTGGATTACGCTTTTGATATAAATATCGATAAGATCTTTATTAGTATTTCGAGCGATCACTTTTCTAGTGACTGAGATATTATGATTAGAATCTTGAATTAATTTTTGAATTTTATTTTCAAAATATTTTGTAATTTTTTGACCATTATGATCAAAAATTTTTATTCCATTATATTCTGGCGGATTATGACTTGCAGATATCATGATCCCACTACTCAGTTTCTCTTGTTTGATTAAAAAAGGTATAGCTGGTGTAGGGCAGATTCCAAGATTTATAAATTTTTTACCACTATCGTTTATACCTTGAGTTATTGCCTGAAGAAGAATATCTCCACTATTTCTTGTATCTCTTCCAATTATTATTGGACTTTTCTTCTCTAAGCTAGAACCAAGAGCATGCCCTACTTTGTAGGCTAGTGAATAGGTTATCTCTTCATTAAATCTTCCTCTTATTCCATCAGTTCCAAAGATTGATTGCATAATTAGATTTCAGGAATTAAATAAATTTTGATAAATATTTAATTATTATTTTATCAGTTGATTAAAAGCTTACAGATTTCAATTCTCTTTATTTGTTTAACTTATTTAAGATGTCTTTAGTTAGTAATTTATTAATAATGCAATCTGAGAGTCGAGAGCAAATTTTAAAGACTAATTTAAAAACGATACTTATTTTGATTA
>QCEG01000031.1 GCA_003278535.1 Prochlorococcus sp. AG-355-N18
TTGAAGAAGTAAAAACAAAAAAACCTGAGGCAAAAGCTGTGGAACCTAAAAAAGTCGCTGTTGCAAAAATAGAAACTCCAAAAACAGAAGCTTCAAAAACAGAAGCTCCAAAAATAGTTAAGAAAAAACATGCAGATGTTCCAGTCAATATTTACCGTCCTAAAACACCATATGAGGGAACAGTTATTGAAAACTATAGTCTTCTCAAAGAAGGAGCAATTGGTAGAGTTAATCACATAACATTCGACCTTAAAGATAGTGATCCATTTTTAAATTATGTAGAAGGTCAAAGTATCGGTATCATGCCTGCTGGTGAAGATGCTAATGGAAAGCCTCATAAATTAAGACTATATTCAATAGCGAGCACTAGACACGGTGATGACTTTAATGGAAATACAGTTTCTCTTTGTGTGAGACAGCTTCAGTATGAAAAAGATGGTGAAACCATTAATGGTGTCTGCTCTACTTACTTATGTGATATTAAGCCTGGAGATAAAGTAAAAATAACAGGTCCTGTTGGTAAAGAAATGCTTCTCCCTGATGAAGAGGACGCAAACATTGTTATGTTAGCCACTGGAACTGGAATAGCACCAATGAGGGCTTATTTAAGAAGAATGTTCGAACCAACTGAAAAAGAAAAAAATAAATGGAATTTCAAGGGTAAGGCTTGGTTATTTATGGGTGCTCCAAAATCAGCTAATTTGTTATACGAAGAAGATCTTCAAAGATACATTGCTGAGAATCCAGATAATTTTA
Source organism: Prochlorococcus sp. AG-355-N18 (assembly GCA_003278535.1). GTDB lineage: Bacteria > Cyanobacteriota > Cyanobacteriia > PCC-6307 > Cyanobiaceae > Prochlorococcus_A. The sequence continues at coordinate 757 of QCEG01000031.1, forward strand.
AATATACAAAAGCTATTAGTCGCGAACAGCAAAATACAAAAGGTGGAAGAATGTACATTCAAGACAGAGTTTTAGAGTCAGCCAATGAACTTTTCAATATGATTGAAGATGAAAAGACACATATATATCTTTGCGGATTAAAGGGTATGGAACCTGGAATAGATGAAGCAATGACTAAGGCAGCAGAAGAAAAAGGCTTGAACTGGTTAGAATTAAGACCTCAACTTAAAAAAGCAGGAAGATGGCACGTAGAAACTTACTAAATCTTTTATATTTAGATTTAAGTTTCACATACTAAATACTTTTTGGTTTAGACACAATATGTAGCTAATATTTGAAAAAAAGAGGATTTTAAATAAAGAATACTAAAAATATGCCTTCAACTTTAAGTAATCCTCTAAGATTAGGTTTACGTCAGGAAAGAGTCATATCTCCACAATGTTTAGTAATTTTTGGCGCTAGTGGAGACCTTACTCATAGAAAATTAATACCAGCCTTATTTGAACTCTATTTGCAAAGAAGAATTCCTAGTGAATTTGGAATAGTTGGTTGCGCGAGGAGACCTTGGACTGATAATGAGTTTAGAGAAAAGATGAAAGTAAAGTTATCAAATCAAATATCTGGTAAAGAAAGGGAGTGGGAACAATTTTCTAATTATCTTTTCTATGAACCAGTTGACCTACAACAAAGTGATCATGTAGTAAGGCTTTCTAGAAGATTAAATGAAATTGATAAAACACAAGCTACTCATGGGAATAGAACATTTTATTTATCAGTATCTCCGAATTTCTATGCAAGTGGATGTAAAGCTCTTAAAGGGGCTGGCCTTTTAGATGACCCTAAGAAAAGTCGTTTAGTAATTGAAAAACCTTTTGGAAGAGATTATTCAAGTGCAAAAAAACTGAATAAGATCGTTCAAAGTTGCGCTGAAGAAAGTCAGATTTATAGGATTGATCATTATTTAGGTAAAGAGACAGTTCAGAACATTCTTGTTTTGAGGTTTGCTAACACTATTTTTGAACCAATATGGAATAGGAATTATATATCAAGTGTTCAAATTACTTCATCAGAAACAGTTGGTGTTGAAGATAGAGCAGGTTATTACGAAAGCTCTGGTGCTTTACGGGATATGCTTCAAAATCATATGACTCAAATGCTTGCAGTTACTGCAATGGAACCGCCTGGGAAATTTGAACCAGAAGCAATAAGAAATGAAAAAGCTAAGGTTCTTCAAGCTTCAAAACTTGCTGACGAAAATGAACCGTGGAATTGTTGCATAAGAGGTCAATATGCAGAGGGAGGGAATATTTCAAATCGACTCAAAGGATATAGGCAGGAACATGGAGTTAATTGTAATAGCACAACAGAAACTTATATTGCAACAAAAGTTTTCGTTGATAACTGGCGTTGGCAAGGGGTTCCTTTTTATTTGAGAACAGGTAAAAGACTACCTAAAAGACTTGGAGAAATAGTCTTGACTTTTAAAGATGTTCCTGTTCATTTATTTGAATCAACAATAATAAATCCTGCTCCAAATCAACTTGTCCTTAGAATTCAGCCAAATGAAGGGGCTACTTTCAAATTTGAGGTAAAATCTCCTGGTTCTGGAATGAAATCAAGACCTGTTGAGATGGAATTTTCTTATGATGAATCATTTGGTGAACCCTCAGATGAAGGCTATGTAAGATTATTAGCTGATGCAATGCTTTCTGACCCAACATTATTTACCCGAAGTGATGAGGTAGAGGCAGCCTGGAAACTTTATACGCCATTAATAGAATTGATGGATAATTCTCCTTGGAAGTTACCTATTTATAATTATGAATCAATGACATGGGGACCTCCTGAGTCAGATCAATTAATTTCAAAAGATAATATTTTCTGGCGTAGACCCTAAAAATGAAACCTCAACTTACACTACAAACCCCTTTAGAGCTGCCTTATCAGGAAATTTCAAATTACCTTAATAAATTATGGATTTCAGAAGATAAAGATAATAGTGGAGCTAATACTTTCACATTAATGGTCTGGCAGCCTGCTTGGCTAGAACAATGTTTGGTTCAAAAAGGATTAGTAAATGGACCAATCACTGGAAATTTAAATCCAGACATAATTGAAGTTGCTAAAAAATTTATATTAGATCAAGGACTCCCTATCACTACTTCACTTAATAGTGAAGAATTATTGAATTTGTTGAAGGAAAATTTATCTAATAAAGACTTTGAAGATTTTAGAGGACAATTTTTTGAATCAACGATAAGTACATTGAATCCAAGAAGGTTAATAACTTTAGCCCCAACATTAAATAAAAATTCAGATATCAAAACTTTTGTATCCGCTTACTGTCCATTAAGTGATACCCCAGCTATGCAACCTATCTGTGGGGATTTAGTTGTTATTAGGGGGGGCTCGGCCTCAATATCTAATAAAGGATTAAAAATAATTGATGAATTATCTATTGATGAATTACCTTCATGGTTGTGGTGGAATGGAAGCTTGGATGAGTCAACTGAAATCTTCGAATATTTCACTGATTATGGTCTAAGGTTAATAATTGATACTGCTCTTGGATCGCCTCAAAGATGTTTAAAAGTTTTAGATCAATTAAATAATTCAAATAAAGCTATTAATGATTTGAATTGGGTTAGATTGAAAAATTGGAGGGAATCATTGGCAATGATTTTTGATCCGCCTTCGAGGAGACCAATTTTAGACCATATTACTGATATTGATATTGATATCGCTGGAGATCATATGATTCAAGCGTTGTTTTTGATTTCATGGATTAGCGATAAACTTGGTTGGTCTTTTCTAAGAGTTGAAAGGGATACAGAATTAACAAAAATAGAGTTTGAAAGAATTAATGGCGAAATAATTTCTACATCAATTAATCCCTTATCTTTGGGAAATCCAAGTATTCATTTAGGACAAGTAATTGGATTAAGGATGATTTCAAAAATTAGTGAGTCTCAAAAAAATAACACTTGTGTAATACTTGGCTGTGAATCAGTGGAATGTATGAGACTTGAAGCAGGGGGCATGGCTAATATGGAATTAATAGAACAAGTTGTTCCAAATTCTTTTTCTACATCAGAGTACGATGTTAGTAAATTATTAGGAAGTAGTAGAGGTAATACCAGTCCTCTTTTTGAAAGTTCTATTAATATAGCACTTCAAATATTTAATGGTTTGAATAAGTAATAGATGACTTGTGTAATATCTTCCCCTTCAACTGATAGCGGGAAAACTACTTTATCTCTTTTGCTATCTTGCTGGGCGTTCTCAAAAGGTATAAAGATACAAACTTTCAAGGTTGGCCCAGATTATCTTGATCAACAACAACTTAGCTCAATTGGCCAACCTATTTGCAGGAATTTAGATATTTTTTTAAGTGGTGAGGAATGGGTTCAAGAAAGTTTTTTTAAACATTCTTTGAAATATGAATTCTCCTTAATCGAAGGAGCAATGGGTCTGTTTGATGGACTAGGGTCAACAACCTATTCCAGCACAGCAAATATCTCTAAACTTCTCAATGCTCCAATAATTTTTATTGTTAATGCTAGAGGGCAAGTAGCTTCTCTTTTGGCGACTATTCGAGGTTTTAGAGATTTTGATAGTGAGTTGTCAATAGCAGGAATTATATTTAACAACGTTAGTTCAGATAGACATAAAAAATTAATCAAAGAAGTTTTTAAAAATGAAGATATCGAAATTCTTGGTTTTTTACCATCTGATTCAAAAATAACTTTAAACAAAGCCAATTTAGGTTTGATATCTCCAATGGATAATGGAAAAGAAATTGATGTTGAATATTTTGCAAATTTTGCCGAAAGAAATCTTAATGTATTTTCTCTTATTAAATTTCTGAAATCTCCTCAAAAGAAAATGTTTAATTCTCTCAATTTTAAAGATTTTAAAATAGACAAAATTAAACCTATCGCAATTGCAGATGATAAAATCTTTCATTTTCAATACCCTGAAACTAAGGAGTTTTTGAGTGAACTAGGTATACCATTGATTTCATGGAGTATTTATGATGATGAAGAAATACCTAATGAGGCTTCTTCTTTAATTATTCCTGGGGGGTTCCCTGAAAAATATGCTGATCATATAAGTAACTCTAAAAAAAGCTTAAATTCGTTAAGGAAATTCCGCAAAAATGGATTTATATATGCTGAGTGTGGAGGGATGATGATTTTAGGAGACTTCATAAAAGATGAAAATGGTAATAATCATAAAATGAGTGGAATCCTGCCTTTTAGATCAAAAAAAAGTAAACTTTCAGTAGGTTATAGATACATTGAGGGTTTAAAAAATACTCCAATTATTAAACAAAATCAATTAATTAGAGGACATGAATTTCATTATTGGGAACTTGAAAATAATTTATCTGAACTTGATTCTGGAAAAGCCGAGCATCAGAAGAACCTTTATTACCCATGGAAAATTAAATCTTGGAAAACCGAATACAAAAATGAAGGCTTTTTTGATGAAAAATTACATGCAAGTTGGATTCACTTACATTTGCCAAGTTCTCCACAAGTCGCAAAAAACTTTATAGATGCCACCCAAATTACTTTTTCAAAGAATTCTTAATTTATTATCAAATCAAATATTTTGAGAGGAGAACCTAAAAAAAACATTCCAGGCAAAGTGATTAATGGTCCTAAAAAACTCCCCACCATTACCTCAATTTTTGTATGACCCAGGGTTTCTTTTAACAGCAATTCAGATTGAGGGTCTAGTTTTTTTGATAGTTTATTAATTTCTGCAGCTTGAATTCCAGCTGATTTTCGAACACCACTTGCGTCATACATAACTATTAGTGCTAAAGCAACTGATAATGCGAATATTGAGCTATCAAATCCTAATTCATAACCTATACCAGATGCAGCGCTAGTTATTAAGGCGGAATGACTCGAGGGCATACCACCCGTCTCGAACATAATTCCAAATCTTATCTCTCCAGTTGAAAAGAAATTGAATACAATTTTAAAAAATTGAGCTAGCAAACAGGATAATAGGCTCCAGAAAAGAACTTTATTATTAAAAAAGGAAAAAAGCTCAGACATAAATTAAAATTAATTATCTGTCTCTATTTGTAATAAAGTCAGCTAACGATATTAAATAATTTGCATCTGCGCCCCAAGGTTCAATTGCTTTTTTTGCTTTTTCAACTAAATCAAATGCTCTTTTCTTTGACTCCTCCATTCCAAGTAATTTAGGGTAAGTAGTTTTGTCAGCTAAAAGATCTTTGCCGGCAGTTTTACCAAGCTTTTCACTGCTTGAAGTTAAATCAAGAATATCATCTATTATTTGGAAGGCTAAACCAATTCCCTCTGCATATGTTGTCAGAGCTTGTAATAGTTTTTCGTTAGCTCCTGCGATCATCGCGCCTGTTCTTACGCAGGCCTTTAATAAAGCCCCAGTCTTATGAAGATGAATATATTCGAGAGTGTCAAGGTCGACTTCTTTGCCTTCGCATTCCAAATCAACAACTTGCCCCCCGACTAGTCCTGGCGCACCCGCAACTAGGGATAATTCTCCAACTACATTTAATAATCTATTTGGATCGACTCCAGGGCTTCTTAAAGAGACCATTTCAAAGGCCCTTGTTAATAAAGCATCGCCTGCAAGAATTGCTATTGCATCTCCATATACTTTATGATTTGTCGGCCTACCTCTCCTCAAGTCATCATTATCCATGGCGGGCAGATCATCATGAATCAAGGACATTGTATGGATCATTTCTATTGCTACTGCAGTAGGAACTGCAAGAGAGGGTTCTCCTCCAGCCAATGCACAAGATGCTAAACATAAAATTGGACGTATTCTTTTCCCTCCAGCTAAGAGGGAATATCTCATTGATTCTCTTAATATTTCTGGATTCTCAGGTCCCAAGGAAAAATCAAGTGCTTCTTCTACAACCTTTTTTGTGTTTTTAAGATATTTTTCAAAATCAGAAATACTATTTATAACTTTAGTCATCTTAATCCTTTAGTAAAAAAAATTTCATCTTGGAGTTTATGGCAGAAGGTCATTAAGAGTTGATGATAAACCAAATTGTTTTTGCCAGCTAAAAATAGTATTTACAAGTAACATTGTTACCGTCATTGGTCCAACACCTCCTGGCACAGGGGTGTATGCAAATACTTTAGAAATGACATCTTCTAATAATACATCGCCACATAATCTGGTTTGATTTTTATCGGAACTTTTTAATCTATGTATTCCAACATCAATAATTACTGCTCCTTCTTTCACAAAACTCGAATCTATGAGATTGGGTTTTCCTACAGCCGCAATTAGAATGTCTGCTTCTCTGCAAACTTTATTCAAATTTAATGTTTTAGAGTGAGCAATTGTTACTGTGCCATTTAGATTCAAAAACATAAGCGATAAGGGTTTACCCACAAGCAAACTTCTCCCTATGACAACAATTTTTTTACCTTCAATTGTAATATTTTGGGATCTTAATAAATTAATAATTCCTGCTGGTGTGCATGATCTCATCGCACGCTCATTTTTCACTAGTTTGCCAATGTTTATCTCATTTAATCCATCTACATCTTTGCTTGGATTAATATGGCTGATCAGTTTTTGCTCGTCAAACTTCTTTGGGATGGGAAGTTGAAGTAACATCCCATCAATATCCTTATCAGAATTAAGTTTGATTATTAATTGTTCAACTTCTTTTTGCTCGACACTATCTTTTAGATGAAAGATAAAACTCTTTATTCCAATCCTTGAACATGCTTTTTCCTTGTTATTAACGTAAACACCACTCGCGGGGTCTTCACCAATTCTTATTACAGCTAAACCGGGAGGCCTTTTTGCAATTTTTTTATTTCTAGAGATATAATCAGTTAATCGTTCTTCAATTTCAAGGGATAATTTTTTACCGTCTAATTTTAATGACATTCAGAAAAACATCTCCTTTTTATACCTAGCATGCCTATAATTTTAAATTATTCAAATAGATTTAACTATATTCTGTGCAAAACATCACAACTACCCTAAAGAAATTGTTTTATCTGTGGAGGCGAAGTCAAGTCCCACTAAAACAACCAATTAAAATTTCAAGAATAGATAATCTCATAATTTTTTTAGTATGCATTTTAATTTCAATAATTTCTTCTTATAAACTACTTCTTATCTCGCCTTTAAATATCTCAGATATTTTTTCTTGGTTATTGACATTTAATGAAATACTTATTAGTTCCGGAGTTTTGATATTAGTTTCAAAAAAAGAGAATCCCACAATTTCTTCAAGACAGATCTTCTTGATTATTACTCTTCTTTTAGCTGTACAAGTTACGAAATTAGCCTTAGCTTCAACCATAAGTCCATTATCTATCATAATTCCACCGGCATTAATAATATCCCAAGGAATGGGAAGCAAAACAGCTTTAGCTTGGGTATCAATAGCTGTTCTTATTTGGCCCGACCCAGAAATTGTTATCAACAATAATTTATTTTTTATTTTATTAGTTTGTGCCTCAATAGTATCTCTTCTTGGAGGCAGAATAAGAAGTAGAGCTCAGTTACTTCAACTTTCAATTTTTGTCCCAATAGGATCGTTCTTGAGTCTATGGATATTGATAGGTAAAGATAAAATATCTCTTATTAATAAGCAAGATTTTGTTTTAGCTAATGGGGATATATTTTCTGATTCCTTGCTATTGGCAATAGCTATGCTTTTTACAATTTTATTTATTCCTCTTTTTGAGTCGATATTCGGATTGTTAACTAAAGCAAGATTACTCGAATTGGCTGACAAGGAGAAACCTCTAATTAGAAGATTGTCTCTAGAAGCTCCTGGTACTTTTGAACATACCTTACTTATTTGTGGTTTGGCAGAGGAAGCAACAAGAATGATTGGTGGAGATATTGATCTAATTAAAACTGGAGCGTTATATCATGATGTTGGCAAATTATATGCCCCTAATTGGTTTATTGAAAATCAGGATGGTTCAAAAAATCCTCATGACGAATTAGATGATCCGATTAAAAGTGCAGAAGTATTGCAGGCTCACGTTGATGAAGGATTGAAATTTGCAAGAAAAAATAGACTACCTAAACTGATATCCAATTTTATTCCTGAACATCAAGGTACCCTTAAAATGGGATACTTTTTTCAAAAAGCTAAAGAAAAAAATCTCGACATTAATGAATATTATTTTAGATATAAAGGCCCTATTCCTCAGTCCAAAGAAACAGCTATTTTAATGCTTGCGGATGGATGTGAAGCAGCACTAAGAGCTATGAATATTAATGCATCTGATAAAGAAGCTTTGGAAACAATTTCTAATATTATCTACTCTCGTAAAAAAGATGGGCAATTAGATGATAGTAATTTATCGAAAGGAGAAATTTTTCTAATAAAAAGGGCATTCTTGAATGTGTGGAAAAGAATTAGACACAGAAGAATTCAATATCCAACAAGCAAGAATAATACTTTTTCTTAATTTTCAATTT
>QCEG01000032.1 GCA_003278535.1 Prochlorococcus sp. AG-355-N18
TAATTCATTAGAGGCTGTTGATTCATTTCCTGCCGCATCTGTTGCCTTGACTGTAAGTGTGTAACTGTTATCTGCAAGTTGAGAGGAAGTGATCGAGAAGTTTCCTCCAGAGTCCGCAGTCGCTGTTCCAAGAGAAGTATCTCCATTGAACAGCTCTACAGTGCTTCCTACTTCTGCTGTTCCTTCTATTATTGGGGTCGTTTCATTAGTAACTGTGGTTGTGGTTGTTATTACAGGAGTACTTGGCGCTGTTGTATCTATTGTCAATGCAAATGCTGTTGAAGCTGATTCATTTCCTGCTACATCTGTTGCCGTTACGGTGAGGCTATAATCACCCTCTGCAAGCTCGCCTGTAGGGATCGAGAATGCTCCGTCAGTTCCTGCTGTCGTTGTTCCAACAGAAGTTTCTCCAATAAAGAGCTCTACGGTGCTTCCTACTTCTGCTGATCCCTCTATTGTTGGTGTGGTATCTTTTGTTGATGAAGTTGTCGTTGTTATTGTTGGAGCATCTGGCGGTGTTGTATCGATCTCTATTGTTATTTCAGAAGACTCTGCTGATTCATTGCCTGCCGCATCTGTTGACTTAACTTTAAAACTATGGCTGCCATCACTAAATTCCAATATTGACAAGATGGAGAAATTCCCATCTGAATCTGCTGTGGCTGTTCCAAGAGATTCATCCCCACTGAAGAGCTCTACAGCACTTCCTGCTTCTGCTATTCCTTCTATTGTTGGTGTATTTATTTTGGTTATAAATGAATTAGTTGTTATTACTGGAGCTTCTGGGGCTGTTGTATCTATTGTTAAAGCAAGTTCAGTTGAGGCTGATGATGTATTTCCTGCCGCATCTGTTGCTTTGACAGTGAATTGGTAACTTCCATCCTCTAACTCAGAAGATGTTATTGAAAATGCACCTGTGGAAGAATCAGATAATGTAGAGATCCCAGAATTAGAGCCATTAATAAAGAGTAAAACGGTGCTACCTGGTTCAGCAAACCCATCAATAGTTGGAGTAGTTTCTTTTGTAGCTGCAATAGTAGTTGTAATTGAAGGGGTTACAGGAGGAGCAGTATCAACCGTCACTAGAAGAGGAAGTGAAGAAATAGATGAATTTCCTGATGCGTCAGTTGCAGTTACAGACAATTCATAAGAACCATCAGCAAGATTTAAAGATGTTATTGAAAAATTACCATCATTATCTGTAGTTACAGTTACCCCAGAATTTTTCTGATTAATTAATAAAGTTATCGTACTTCCAGATTCTGCTGTACCTTCTATTGTTGGAGCACTATCTGTAGTTAATGAAATATTAGAAGTTATTGAAGGAGCGTCAGGTGGGGTTTCATCTGCCGTCGAATCAGCAATAGTTCCCGGGTCACGTACTACACCAGGGGTAGGATCAGCATCATATTGACCATTATCCCTTACATATACTGTAAGGATACTATTTGATGAATCCCATCTTGCTCCCTCGCCAGTCGTTACGTCATAACTAAAGTGTGAATAAGTACCTGATTTAGGATCTTGTTTTAAATATATTGGGTTAGTGGTGGATTCAGGTAACACCCATGAGAGAGAGACAATTTGGCCATAATCTTTTGGATCAGGAATTATCACATTAAAGTCCATTACCCCAGTTAGAGGATCTAAAGATGACGAGTCAAATCCAAGATCTTTAGCAGCTTTACCCATAACTGCTGCATTAGCTTCTTTAACAACGGACACCGACATATCAGAACCACCACCAGTACTATCAACAAACATCGAACTATTCCCAATCGAAACAATATCAGACTGAGCTCTGCCTCCAAATTCTTGAAGCACATCTTGATCTATATCAGTTAGTGAAACACTGTCTGCAAAAGTTGATGTCCGCGACCCAAAGGAAACGATGCCATCACCTGTAATATCTTGATCAAAAACTGATTCATTCAAATCTGCAGAATTAAAGTATGCAATATCAGCGAAATCAAGAAGACCAGTTGAAGAGATCGAATAAACTTCATAATCAGTAAATAATGAGTCCCCATAGGTAACTGAATCTTGGACTACTAAGGTGTAACTATCAGTGATGCCATCACTATTTGTATCAACAGCTTCAACTGCATATGGTTGTTTTGTCCGAGAAGCATTTTCAGTTCCATCAATCCAAGATTCAGTGTGGTCAAAACTTACATAATTACCATCAAGAGAAATAATGGAGATTGTTGAATTGCCGTCTTTTATAAATAAACTTCCATCAGAAGTCTTTCTCAATTCAGTTCCTGCAATATCAGTTACTACTCTTATTTTTACTTGTGAAGAGGGATCGAAAATAATTCCATCACCATCTAAATCAAGATTAAATATTTTTTCTAATTGCTTAGGTTCATCGTAATGAGAAAGAGTATTCCAATCTACCGATATGGATGAGGAAGGACTAGATGGATTATCAATGTTTAGATTAATTGTTTTGTAGAAATCATCTTCATTTTCAGATATTATTTCAGTCCCTTTTATCAGAATTTTATATGAATCAACATCAACGTCATCACTTAAATCACTATCGATTGCCTCAACAGCAACGACTTCAGAATTAGATTGATAATTTATTCCTAAATCATTTTCAGTGAAGGATATTAATGAACCAGAATCAGTAACTTCAATAGTATTTTGTCCATCAACAGATACGATAAATAAATTATTTTCGCCATCTAATTTGAAAGTAGCTCCTTGGTTATCTCCTGAATAATTTAGCGAAACTCCCTGATAAGAGAGATATGGCGTTGGAGTTGCTAATTTTATGTCATTTCTAGACCAGATAACACCATCACCATCTAGATCTTGATTGAAATCTGATTCATAAACTTTTATTTCTCCTGAAGTTCTTGAATCCCAATCTATAACTGCGTTCTTAGCAGTCTTAGATGGAGTTAAAGTATAAGTAATCCAATTATCATAAATACTTGAATCAACGGAGTTTGTTTGCCTATTCCTAATAGCAATTTTGAATATATCATTTGAATCTGAAGATGTATCAAAATCATCATCATCATCGTAATCTAATCCTTCAACTGCATATACAGAATTAGTAGAACTAATTACACCGTTAGATTCATAAGTATCAAAAGTAACGGAATTATTAGCAGAGTCAACTATTACGTAGTCAACACCATTTACATCAGTAATGAAGAGAGTTGAATCATAAACTGACTTCTTAAGAGCTGCCGCAGTGGCAACACCTGTTACACTTTTATCTGAAATAGCTCCATCAACAGTAACATCAGATAGGGTTACTGTATCAGGGGACCAAATAACACTATCTCCATCTAAATCTATATTTAATTTACTTTCAGTAGGACCTAAAGATTGAGTATTTGTTCCAACATTATCAATAACACCAATGTTAGGATCATCTGAATCTAATGAAACAGCATATGTCGTAAATGAGGAGGAAGTAAGATTATCATAGGAATCTTTCGTCTCATTTTTAATTACTAATAGATATTCTTTCGATCCATCTTCTAAGTAATAAGATTCAACAGAATAAGGAATTGAACTAAAGCTATCAGAATCGTCACCTGGGCTAGCATATGAATCTTCCAGATCAGGAATAGATCCATCAGAATAAGTAAGGGTAACTTCAAAATCATCAGAAACATTTTCGGAAGTATCATTATCATCGGAAATAATGTAAGTTCCTGTTGCATCTTTTTTCAATAAATCGCCACTATTATCGGTCGAAATAGTGATCAGAGATTGAGAATTTATTCCAATTCCATCGAAATCAGCCGATGCGTCTCCATTTAAATCTTGTTCAAATTCTTTCTCTTTACTGGTAATTGAATTCATAGAAAGAATTGAATTATCATCTATAACTCCATTTGAATCTGTGTATAAAATTTGCCAAGAGGAATAAGCATCTGATTCATAAATACCATTAATGCTTATAGCTATGTAGTAACCATAATTATCACCATCTGAATTTAAATCAGTGCCGTTTTCATTCTCAACTGCGATTGGAATTGAGGAACTATATCCTTTATCAGAAGAAGAGGAACTTTCAAGTGAAACAGATTCTCCCGAAGCATTTGTGATAGGAACGTATGTAGATCCATCTTTGATCAAGAATGAGTTATCAGAAGAATCTTTATAAAGAAGGATATCAGTTATGTCAGTACTTACCTGTGTTATTCCAGTTAAGTCTCTACCTGTAGATTTATCTCCATCAATATCCTGATAAAAGATATTAGCTTCATATATCTTGATATCCTGGGTCAGGATCGAATCATTGGATGATACAACCCCTGATGAATCAATATCAATAATTTCATAATTTGTTTGTGAATTACTTCCTGAACGTCTCACTAAAAGCTTAAAGGAACCGTCACTAATTTCCTCTACAGCAAGGGATTCATATGTTATTACTTCATCGCCAGAACTATAATTGAAATCATAATTTAGCGGCTGGCCAGAGTTAGAAGAAATAGTTATCAAACTATCCGCATCTTCAGCTGAATTTAAAATATAAAGTGAATTTTTGTTGTCTTTTTTAAGAATGAAGTTGCCTTCATCAGTTAGTTGTTCTTCATTTGAAGTCCAAGAAGATGTTTCTAAGTTATTTAAATTTAATCCAGTAACATTGTCTCCATCTAAATCTTCTCCAAAAATATCTTCAAAGTTTTGGATTGAATTTGTTTTGATGGTTTCCTGATGATCAACATTTCCAGAGGTGTCTAATGTATAAATAAGCCATTCTTCGTATGTTTCTGCACTGCCTCCATATGGGGTGTAAGATCCTGTTCTTTTTACAGCTAGTTGATAAAAATCATCACTGCTATCTTCCGAAGTTTGATTGTTATTAAGGTTTGATAATGCTACCGCTACTGTATCTGAACTTCCATCTGTCCAGGATAAGGAACTTTCAATATTACTATCATTAATTTGTATAGTTGTCTGGTCATCAACTATATATAATGAACCTCCACCACTCTCCTCGCCTAATAATACGCCTACCTCATCAGAGTCTCTATTAGTTATTTTAACTTCTCCGCTATAGTCACCATCATCATTCATATCTTGTCCAAATTTAGGTTCAAAAGTAGTGATGGAATTAATTTCTAAGGTTGATTGAGAATCAATTAAACCCGCTTCAGATACCTTAAGAATTTGCCAGTTGATATCAGTTCCATAATCGGTAGTTGTAGTTGATTCCTTTACAGCTACTTTAAAGTGAATATCATTTTGATCTTGTGTATCTCTATAAACTGCGTAGAGATTACTAGTAATTTCACTAGTGGAATATTCATATATAGGTGAACTTCCAGAATCATTTACAACAGAAAAAATAGTATCAGTATCACTTCCATCCCAAATGTATATTGCACCATCACTATCATATTTAAGTTGGTATCCACTATTGTCAGTAGTAACGTCTGTTAAAGCTTTTAAATTTAAACCTATTTCACCATCACCATCTAAATCTTCATTAATTAAAGTTTCATACTCAGTAATATCTGTTGTAAAAATACTAGCCTCATCGCTGATAACTCCTTGGGAGGAAATAGATACAAATTCCCAATTATTGGTATGTTTATTAGCTAATAAATATGAACCATCATCTTGTATCTGTACTGCATATCCAACATCCGCATATTGAGAAGATCCATAAATATTTTGAATTTTGAATTGATTAGCTCCTTGAACTATAAATAGTGCTCCGCCGCCTGTTTCTAGATAACCTCCATCGTCGTTTCTAACCAAAGATTCATCGGTTGAAATTGCTGTAAGGTCAGAAGTATCAATTCCAACAATTTCATCGCCATCAATGTCTTGTCCAAATTTATCTTCAAAATCTTTAATATTAACATCACTTATTTGATCTGAATTAAACGTTCCATCTGAATTAACTGTATAAATGGACCAACTGTCAGAAAGTGTTTCGGAATATGTTTCTATTTTTTCCTTGACTGCAATGTAGAAAATATCATCAGACAAATCATCAGGAGTTCCATTATCGAATAGTTCTACGTATTGAGCTTCATTAGTATATGCAACACCACCATCTGTATAGTCTTCATCTAATATAATTTTTGAACCCGTCGAACTATCAAAAATTGGCAAATATGTTGTTGAAGTTGATGTTTGAGTTGATTCATCATTTGAATCAGAGGGAGTTGAATATGAACCAAAATAATCGGATATATTAGGGGTATTGGTGACGTTTTGATTACTCCTCATAGCAGTAGCAGATCTGAACATATCCCTAACGTTTGCACTTGGATTGAGGTTCCAAGATGACAAATCATGATTGAAAGATCTATTATTTCTAAACATATTCCTAAATGTTGTTCCTCGAGAAACATCCCATGAACTGATATCTAAATTGAATTTAGAATCTCTAAATAGACCTCGGAAACTAGTTACATTACTAACATCCCATCCACTTATATCTTGACTAAAGGCATCGGCATTTCTAAACATAGACTGGAGTTTAGTAGCACTACTTAAATCCCATCCGCTTATGTCTTGGTTAAAGGATACGGCATTTCTAAACATCCTATGGAAATTTTGGCCTGAACTTACATCCCAATTAGTAATATCACTATTAAATTTATATTTATTGCGGAAAAGACCACTAAAATCAGTAACCTGACTGACATCCCAAGAAGAAATATGGCCATAGGTTTCAAGTGCTTCTTCTTCATTACTTGTCCATAGATCTACAGCAGTTTTTAGCGCTGCACGATCAGCAAATATAAGACTATTTTTTATATAAAGATTATCATCATCATCTGTAGCAAGAATGTATCCTTCATCTTTAACCGCAGTAGACTCCTCATTTTCATCGAGTAAAGGAATATCAAAAACTCTAAAATCCTTATCAGCAATATCTAAACTCTCTAAATTAATACCAATTACATCGTCATCATTTAAATCATGTCCAAAAACTTCTTCATAACTGGAAATGTCTTCAAGATTTTTAGTATTAGAGATATCGTAAATTGCTGCTGTTATACCGTATTCATTAGTTTCTACATTTAATTCATTAATCTGCCATTTAATTGAACCAGTATCAGAATTTGATTCTTTAATGGTAAGAATATAGCCATTAGTATTTCCATACTCATCATATGAATTTTCTTCAATAGCCCAGACTTCTCTGGAAATTACGTCACTTTGATAGTTTAATCGTGCTGCATAACCTGCCTTATCAGTTATGAGTAAAGGATCAATAGAGTCATCTTGAGAAATAACATAGGTATCAGCTTCATTTAACAAACTAGAACTAAAGCCAAGTCCAGCTTGGTATTTATCGTTAATTGAAATCTCTAGATCGCTTACAGATAAAGACTGCATTCCAATTTCACCATCTCCATCAAGATCTTGCCCAAATACCGATTCAAGTGCATTTATATATCTATTTTGAGGATATTCAGCGAGTGAATAGTCTATTTCACTTTCAAAAATATTATCTGATCCGGAAATATACAGATTATTTTCACCTATTACATATTGATCATTAGTCGATTCAGGAATTGTAAGTATATCCCAATTAACATAAGTTGTGGTTCTATTACTATTAGAGTCGTATTGAATATTTTCCCTTTTGATTGCTAATTTATATCCATCAGAAGTTAAGGAGGTTGCTATGGGAGTACTTGAGGAAGTTGATGTTATTGTTCCAAAAGCATAAGTTGAATTTGTGGATAAAACTGCAGGTTGGCCATTATCAAAAACCTGAGTAAGAGAAGTATCATTAGTACCATCCCATAGGTAAACATATCCATTGGAATCAGTTTTTATCCGAGCACCAGTGTCATCAACTAAAACATCTGTAATATCAGTTGCAACTGTTAGAGAAAAATCTGAAGAGAAATTAGAAGTATTTCCTGCCTCATCTTTAGCATTAAATGAGATGAAATATGTGCCATCAGCTTGCTCAGGAGTAGTGATTGAGAAATAACCGCTATCATCAACTGTTGTAGTTAAATCAGAATCTTGTCCATCTATATATAAAGTGACTTCACTACCAATTTCAGCTAAACCTTGAATTGTAGATGTGGAACTATAAATTAATCCAGTTGTTGTTGTAATTAATGGTTCGTCTGGAGGGGTTAGGTCTAAAACCTCAACAGAAATAGTTTGACTTTCTCCATTGCCATCATCATCAGTGATCGTTACCGTGAAGCTGTCACTTCCTTTAAAGTTCGCGTCAGGAGTATAGCTCCACTCTCCTGTAGTTGCATTTATTGTTGCATTTCCGTTAGTTACATCTTCAGTGACTGTAAAGTTAGCATTTGATAAGCCATCAGCACTGTCACTCGCTGTTAATGTTCCTGTGATTGTTGTATCTTCAGCTCCAGATCCTGTGGTCGCTCCTTCAAATGTTGCTGCATCATTTACCTGACTTACAGTGACGTTTATATTCTGAGTCTCGACATTACCGTCATCATCAGTGATCGTTACCGTAAAGCTATCACTTCCATTGAAGTTAGCATTTGGTGTATAACTCCAGTCTCCTGTAGTTGCATTTATTGTTGCACTTCCGTTAGTTCCATCTGCAATGACTGTAAAGTTAGGTGTTGTTAAACCATCAGCAGTATCAGTGGCTATTAATGTTCCTGCAATTGCTACACCATCTTCATCACCTGTTCCTGAGATATCTCCTCCAAATGTCGCTGCATCATTTACTGCATTTACAGTGACGTTTATAACCTGTGACTCCGCATTACCGTCATCATCAGTGATCGTTACCGTAAAGCTATCTGTTCCGTTGAAGTTCGTATCTGGTGTATAAATCCACGCTCCACTGCTTGCATCT
>QCEG01000033.1 GCA_003278535.1 Prochlorococcus sp. AG-355-N18
TAAAAGATGTAAATGAAAAATGCGAAACTATTCCAGATCCTGTGCAATTAGAATATCATCTACCAAATAATTTTAATATTTCTGTAAATAAAAATTATGAGCAATTTATAAATAAATTGTCAGACAGTTTCCCCAAGGAAAAAAAAGGTATTAAGAAATTCTACGATACTTGTGCAAGCGTATTTAAATGTTTAGATTCAATGCCTCTTTTATCGATAGAGGATCCAAATTATCTTTTTAAAGTTTTCTTTAAATCTCCATTATCTTGTTTAGGATTAGCTAGATGGTTGCCAGTAAATGCAGGCGATGTAGCAAGAAAATTTATAAAAGATCCTGAACTTTTAAAATTTATCGATATCGAATGTTTTTGTTGGTCAGTAATGCCCGCTCTCAAAACTCCTATGATTAATGCAGGAATGGTTTTCACTGATAGGCATGCTGGAGGTATAAATTATCCAAAAGGTGGAGTGGGAACTATCGCAGAAAGGTTAGTTACTGGGATTCAGAAATTTGGAAGCAAAATTAGATACAAAGCCAATGTGATTGAAATCCTTTTAAAGGATGATAAAGCGGTAGGAGTTAAACTTTCAAATGGGGAAGAGATTTATTCAAACATTATTGTATCCAACTCCACTAGATGGGATACATTTGGATTAAAAGATAATACTAAAGGATTAATTTCGAGTAAAAACGTCCCAAAAAGTGAATATAAGTGGTCAGAAACTTATAAACCCTCACCCTCTTTTGTTTCGATTCACCTTGGAGTAGAAAAAAATCTAATTTCCGATAATTTTAATTGTCATCATATAATAGTTGAAAATTGGGATGAATTAGAAAGTGAAAAAGGAGTAATTTTTATTTCTATACCCACTTTGCTTGACTCGTCTTTGGCTCCAGAAGGTAAACATATCGTACATGCATTTACTCCTTCATCGATGAGTGAATGGGAAGGTCTATCAAGGAAAGAATATTTGCAAAAGAAAGAAAAATATTTTTCTTTTCTTGTTAAAAAAATATCGACTATTCTTCCTAATATTGAACAAAATATTGATCACAAAGAAATTGGTACTCCCAAAACTCATAAAAAGTTTCTTGGAAGATATGAAGGTAGTTATGGGCCAATTCCTAGTAAAAAGTTGCTTGGACTTTTACCAATGCCTTTCAACACTACAAAAATTCAAAACCTTTATTGTGTAGGGGATTCATGCTTCCCTGGCCAAGGCCTAAATGCAGTTGCTTTTAGTGGATACGCATGCGCTCACAAAATAGGTGCAAAGTTAAACATAAACAGTTTTAAATTGCCAGATTAAAAGGATTCTTCTGAAATGATAGAAAAATTTAAAACTCTTTTTTTTGTGAAAAGTTCGTTAATTTCTCTTTATTTAGCGCTTACAATTCCTTTACCATTTATTTCAATCGATAAATTAAAAATCCCCTCTATTATGATTTTTGCCCTAGGACTTTATTTGATAATCAATATCACTAGTGATTATGTAGAAACTTGCAGTAATAAAATTTCATATAAAAGTAGCTTTATTTCAAAATTCTTAGGGAAAAAAAATTGGGAGATTTCTTGGAAAGATATTAAATTAATCAAATCTTTGCCAACCAGTCAGGGTAGTAAAGTTTATTACTTTAATACTTTTCAAGGTGATAATTTTCTTGTCCCACAAAGAGTGGAAAACTTTGAAAAATTTTTATTAATTGTTTCCAACAAGACTGGGATTTCTATTAATGAAATATCTTACATATCACCACTATGGACATATAAATTACTGACATTAATATCAGTTTTAATGATTATTGGTGAACTTTTTGCTTATCTAAATTAAATATTATCAATACTGAATCTATAACCTTGTTGTCTAACAGTGGTTATTCCTCCACCTTCTCCCAACCCAGCCTGTTCTAATTTTCTCCGCAAAGTTAATACTTGAGTATCTACAGACCTTGGGCCACCACTAAAGGGCGGCCAGGCCATCCTCAAGAGCTCTTGACGACTTCTTACCATTCCAGGTGGCATCAAAAGAGCGCAAAGCAGTGCAAACTCCCTAGGGCTTAATTCTACGGGCTTCTCGCTTAGAGTAACTTGTCTTAAAAGAAGATGAACCTCTAAAGGTCCAACCTCAACTTTTTCTTGTAATCCTATTCTTCCCCTTTTTAGCAGTGTTCTGCATCTTGCTGCAAGCTCTTCAAGTCCAAAAGGTTTTCTGAGAACATCATCTGCCCCTTCATCTAATAGATTTACTAATGCTTCAACACCTGATCTTGCCGTTAAAACTATGACTGAAGACCCTAGTTGTTGAGCTAGTCTCATTGCAGTATTCTGCTCGAGTATTTCTGCGCTAACTAATAAGTCAGGTGATTGTTCTCTGCATAAGTCAATAGCTTCTGCAGCAGTACCAACTGCTGCAGCTAAATGGCCATCTTGGCGAAGCCTTTGCACAAGTACTGTTCTAAGTGTGGGGTGAGGTTCAACAACTAGAACTCTTGCGGGGGTTTGAGAGCTCGTGGGCAATTGTGAACTGCCAGGAGTTGAAGCTAAGATTTGCTCAGTTGATTGCATTCTTAATTACTGTTTGGCCAGGCAATTTTTGATCGTTCTTAATAAGGTATAACAAATGCAAAATAAAAATCAGAATTTATCGAATTATGACATCATTTGAAAACCCCAAAGCAATTCGTCACTTTCAGTCAATTTGTGATAGTTGCCAAGACTTAGTTACTCGTTTTCATACGCCATCTGATCTTAAATTATATAGTGATGGTTATCTCCAAGCATTAAGGAATTGCAATAGTTTAGAGCAAAAGGATCAAGAGAAATTAGAAAGATTAATTGAAAGATGGATTTTAGATCCGTCAAGTTTTATTGATCCAGATGGAGATGGAAATAAAGGTTTTTTTGATAAAAAAAGGATTTAAAATATTAATTTTTATTAACCGATACAGTATTTATACTCACTAATTGTCTTAAGACGCTAATTCAATTTCTATTTTTTCTTTAAGAGCTCCAGTGTTGTACATCTCAATAAGAATGTCTGATCCACCAAGGAATTCTCCTTTTAAGTAGACTTGAGGAATTGTTGGCCAATCTGAATATTCTTTGATACCTTCTCTTATAGAGAAATCACTTAAGACATCAAACGTACCAAATTCTACCCCTAAAGAATTTAGTATTTGAACTACATTGTTGGAAAAACCGCATTGAGGCATTAATTTTGTCCCTTTCATGAAAACCATCACTGGATTAGATTCAATCAGTTTTTGTATTTTATCTTTTGTTAGGTTGTCCATAATTCAATTTGGAGTTTCTGTTTTTAATGCCAGTGCATGGATAGCCTCTGAAGCTAATTCTTGCTTCAAAGCAGAATATACTAGCTGGTGTTGCTTAACTAATGATAATCCATTGAATTCAGATGCAATTACAGTTACTTGCAAATGATCATTTCCCTTGAGGTTTTCAACAAAAACTTGGGAACTTGGTATTTTTTTAGTGATTAATTTAATAACTTCTGTTTTCGTAATCATAGTAAATTCTAATCAACCTTTGTATTTTGTCTCAACAAATCCTAGTTGAATCAATCTTTCATAAGCTTCTTTACCTTCAGGGCTATTAGGTGTCATTATTCTAATTGTTTCAACAAGTAAGGGGACTGCAACCTCAGGCTTTTGAGTTTTTATATAAAAAGAGGTTAATCTCTCATTTGATTCTGCCAAAATTTGTAATGTTTGCTTACCTTTCTTTTGCATTTCATTTGGTATTCTCGCATCAATTCCTTTGAACGATGAATTTAGATCGGAATAAAAAGAAGCAAGTTGCTTTGCTAATTTTCTAGCGTCTAGATAAAAATCCTTAGCTTTTTCAAAATCCCCGTTTTTAATATATTTATCTCCTTCTTTTAAAAAATATTCAACGTTTGAGATGGAAAGCTTTTTACTCTCATTTGAGAGTACTCTTAAGTCTTCTGGATTCTTTATTTCTGCATGAACTTCATTTTTGTAAGGAACATTTCCAAAAAATATAAATAAAATTGGGATTAATTTTAAGAATTTCATTTTCTTTTTCGATTATTAAAATTCATAGTAACTTATTGCAGATTCATCTACCTACATTTTTTAATGCTTTTTCTTCCTCTTGAGTCATTTTTTCATTAAGAAATTTATTAAAGTCCTTGATAGTAAAGTTTGAGTAATCATTAATTGGTATTGGTTTTCCAAAGGATAAACAAAATTCACCCCTAAAGTTCGGAGGTATTTTGCTGTAAGCAATTCCAATTGGAATAATAATAATAGAGGTTGTTTTTTTGGTGGCTAATCTAGCTAATCTAAATAGTCCTTCTTTGAGAACTAATTTTTTTCCATATCTATTAATCTTTCCTTCGGGGAAAACAACTAGTTGTTCTCCTTTTTCTATAAGATCAATCGCATATCTTAAAGCTGAGAGAGATGGCGATAATTGATTTATTGCAAAACATCCAAGTCTTTTTAAAAACCAACCTTGTATACCTCTCATTTCGGATTTAGTAACCATAAATCTACAATCCTTTTTTGTTACCCTTCTACCCATTGCCATTGTGAGAATTAAGCCGTCCCATCTTGATCTGTGGGTTGGAGCCAAAATGATAGAGGAATCTATGGGAATCGAAAAACCATTTTTTAATATTTTCTTTTTTCTAAAAAAGAATCTCAAAACAACGTCCTGAGTAATGAACATTGCGATAAATCCCAATGCAGGGTTGATTTTATGCCAAATATTTAAGTAATTCTTCTTCAAGTTCTATTTACTATATATTAATAATTTAATTGTTTGCCTTTTTTTATTAGCTATTATTGGGCGGTTACTAGATTGTCTAGAAACTAAGATTTTCAAAATTATGGCTACTTTAGGAGTAAATATTGATCATATTGCAAATGTAAGGCAAGCAAGGAAAACTGTCGAGCCTGACCCTGTGCAATTTGCTTTTTTAGCTGAATTAGGAGGGGCAGATTCCATAACAGTGCATCTAAGAGAAGACAGAAGGCATATACAAGATAGGGATGTATTCCTTCTGAAAGAGACTATAAAAACAAAACTCAATTTAGAGATAGCTGCTACGGACGAAATGTTAGAAATTGCCAAAAAAATTCTTCCCGATTATGTAACGCTTGTACCTGAGAAAAGAGAGGAAGTTACTACTGAGGGCGGGTTAGATTTAAAAAGTAATCTGCAATACCTTAAGAAGGCTGTTGGGAATTTAAAGGATTCAAATATAGAAGTAAGCGCATTTATTGATCCTCTTGGTGAACAGATAAATTATTCCAAAGAAATAGGCTTTGATTTTATAGAATTACATACTGGAAAATATGCTGAACTATCGGGATCTGAACAATATAAAGAGCTCCAAAGGATTATAGAGTCTACACATTTAGCAAATGACCTTGGATTAGTTGTTAATGCTGGTCATGGCCTGAACTACAATAATGTTAAAAAAATTGCATCAATTAACAATATGAACGAGTTGAACATAGGTCATAGTATTGTTGCAAGGGCTTTAGCGATAGGATTAGAAAAGTCTGTACGTGAAATGAAGTCCCTTATCACATCAAATTAAATTTCAAAATGACAACATACTTTTTCGTTGCGGCAAGTGAAAAGTTTTTAACAGTTGAAGAACCACTTGATGAAATTTTGAAAGAGAGGATGAGGAACTATAAAGAAAATAATAAAGAAATAGATTTTTGGCTCTTAAAAAATCCATCATTTTTACAAACCACCCAATTTGCTGATCTAAAATCAAAAATTCCATCTACCCCAGCAGTTGTTTTATCGACTGATAAAAAATTTATAACTTTCTTAAAGCTTCGTTTAGAGTTTGTTGCTGTGGGGGAATTCGAATGTCCTAATGCAGAAATAATTGATCCATTTAAAGTTGAGTAATATAACCATTTAGTAAATTGCTCAATCTTTATAAGTCAAATAAAATTGAAGTAATCAGTGAGCTGTTAGCAGAGGAATTAAAAATATGTCCTCCTCCTATAAATGAGAAATTAGAAATAGTAGTTCCCAATTACTTTTTGGGGAATTGGTTACGTGAACAAATAACTATAAAAAACAAAATCAGTGCTCTTTATGAACTAAAGACAATATCAACGTATACCGAATCTTTATTGACAAATTTTTTCCCTGCAATTGATATGAGCGCATGGAATTTTGAGTCAATTAAATGGGGCATTATAGATTCCTTGGAAGAATTAAATAGCTTTAAAGAATCATTTCCGCTTAGAAATTGGATTAATAAATATTTGGATAATAAAAAGACAATTGATGGAGACATATATAATCTGACAAAAAAAATTACGAATAATTTTATTGATTATCTGATTTTTAGACCTGAAATGATTGCTAAATGGAATAGATATGAAATTAATTCATCTAATCTATTTAAGAATTTAAACTCAGATCAATTTTGGCAAGCTATTTTATATAAATTATTAGAGGAAAAGATATCTGAAAAGCCATCATGTTTATACATGATTGAAGTAATAAAGAATTTAAGAAAAATTAAAAACGTTCAATTTCAAGTACCAAATCAAATTTATATTTTTTCAGATAATAACTTATCTAAACTACATATTAATTTTTATTCAGAACTTTCAAAATTTATTAAGGTAAATTTGTATTTATTATCTCCTGGAGAAGATTTATGGAATAGAATAAATTGTCTTGAAGGTGAGTTGGAATTTGATGATAATGAAAGTAAATTGAATTTAAATAATACAAATATAGAGAAAATATTTGGTAAATTTGGAGCAAACTTCCAGAAATTAATTGATGAAAATATTTATACAGAAGGTATAGATTTAAAAAATAATCTTATTTATCTAGATCCAACAACTAATTTTCATAATAAGAAAGATATTCCTCTGCTTAATCAAATACAAAAAAGACTAATTGATAATAATAGCGTTGATTTTATAGTAAGTGAAAGGGATGATTCAATATTACTTTGTGAGCATTTTAATCTGAATAGTCAATTTGAATATTTAAGAAATAAAATTATAGAAATAATAAATTCTTGCGAGAATATTAAATATAGTGATATTGCTGTTTTATCTCCACAAACTAATTTAATTAAACCTTATCTAAGGTACATCTTTAATAATGAGTTAATTAATGGTGAAAAGATACCTTATTTTTTTATTGATGAGGATAATAATGACTCTTCAGGCATTTATGAATTTCTAATTGACATCACTGAAATAGCAAGTGAAAAAACTACACTTGAAAAAATAGATTATATTCTTTCGAAAAAAGTAACTCAGAACATTTTTGATTTTAATATTACTGAGAAGGATGAAATTATTTTCTTACTTACCCAAGCGGGGTTTCATTGGGGATTAGATGATAAAGAAAGATTAGGTGAAGAGAAAAATACTCTAGATTGGTGTATAAATAGAATTATTTTAGGCTTAATTTATGACAAAGAAGTAAATTTAAGTACTTTAAATTTAAAACCATTTAGCTATAAAAATATAAGTTTGGATTTGAATAAATGGGTTAAAATATTAATCCATTTAAAAAAATATATTAATTTGATAAGGGGATCTTTTTCTTACTCGAATTGGGTTGAAAAGATAAAGTTTATATTAAAAAGTATTGGTGATTCTAATGTGAATTTCAATTTAGAAATAAGTGAAATAAATAGAATTCTTGATAATCATGCAATGCCTTTAATACCTGATGATCTTATCTTGTTAAAAGTTTTTAGAGAAATATTAATTTCTTGCATAAATAAAGCTAAATATCAAAGCAAATCAAGACTCAACAAGATCCTAGTAAGTGATATTGAGAATTCAAGGCATATTCCACATAAGGTTATCTTCCTAATAGACATGAATAGTGTTAATTATCCAAAATTACCAAAGAGTGAAAACATTAATTTATTAAAAAATAAATATCATTTGGGTGATCCATCTGTTTTTGAAAGAGATAAATATGCATTTCTGGAGTCGTTAATTGCCTGCAGAAATAAATTTATAGTTACTTGGGTAAAAAATGATAAAGACA
>QCEG01000034.1 GCA_003278535.1 Prochlorococcus sp. AG-355-N18
CTACCAAAACTTTCTTTTTTGAACCAACATATGCCTGATTTTTATCTTTAGAGATATTTTGTTGAACTGAAATAACATTATCTTTTCTTGCCTCTGCAACCTCTGGTAATACTCTATTTGGCAAATCAAAAGCTGCAGTTCCGTCCTCAGGAGAGAAAATAAACACTCCTACATGATCAAATTTGTGTCTATACAAAAATTCCAGAAGATGTTCAAAATGTTCTTTTTTTTCTCCTGGGAAACCAACAATGAGACTAGTTCTTAATACAGCAGATGGAATTTCTTCTCTAATTTTCTCTAAAATTGATTCATTCAAAGAAGCTTGCCAAGGTCTATTCATACTCTTCAACACATCTGGATGACTATGCTGAAGTGGCAAATCAAAGTAAGGCACGATATTCTTTGAATCTTTGAAAGCTCTAATAACTTCATCAGTTAAACCTGTTGGATAAGCATAATGTATCCTTATCCAAGGAATTGAAACTTTAGAAAGCTCATACAAAAGTTTGGCTAATGATGGTTTTCCATAAATATCTTGACCATAATTAGTTGTTATTTGACTAATTAATATGATTTCTTGAATACCCTTTTTTGCAAGATTTTTGGCTTCTGAAACTATAGATTCTATTTTTCTACTTCTTTGAGGACCTCTCAACTTAGGAATAATACAAAAAGCGCAATTATAGTTGCAGCCTTCAGCAATGCGAAGATAAGTAACAAATTTATTTTTATCTACAAAACGAGGCATTTCCTCATCTGCAATAAATTCAGGAATTTTTGAAACTTCATTAACGATTTCCCCTTTTTCTACTCTGTCTAAAACCTTGGCTATTTTTTGATAATCTCCTGTTCCAACCAAACCTTTTATTTCAGGGATTTCTTTTATAAGCTCATCTTTAAAATGCTGAGCCATACAGCCTGCAACTATTACTTTCTTTCCTTGATTTGTATATTCTAGAATTTTTTTAATAGATTCTTCTCTAGCTGTTTCAATAAAACTGCAAGTATTTACAACAACAACATTTGCATCATTTATATTGCTTTCAACTTCATAACCCTCTCTATCTAATAAACCTTGCATATGTTCAGTATCAACAAGATTTTTCTCACAACCAACATGACTAAATGCAACCTTAGATAGTTTTTTTTCTTTTACATTGAGACTATTTTGTTTCACAACTTGAAAAATAAGAATTAAAAGATTTAAAAAGCATTTCGTATATAACTCTCATGCCTAGATAATATTAGGATAGATAATGTAAATAACAAACTTTCTTTTTGTATGGCCTTTAAGACTTTAAACAGAGGAAATAAAAAAGATTTGAAATGGCCAAAAATCATAATCGCAATTCTTAGCACTATAGGCATAGTTGATACAGGTTCGATTACTTTAAAAAACTGGGGATTATTTACTTCGCTTTCATGCCCCGGGATACAAAATGGTTGTGAAACAGTTTTAAATAGTCCTTGGGGTACTTTATATGAAAATAATCAAGTTAATGTCCCTCTCTCATTAGCTGGATTTATAACATATTTTTCAATATTAGTTATCACAATAATACTCTCGCTTAATTTAATTTCCCCAAAAGAAAAATTAAATAAGTTTTTATGGTGGTTAATATTTCTAATTTCTTGTGCGTCGTCAACATTTAGCTTTTTATTGATAAATATAATGTTCTTTAAGATTCAAGCATATTGCTTTTTTTGTATACTTTCAGCAATTTTATCGTTTTCTATATTTATAATTTCTATGATTGGAGCAAAGTTCGAAAGTAGAGAACCAATGATTTTTAGAGGTTTTATTGTAGCAATTAGTGTCCTACTTGGGGGCCTAATTTGGTCAACAAATGTTGACCCCTCTAATGCTATTGATGTTGCAAACTCCACTGAAAATGTATCACCAATAATTACCACTTCAAGCTCTCCCCAGAAGGTAAAATTAGCAAAATTTTTAAGTGAAAACAATATTATTATGTATAGTGCATACTGGTGCCCGCATTGCCATGATCAGAAACAATTATTTGGTAAGGAAGCAGTTAAAGAATTAAAAGTAGTTGAGTGTGCCAAAGATGGAAAAGATAATGAGTATGAGCTATGCCAAACGAAAGGAATCAGTGGATTTCCTTCTTGGGAAATAAATGGAGAAATTATTAGTGGTACGCGTGACTTAAATGAATTAGCTACAAAAACAAACTATCAGGGAGATCTTAATTTTTAATAAATCTTTTTTGTATTTCCTGATCTAACTGTTGTCTAGTATGGCATTCCCAATTTTTATCTTTATCAGGGAAATCATCTCTATAATGCCCTCCTCTACTTTCTTCTCTAAATAGACAAGCTTTTAATAAAGTTATAGTGGTTATTTGTCTATTCTTTAAATCAAGTAAAAGATTTAATGCTCTTCTATTACGTTCACTGAGTTTTACTTTTTGATCAAATTTTATTTTTTCGAGACAATTTAGTAAATCATTTGTATTTAATTTATCTATATCATTTTGAATGCAATTTAAAAATTCACTCATATTTACCTTATTTCGAGATACACCTAAATTTAACCAACAAAGTTTTCTTAGTTCATCAATTTTTTCAGCAATTATAGAAAATTGATCTTCTTTAGGATCTTCAATATCAAACTCTTGAAAAGATCTATCAAATTGTTCAAATTTAGAAAGGTCATTCAAAACAATTGAAGACATTTTTCTTGCGAAAACAAGACACTCCATCAGTGAATTACTTGCCAGTCTATTAGCACCATGCACACCTGTAGAAGCAACTTCTCCAACAGCATATAAGCCTTTTCTTGTTGAAGAAGCATTTAGATCAGTTTTAACACCTCCCATCCAATAATGAGCTGCAGGAGCTACGGGAATAACCTCATTTAAAGGGTTAACGCCATAATCCTGACATCGACTTAAGATCGTGGGGAAGCGCTCTACAATTTTTTCTGGGTCAATATACCGGAGATCTAAGCCAACATGGTCTGCATTATTATCATGCATATTTTTCATAATTGCTCTACTTACCTGATCTCTAGTAGCTAGATCACGATTTTCAAGATTTTTAACAGGACTTTCACCATTTTTATCAACTAATATCGCTCCTTCCCCTCTAAGTGCCTCAGATATTAAGAAGCAAGGTGCACCATAAAATTTTAAAGCGGTTGGATGAAATTGCACGAACTCTAAATCTTCGATAGCAGCTCCTGCTTTCCATGCAAGAGCAATCCCTTCACCAGAAGATTGAGCAGGATTTGTTGTATTTGTAAATAAGTGCCCACCCCCACCTGTAGCCAAAACAACAGCTCTAGATTTAATCCAATATAAATTTGCTCCATCAAGAACCTGAACTCCTCTACATTCTTTATTTTCAATGAGAAGTTCAGTTACTCTTACACCCCTGCAGTGAAGAATATTTTTTTGATTCTCAATATGATCCTCTAGAACTTCAACTAATGCTCGTCCAGTACGATCCTTAACATGTAAGACTCTTCTTCGTGAGTGAGCTGCTTCCAAGGTAGTAGATAGTTGATCAGAACTTTGATCAAAAATCATCCCTAAATTCTGCAACCTTTCTACACAACTTGGAGCTTCTTTAACTAGCATTTCTACAGCTTGAAAATCACATAGTCCATCACCTGCTTTTAAAGTATCCTCAGCATGAAGATCAAATGAATCATCTTGTCTAACAACAGATGCAATTCCGCCTTGAGCCCATCTACTGGAAGATACCTTACTAGTATTTCTATTTAAAAGAAGCACTTTTAAATTTGAGGGTAATTCAAGACAAGTCATAAGGCCAGCAGCTCCAGCGCCTATAACGATTACATCCCAATTATTTATTGGTATCGGTTCTTGCGAAAATGGAGGCCTTAACATTAAACCAATCCACTAAAAGTTGGTTGCAGAATTGCTAAAACAATAAAAATACCATCAACAATTAATGTCGTTTGAATTACGTAACCAGAAACTAAGAGTGCTTTACCACTAGTAGTATTAATTGTGCCAGAATCTAAAATTTCTTTTGAAATAAACCAGAGTAAAAGAGCAACAAAAACAATAATAGATAATGATTTTATTTGAATAAGACTCTCTGAAGTTTTTTGAAGAATCATGGGTGCATTTTCAGAATCTGCTGTAATTACCTGCCTCCATTGATCCATGATTCCGATTAAAAATATTGTAATATCAGTAACTGCAGTTCCAAATAAAGAAGAGATATAAAAACTTGAACCTATTTTCCAATTAGTACCAAATCCAATTAAAGCTAATGGGAGAACTACAGCTTCAACAGGTATGTGTAGGATAGGAAATGGGCTTAACCATCCCCAGAACAAACATCCACCAAGCCAACTACCTGATATACCAAGTAATAATGAACTAACAATAAACCACTTGTTTGATCCTTTCTGATTCAAAACAATTGCCACTAAGGCAATAACAAAAGTAAAACAAAGAGCACTTATTGGTTCTAACCTAACCCAAGGTGCTTGTACAAAAATAGGTAAAATTACAAAAAAAGAAGACCACAATCTTAAAGATATAGGATTTGATAAAAAACTATTTTCGTATGAATCAACTTTCTTGTTGGATTCATAGTTGAATTTATCTTTTACTTCTAAATTTTTTGTAATTAATTCTTTCAATGAAAAAGGTGATTTTAATTAATCTAAATCGTGTTTTAGAAAACTGCGAATGCCATATTTTAATAAATAAAAGGCCCATAATTTCACCCCTATATTTAGTTTTTTAAAAGTATTTAATACACTTTGAGTCATATATAAGTTTAGAATAAATATGAATAAGAGTATTTGGCCTTAAATTGTGTGGCAAGAAATTAATTACACGGAAGATCCCATTGATCTTTTGGTTCCTAATATTACTTATAAAATAAACCCTGCAGAAATTGAAAGTATTGAAGCTAATTCTATTGCTGAAGAAATCGGATTTGAAAAAGGTGATTCAATAATTAGTATTAATGGGAAAAAACCAAGAGATTTAATTGATTATCAAATTCTGATTAGTGAAGAAATTTTAGACATATCAGTTTTAGATAAAAATCATGAGATTCACAATATAAATATTGAAAAAGATCAAGACGTTAATTTAGGAATACATTTTAAAGATGCATTATTTGATTCAATCAAGCAATGCAATAATAGATGTCCATTTTGTTTTATTGATCAACAGCCAAGTGGTAAAAGAAAAAGCCTTTATATAAAAGATGATGATTATAGATTAAGTTTTCTATATGGCTCTTATTTAACTCTTACGAATTTAAAAAAAGAAGACTGGGAAAGAATAGCTATGCAAAAACTATCCCCACTTTTTATTTCAGTTCATGCTACTGATCCCGCCACAAGAGAAAAATTATTAAAAAATAAAAAAGCAGGAGTGATACTTGATCAAATTTCGTGGTTTGAAAAAAACTCTATTCAAATACATGCTCAAATAGTTGTTTGTCCAGATATAAATGATGGGGATATTCTTGAGAAATCAATTTTGGAACTTGCTGAATTCTACAAAAAAACCTCTAAAACAATACTTTCAGTCGCAATAGTTCCTGTAGGACTTACAAAGTTTAGACCAGAAAATGATGGATTGAAATCAATAAGCCCAGAATACGCAAAAAAAACTATTAAACAAGTAGAGAGAATTCAAGCCTCTCTACAAATTACTCTTGGGACTCGTTTTTGTTGGCTAGCAGACGAATGGTATTTAATTGCTGGGACAAATTTACCTAGTTACAAAACCTACGAAAATATGCCACAAGAATCCAATGGAGTTGGGACTATTAGAAATTTTCTAGAAACATTAAGAGAGAAGACTCAAAACCTACCCCAAAAAGTAAAAAAGCCAAAAAAAGTTAGTTGGATTGTTGGTAAATTAGTTTATGAAGCCCTAATTCCTACAGTTAAAAAATTAAACTTAATTAATGGCTTAACAATTAATTTATATGGACTACCAAGTATTTATTGGGGCCAAGATCAAGTTGTTACAGGTCTTCTTACTGGAGAAGATCTAATTTACGGGCTGAAAAATAAGGATTTAGGAGAAGCTGTTTACATACCATCTATTATGTTAAAAATTAATACTGATTTATTTTTAGATGATAAAAATATTCAAGAAGTTGAGAATCAAATAAATACTAAAATTCACGTTCTTGATGATTCAAATGATATTATTAATACTTTGATTGGTTAATCGAATATTTTCGAAACTATAAAACATGCTTAGAAGAGTAATAAATCCTTTTTTATTATTGCCGCTTACATTAAGTATGAATACCTTTAATGTTCTATCGAGCGAAACAAAAAATTACATTGATAATGTTTTAGAAGAACAATCAAATATTACTTTCGTTGATTATCAAGAAATAGAAAAACTTGTATTAAATAATCAAGAATTAAAATCATTACAAAACTTAGTAGCCTCTGCAAGCTTTAATCTTTCCAGTCAAATTGCCAAAAGATACCCATCCCTAGATTTTCAAGCCAATGGGATACCAAAATATGTCGTAGGTAAAAATTACAGTAGCAATTCAGCTACTTTAAAAACATCACAATTTTCGGCTAATCCCTCCCTGAATATTAAATGGGATGTAATTGCCCCGCTAAGAGGATCTGAAATTAAAATTGCTAAAACAAATTACAAAATTGCAGAAAATAATTATGAGATTAAGAAAAAAGATTTAATTCAAGAAGCAAGAATCAGATATCACAAATACAAAAAGTCATATCAAGATATTCAAAATAAAAAATTCACACTTGATTTATCAATTACAAGTTTAG
>QCEG01000035.1 GCA_003278535.1 Prochlorococcus sp. AG-355-N18
CTTAACAGCAGACATCATAATTGCAAGTGGTGAAGACATTGCCGGTTCTGTCGTTGATCTCAGTCAGTCAATTCTGCAGGTGGAGACAGAAGGATTCAGTAACTATGCCAGTGGTAAGGGAAGTAAGAACCTGATCACCTATCAGGGTGACCTGAACTACGACGGTCGTGTTTCTATGAAAGATCTGGCTTACTTGAATGCCGGTGCTGCGAGATTCAATAGTGGTGGAGAAGTAGCTGGAGATGTGGACGCCAACTATGACGAGAGTATTGATCTACTGGATCTTGCGGTACTTGATAAGGACTGGGGTAAGAGTCTGCATACTGGAGTAGATGATTTCTTGGGATCTGATGATCTGTCATGGGAAGATCTAGATAGCCAGGGCGATAAGAGCTGGGATAATACAGTGTTTAAAGAGCAGAATGCATTTGAGGCGCTAGAAGGATTTGTCGGTTCTTTAGAATCACCAGCAAGTAGTGTTATCGGAGCAGATGGTAATGAAGTTGCCAACGATAAAGATATGTTGGGAACATACTTCCAGGAAAATTAATCAGAGATTATTTAGGTTATAAACTTTCTAGAAGAGTATTTTTTTAATTAATAAAACTGAACTTTTTTGATAATTTAATAAAAATCAGCAATTTTAAAAGAAATTGAAATTAATTAACTCTTTCCTAAATCTAAAACTGATATTAAAAATTTTCTTATTAAGATTCTGTTGATTAAAAAATAAATTAGTTTATTTTTTTTACTAATTTGTTAAATTGATCTTATAAATATAACTTTAATAAGATGGTTAATTCTAATCAAGATCGCAAAATATTTACTTTTGAGGGAGATAAGTACAACTTAGAAAATTTAAAGAAAGAGGTGCTAGATTTAATTTCAGGAATAGCAATAGCAGATAATAAATTAAAGGATGCTGAAGCAACATTGAGATTATACGCTCTAGCTAGACAAACCATGACAGCTAAACTTAAAGTAGAGCTTTCTGGGGTAGAAAAAATAAATTAATTTTGATTGTTTTCAGGATTTTTCTAAAGCTATTATTGTGTGTAAAAAACTTTATATTTTTGCTAGGTCTTTAATTAATACTTCTTTAATTAATAATTGGTAATTTATATTTATTTATTTTAGTAGCAAGAAGTTATCCCCTATATATATGAATTGATTGAAAATCTTTTAAAAATAGGCCTTGTTAACAAAATTAACTGTTTGGCCATTTTCCCAATGATTTTTTTATTCAAATATAGATATCGGTATTTACCTTTCTGATTTAAGAGGATCTTGATAATGAGGTAAAAAAGGTTTCCTTTGTGTAGGTAAGGATTTCCTTTTGGATCACAAAAAAGTACAACCCAACCTGAGAGCTTATAACCAACCAATTCATAA
This sequence comes from Prochlorococcus sp. AG-355-N18, assembly GCA_003278535.1. Lineage (GTDB taxonomy): Bacteria > Cyanobacteriota > Cyanobacteriia > PCC-6307 > Cyanobiaceae > Prochlorococcus_A. The sequence continues at coordinate 1,393 of QCEG01000035.1, forward strand.
GCTTCTTCTCTTGTTACACGCTGATATTTAAGAAAATGATGGAATTCCTTGGGTATTCCAGACTCTATTAATTCATAATGAGGAATCCTAATTGAGCAATTTAAAATTCTTTTATTTCTCATTTCAAGACTTCTGATGGTTTTTAAGGCCGTTATCTATTAAGGCTCTTAGTAGTTCGGCATTAGAACAGTTGTAATGTCCAGCTAGCTTAGAAAATTGTTTGAAGGTTTCATCTGATACACGGCATTGAATAGTGGGAGTCGAATCCACTTTGCGTATTCTTTCGTTAACTTTTAACAACATAAAGTTTAATTAAATAAAGTACTTTTATATTGTCTCTTGCTTAAAACCTATTGCAATAACTTTAGTCTCAGGAAATAGCTCCCATTATGCATAGAGGTGTTTTATCTTAGTACTGTTTTTCATTGTTTTAGGTTTGGTTAGTATTTTGCAACCATTATTTTCTAATCCTTGGCAAATTAGATGAATATCTTTTACTCCAATAGCTATATGACCATATTTATCTCCAAGCTCATAGTCTTCAGACTTTTTATCCCAGTTATAAGTTAATTCAATTACGGTGTTTTCTTTCTCTGAGCCATAACCAACAAATGCTAAGGTGAATTTCCCATGAGGATAATCCTTTTTCCTTAATAAATTCATTCCTAACCTATTGACGTAGAAATCAATTGATTTATCTAAATTTCCAACTCTTAACATTGTATGTAAGATACGCATTTTGAATCATGAACCTTAATCAATTATCTGATATTTAATAACCATCTGCCAAAGTTGATATTTTCGAGGCAAAGTCTTTTATTAAGTTAAGAAAAATTAGGTTAAAATATGAATATGAAATTTCAATAATATATTGAATCAGATATTCCAGAGACTCTCATCAATATTTTTGTATACTTTGCCATTAAAGGCATCAATACCTTTTGGATATTATTTGTTCTATAAATATTCATTTTTAAAAATACTATTATTACTAACTTTCCCGATAGTAATAATTGAAAAATCTTTGCCTTTTGGTAGTTTTTTATTATTTATAATTTTGTTTGCTGGATTAGCAAGAAATCCAAATATTCCCTATTTCGTTAGATATAACGCATGCCAAGCATTACTTATTGATATTGCTTTGATAATAATTTCATATTTCTTGAGAATATTTCCCATAATTGAATTAGGTTCAATAATTTTTATATTTACACTATGCATTTTTATTTATTCGATTTCTAAATGTATTTATGGAGTTGAACCTGAAATTCCCTTAATTAGCAAATCTGTAAGAATGCAAATTTAAAAAGATTTATGGATTTACTGACTTTCTTCAGCACTCATTCAGAATAGATTCCCATCTTTGTTGACTTGCCTTTATTGCTTGCATTGGTGGATTAGCTCCCTCTATTTCAAAGGCTTTAATTAATGATTTATTAGCTAATAGACCTAATCTTGCTGCCTCTCTTTGCCTAGAGCATACTTTTTTTCTTGACCCCTGTTTTAGGCTATTTTCGATCTCTTTAAGAATCTGGCTAGCTTCGTTTGATTTAGAATAAAAATCATTCATGTAAAAATCAAGTGCCGTATCAGCAAAGATTTCAACTGGAGACATTATTGTGATTGAACACACTATAAAACTTACAAATACAAATATTTTCATAAGAATCTTAAGTAAATTTTTTGTCTGATCTCTTTAATACTAAATAAAAAGTAAGAACGCTAATTGTTCCCGATGGGCCTATTAAAACATGCCAAAATTGATCGCCACTAATTGAGAGCCTTGTTCCAAAGAAAGTCGTAAAAAAAATACCAAATATTGGGTAAAGGATAAAAAGCCAATCTTTAAAAACTCTATGCCAATTTATAATTAGGAGTATACTTATAATAACTTGAAAAAGAAGCGCAATAGTTTTATCAAATAAAAAATATGAGGTTATTGAACATAAAGAAATGCAAAAATTAGTTTTTTGAATAAATTTATTTTTTATAACTGATATTGATAAACATGTTAGACCTAAAGATAGGAAAGAATAAAATAACCAATTAGATAGAGAGGAATGATCTACATAAATCCAAGATGTTTGGGTATGATCAATCATTTCAGAAATCGATGCCAATCCTAAAAAAATAAAACCAAAGGGTAACAATTCGTTATTGCGAATGTGGTTAAATTTTTTGATCGATCTAATTCCTAATAATATTGGGATTATCGCGGCCTGAAAATGGGCTAATAATAAAATTGAAAAAAACAAAATAAATTCTCAAACTCAATTCATTTAAAATTTAAATACAAAACCCAGTCTCAGATTACCTTAGTAGAGAAAGATACCATTGGCCGATTATTATTATCAATATTGTAAAAACAAAAGGGAAGGCAGGATATCTTGTCTGAAAATTAGCTGGTGGCCAAGGAGACCAAGATATTAATCTTCCTTGAGGTTCATTTGAAATGACTTTTTTTTTGGATTTTTGTGATATTAAATTATCTGTAGCGAAACCTTTATTCATAGTCCAAATGAAATAATCCTAACAAAAACGTACCAAAAAGGCGTTTATATTATTTAAGGCGACTTAAGTTGATTTTTATTATGACCGAGGGCGTGGGATTCGAACCCACGGTGCCCTAAGAGAAATGCTAGTTTTTAAAGCCTATATCATGTTAAATGATAGTAGTTGAATGGATGGTGTCTATCGAACAGAGGTCACCGAAAATTCATAACTAAAATTTTTGAAAATATTATTTAAGATCGCAGCCCTAGCTCTACTATTTTATGCAATGTAGTAAGCCTTTAATTTAATCCTCTGCTTCATCAAAAACCCTATTAATAGATTTTAAGCTTCTTTTTTTAAGAGTTTTGCTTAGGGCATTTGCTCCCTATCAAGACATTGGAGGATAGCCTCTTCTTCAGGTGACAATTTAATATTAATTTCAGGTTGATTTAACTTTATAGCTCTTCTGAAATAGAGAGTAATTTGATTACCTATTTGTCCTTGATAATAATGTTCCCAACCATATCGACCATACATATTTAGGAGATCTTGTATTTGTAAAGTTACATTTCTGTTGATTTTTTTAGTGAATCTTTAAACTCATTTTCTAAAAATTTCTTACTTACTCCTATTGATTTAGCAGCTGACTCATTCACTTTAGGGGGAGGGGTTGAATTTATATTTAACCCGATGACTCGAAACTCCAAAATAAACTAAATTTTATTAATCTCTATTTATCTTAGATCAACTGTCAATCAGAGGTTTAGGCAGTAAACGTATTATTTGAATATTCTTTTTAAAGCAATCACAAGTAATAACCAAGATATAAGCGCTAATTCCAACTGAATAATTTTGTTTTAATAATTCAACGACTGCAACTGTGCTTGCTGCAATAGCTAAACCTTTTAAAGTTGGTTTAGATAATGACTCAAAGAAATTCAATTTAGCCAATAAAAAAGAAGTTAATTTCCCCTTATTTTAGATCGACTGTCAATTACTTACTTTTAGTGGTGCAAGTAGTAAGCATTTCATAAAAAAACAGCTAATGAAAATAGATTTTATTTAGGATATGAAAAGAAAATTTAGGGAGGATTAAATGTCTATCATTACCGACAATACAGTATTAGTACATATTTACAGCGGTTTAGAATCCAAAAATAAAATAACTTTAGGTTTATTGGTTGCCCTTACTGCAGAAAAAAACGATCATAAAGTAACACTTTTTCTAGCAGGAGACGGAGTACAAATATTAAATTGCAAAAAAGCTGGTGAAATAGTTGGTCAAGGTACTGGAGATTTATACGAACATCTTCAAAATTTAAAGAATTCAAAAATTACCATATATGTCTCAGGCATGTCTGCTAAATCTAGGGGTTATGATGAGAAGCTTCTAGATGGATACACTGCAGAGTTTGTTATGCCAGATGTTCTAGTTGAAGAATCAATAAAAGCGGATAGCGTACTTTGCTATTAAAAAAGGATCTAATTGCCCCTTATTTTAGATCGACTGTCAATCAAGATAAGTTGATATTTAGTTGACCGAAAGTTGATCACTTTTCTTCATATAATTACGTGAAATTATATGAAATCTAATGAAATCAGCCCAAGATATTAATCAATAAAAAAACTCCTTAAGGAGCAATTTTTATTAAAGTCAGCTGTAGACAACGGAGGGGGTGGGATTCGAACCCACGGTGCCCTTGCAGACACGCTAGTTTTCAAGATTAGATAGTGTTCAGTTATACCAATGGATTTGATAGTGCTAGGCGAAATAAAAATACCGAAAGTTGACCACCTATTAATTTACGTGAATTCCTGAGCATTAACAGCTGTAGGTAAAGCGAGAACAGCTAGTAGTGGAGTAGTAAGCGTTTCATTTATTTTAAAACCTACATCTATCTTCTTTTAAAAAGGTTTTATTTCGATTTACATACTCGATTGCTTCTGGGAAGTTATTTTTATATGCTTTCTTAATATCTTTACATGCTCTAGCATCTATTGATGATCCATGTCGCCTTTCCATACTAAAGCCAAGTATTCCTCTGAAATAATAAGCTTCTAAATATTCAGGATCTATTTTGATAGCCTTTGTAAATTCTTTCAAACCCTGCTTTTCACGTCCATACTTATGGTAAAAACCAAGCATTAATCCTTTACAAAAATAACCCTCTTTTTTTTCAGGAATCATTTCAACCGCGTCATTACATTTTTCAAGGGCTACTGAAAATTCTTCCATAAATTCTTTAACTCTAGACTTTGAATAAGTAG
>QCEG01000036.1 GCA_003278535.1 Prochlorococcus sp. AG-355-N18
GGGATTCCTCAAGTTAATCTTTTCGATAAAAAGGGTAATCTAATATCTACTTTTATTGGCAAACAAGATGAAATAATAATAAGAAAATCTATTAATAATCTAGAAAAAGAAGATAAACTTCATGAGAAAATTATTAATTCTGAATTTTCAACAATTCAAGAAAATAAAAATACTGAGGTAAGTCCTCGTAGTCATGGATAATTTTTACCATTCTAATGATTTTGATACAATCGGAAAACTTTTTTTAAAAATAGACTTGCAATTTTGGGCGATAGACTTGTGTTCTTTTTGGGTGCCATGAGCCGATCTTAAATGAATGTAATGGATCCACGATCTGCATGATCCAGACATATAGATTCTTGTTGGAGTTGCTAAAGGTAGAACAAATCTCGCACATTCTTTGGCTACGCCTTCAGCAAGTAAATCTTCATATAATTCTGTAGCAGCCTGAAAGTGTAAACCAATTTTTTCACTGAATCTTTTTTTTAAATCATCAGGAAGATCAGGGATTGAATTTTGCCTATTTTTAAAATCTTGACGCCTTAACTCTGGTAAGGGAATATTACCCAATTGAGAACTATCTGCATATCTCTGTGAAAATTCCTGGAAAGTAAATGATCTATGTCTCAAAATTTGGGCAGCGATTCCTCTGTTAGTTTCTATTTGCAAGGTCATAAATGACTGTTCAAAAACACTCCAGTGTTCATTTTTAATGCAATAACTCAATAATTTCGAATAGTCTTCATTTTCCTGATTTTTTGGATTACTAACTCTTGCAATGTAAGCCATTGTTTTTTCTGCATCAGGAGTTAGCGAAATTAGTTCAACATTACTCATTTTAGATCTTTGCAAGAGTTACTTTTTCTGGTTGGTTTTGATATTTACCTCTTCTATCTTCATAAGTTGTGGAGCAAGGATCACCTTCAAAAAAGAGTAGTTGGCAAATACCCTCTTCAGCATATATTCTGCAATCTGCACCTGAACTATTACTAAACTCTAAAGTTAGATGACCTTCCCACCCCGCCTCTGCAGGCGTTGTATTAACAATAATCCCAAGTCGAGCGTAAGTACTTTTGCCTATACAAATTACAGTTATGTTTTCTGGCACTTTCATCTTTTCCAAAGCAACTCCTAAACCATACGAGTGAGCAGGAAGAATAAAAAAGTCTCCATCATTATCATGGTGAAGAGCAGTTTTTTCTAGATTATTAGGATTAAACTTTTTGGGATTCATTACAGTCCCAGGGATATGTCTGAAAATTAGGAATTCTTTTGATGAAAGTCTTAAATCGTAGCCATAAGAGGAACATCCGTAACTCAAAACGGGCTTTTGTTTATTGTCAGGCTCAAGATGTCTAACCAAATTTGATTGAAAGGGTTTTATCATACCTTCCGAAGCTTTTTGATTTATCCAGAGATCATTTTTTAGCATTGTTTTATGAGCGAAGTTCGGTAATTTGATTAGCCATCAATAATAAATCTTTAGGTATATCTGTACCAGTAAGGATTACATCTCCTGATATAAATCGGTTTTCAAGTGTTGAAATCAAATCATCTTTATCGATAATTTTCATGTCAATAGCTAAAAAAATTTCATCAAGTATTATTTGGTCATTCTCTCCGGACTGCAGTTCTTTTTTACAAAAATTCCATAATTCAATAGTAGATTCATGAATAGATTTTTTTAAATTTTTATTATTTTCAATAGCTTCAGAATTATATTGATCAAAGGAATGTGATGATCTTACCCAGGTTAAATTACCGCATAGCTTTACTGCATTATCAACTCCTTGCTTGACTCCTCCTTTCATAAATTGTATTAGTAGTACTTTCCTGCCAAGAGCAGCATTTCTTAGAGAGTCTCTGATAATAGCTGTGTAGCTGCCCCTATATGAAGATTGATAAATTTGAATTTGTCCGTTTTGTGAAAATTTTTTTACGTTAATTTTGTTAGCAGTACTTGTTTTTAGAACTTCAAGATTACCTTTGGAATAAATATGAGATGAACTAATTACCATTATTTAGATTCTTTCTATATGCAGTATAATTAGAAAATAATGACGCTGCATATAGTGTAATTATACTTAAAAAAGGGTTAAGCAATTTGAAACTGACTGAAAAAAGCTTGTTGAGAAACTTATAAGAATTGAAAATTGTTACAGTTGATACAAGATATTTCAGGGTGTCTCCTTAAATTTTTTAATAGTAAAGATATTTATGATACCTGCTTCACGAGGATTCAACAGCTTTAGTTCGCAACATTCCGGACAAAGTAAAATTAACTCTGTTGGAGAACGTTTTCCAATCAATAGAACTTTAATGGAAGTTATTAAAGGTCTAGATGGTGCAAGCACAGAAATGGTTGAGAGGTCTAAAACAATATTCTTTCCTGGAGACCCTGCAGAAAGGGTTTATCTTATAAGAAGAGGAGCAGTAAGACTTTCAAGAGTTTATGAATCAGGTGAAGAAATAACTGTTGCTCTTTTAAGAGAGAATAGTCTCTTTGGTGTTTTATCTCTTTTAACAGGCCATAGATCTGATCGTTTTTACCATGCTATAGCATTCACAAGAGTTGAGATGATAACAGCCCCTGCAAATTCTGTTTTAAGAGCTATAGAGGAAGATGCATCAGTAGGACTCTTACTTTTACAGGGGCTTTCAAGTAGGATCCTGCAAACTGAAACAATGATAGAAACTCTTACACATAGAGATATGTCTTCTCGTTTAGTAAGTTTTTTAATGGTCCTTTGTAGAGACTTTGGAGTTGCAGGTGAAAAAGGTATTACTATAGATTTAAGGCTTTCGCATCAGGCAATTGCTGAAGCTATTGGTTCTACAAGAGTAACCATTACAAGATTATTGGGAGATTTAAAGGATTCAGGGCTTCTTAATATTGAAAGAAAAAAGATCACAGTCTTTGACCCAATTGCTCTTGCTAAACGATTTAATTGATTCATCGTAATTTATGATGTATTGAGAATAAGCAAAAGTGTGGCTTGGATTTTAATTGTTTTTTTAATATTACTGGGAGGATTAATTGCACCATTTGGGGATATTCTTGGGACAAAAATTGGCAAAGCAAGATTTAGTATTTTAAAATTAAGACCAAAAAAAACAGCAACTATAATAACTATTATTACTGGTGGGTTTATTAGTTCAATATCAATAGGATTGTTGATTTTAGTAAGTGAAGAATTCAGACAAAGGCTTTTTGTTGATATTCCTTTTTTGCAAAAAACTTTAGATGAAAGTAAAAAGGCTTTAATCCCTTTACAGGAAGAACAAAAGGAACTTGAAGGTAAAATTATTCAAAAAGAAAAAGAGTTAAATCAATTAAAAAATAATATTAAAGAATTTAGGAGAGGCAATATTGTTATTAAAAGAGGACAAACTTTATTTATAGCTGAAATCAAATCTAGCTCAAATGTAAAACGAGAATTTACGAAAATCTATAATGAAGCTGATAAATTTGTAAGGCAAATTGTTATTCCAAATAATAAAGAAGCAAAAAATATTCTTTTGTGGAGACCTAGTGATATTACAAAAATTCAGACAATTGCGGCTAGTGGTGGTAACTGGATTCTACTAATCAAATCAGCAACAAATGTTTTAAAAGGTGATAATTATGTTTTTGTATCTCCTGATTTGTTAGAGAATAAATTTATAGTCAAAAAAGGGGATGTTATTACAAGTTCAATTCTGGGAGAAAGTGATTTAAATCTTAAATCAATAAATTTAAAAATTAATTCATTGCTTAGAGAAACAAGGGATGAAATTAAGTCAAAAGGATCACAAGTTAGTGAAATTAGTACAAATGGAAATTTTGTAAAAAAAATTAGAGACTTTCTTCTAGAAAATCAAAATATCAAATTTAAGTTAGAAGTAGTATCTTTGAGAGATAGTAAAACTGTAGAACCCATAGTCGTTGAAATTAATATTTTAAAGATTGCATCCTAAATGCCTAGAGTTATAACTATTGATCCCGGGAAAAGTAAATGCGGCTTAGTATTGGCTGAAAAAAGTGAAAAAAAGGTTTATAAAGCGATTATTCTTAAAAGTGAATTAATTGAGAATTATGTCAGAAATTTAATTGCCGCTGAGGACATATCACAAATTATTATTGGCAATGGGACCACCAATAAAGAGATTAGGGAAAAACTAGATTTTTTTAAAAAAGAAATAATAACTTTTGAGGAAAAGAATACTACTTTCAGGGCTAAAGCAAGATATTTCGAACTGTTTCCAATCCGTGGTCTCAAGTTTTTAATTCCAAGGGAGGTTTTTATTCTTAATAAAAATCTTGATGCAATATCGGCTTTGATAATTTTAGAGGATTATTGCAAAATGAAGTTTACTTTGAATCAAAATCTTGATTTTAAAACTTGGCTGAAATAGTGAACTTATACTCATTTCCTGTTTCTAATTCATAATCTTTTTTCAGTAAAAATTTCAATAGGGCATTCTCAATTAATGCTCTTCCTAAAGATGGATTTACCTTTAATAGACCTTTATTGAAGGAGTATGTAAAAGTCCATTTAAATTGACTAGCTTCCACAACCCCCTGAATTTGCTTTTTTGAGAAGCAATATTCCTTAACAATTACATTTGCAATAGTTTCAGGTTTTGAACGCATTTCTTAAGGTTGGTCTTTGTCAAAAGAATTTAATTCGTTAATTATATATTCTTCTTTTTTAGTATTTAGTTGTTCAAGAGATTCAATTACTCTTTTGTACACTTTATCTAATATTGATTTTTCTTCTAGAGAAATATTCCCTAATACATGTGAAATGGTATTGAAATTATTTTTTTCTTTTATTAGAGGAGGTGACCCAATACCAATTCTTATTCTCTTAAAGTTTTTTGTCTGCAATTGTTCAATGATGCTTTTAAGACCGTTATGTCCTCCTGAGCTTCCTTTTCTTCTAAATCTTATTTTTCCAAGTGGAAGATCTTTATCATCGACTATTATGAAAACCTGATCTAAATCGATCTTGTACCAATCAACTATTGCTCGGACAGCATCACCACTGTTATTCATAAACGTATTCGGTAAGAATAATCTGAACGTAGAATCATTGATTTGAAATTCTGCGCAGGAACTTTTAAGCTTATCTTTCAGTAAAAAATTTGAATTGTATTTTTTCGAGAGATGTTCAAGCAATAAAAAACCTATGTTATGTCTACTTTTTGAGTATTTTTTACCAGGATTACCTAATCCAATTAAAAATATTTCTTTCATTGTTTATTTCTAAATCTCTTTTTGTTTGAGAATTATGAATATATATAAACTATAACTAATTAATAAAAACAAAAATTTAAAAAAAAATTATTTGGCTATTTCACATTAACCAAATAACTTTTTGAGAAAATTTCAGAAATTTTAGTTTCCGTTCCAATCTACTGAGAAGCCTTGTAGTAGTAGGGATTGGTTATAAATTTGTAGGAGAATTACTAAGAAAACCAGAAGTAGTAGACCAATTACTGTCATAACAGGAACTGCTCCCCAGCCAGGTACAACTTTTCCTTGACCTGAATTGCCAATTGCTTTTAAAAGACTTCCTAATGCTGTTTTTTGACCCATGTTAAATTCACAAAATCGAATATTATTTCGTTATTGTATAAGAACTCATACATAAATTGTTTACAAACTTAGCAAAATTGATGCAAACTTTATCATCAGCTCCAGATCCTGCAGTTTCTATAGCTGTAACAATTCTCGCTTTACTTTTAGCTTTGACCGGCTTTGGTCTTTGGACTGCCTTTGGACCTAAAGCAGCGAAGCTTACTGATCCCTGGGATGATCATGATGATTAATTAGTCCTGAAAGTATTTCAAAATTTACCAAAAATACAAAAAGTAAACAATTAACCATAGTTTAATTATAAATTTAATAGGATATAAATCTGTCAGCACTAGTAATTCCATGCTCGCTTTAAAAATTTCTGTTTACACTATCGTCTTTTTCTTCGTTGGAA
>QCEG01000037.1 GCA_003278535.1 Prochlorococcus sp. AG-355-N18
TCTGAAATCAAATTTCCTAATGAGGTTGCAGTGCCACTTGTTGCAATCATAGATAAAGGCTTATCTCCCTTAGATCTACTCATTATTTTTCGAACGGATGGTTCTAAAGATCCTTGAACAAAAGTTGTTAAAAAACTCATTCTTTCTGAATTTAAAGACTCTTTATTTAAAAAATCATTCTTAAGTCTTACCGCACCAATTCTCGAACTTGTAAGAGCTATTGCATCTTTTTTATCTGCAAGTATTAATTCTGTAGATCCTCCTCCAATATCTATGATTACAAAAGTCTGATCTTCAAAAGCCATACCAGAAAGAACACCAAGATAAATTAATCTGGCTTCCTCAGAACCACTTATCATTTCTATTTGAATATCAGTTTCATCAAGAACTCTTCTAATTAAATCTTGACCGTTTGGAGCTTCCCTAACTGCACTTGTTGCTGCTGTTACTATTTGTTTTACTCCATTACTTTTACAATATTCCTTAAATCGCTTAAGAGTAACTAATGTTCTTTGGATTGATTCTTCAGTAAGATTTCCCTCCTCATCTCTTTCTCCAAGACGAGTTGTTGATTTATCAGTGAATTTTATTGAAAATGATTTTAATTCTAGATTAATTTCTGCTATCAAGAGATGTGTAGAGTTAGTTCCTATATCGATCGAAGCTACTAAAATTTGCTTTTCTGGTGAATATCTTAAATCTTGTTTCTTTATCATTTCTTTTTATAAGATGCAGATATCTTTAATCCATTAATAAATATACCCAAGATTGATTATTAATTAATAGAAATCATTTAATCCTAGTAAGATTATTTAAAGTTATGAAATATACAATAGGTCATATGCAAAATAAAAATCGACAAATTAAATTAAGTACTTTTTTTGAATTATTAAGGTGGAATAAGCCAACTGGAAGAATGATCTTACTTATTCCTGCTGGATGGAGTTTATATTTAACCCCAGAAGCTAATCCAACATTTTTAATGTTGCTAAGAATAATACTGGGAGGACTACTAGTAAGTGGATTAGGCTGCGTGGTTAATGATATTTGGGACAAAAAAATTGATCAAAGAGTTGTTAGGACAAAAAATAGACCTCTAGCTGCAAATAAAATCGGTCTTAAAACAGCCTATTCAATTCTTTTCTTTTTAATTTTATGTAGCTTCTTTTTAACTTTGTCACTACCTCAGCCTGGAAGAATCCTTTCCGTTTCACTTGCTTTTTTAGCTTTACCTATTATTTTAATTTATCCTTCTGCCAAAAGATGGTTTAAATATCCTCAATTAATCTTATCCATATGCTGGGGTTTTGCTGTTTTAATTCCCTGGGCCGCAAATGAAGGCAATTTAAATAGTATTGTTTTATTATTTTGCTGGCTAGCTACCATTTTTTGGACTTTTGGCTTTGACACGATTTATGCTTTAGCAGATAAAAAATATGATATCAAAATTGGAATAAATAGTTCCGCTGTTAACCTCCAGAACAATACAAGAATAACTATTCAAATTTGCTATTTTTTAACTTCTTGTTTTCTAGCATTATGCGGATTTATTAATCAAATGGATTTTATTTTTTGGCCAATTTGGCTTACAACGTCAATCTTAATGCAGAGAGATATACTGAAAGTATTTCCTGAGGAAAAGCAATCAATAAAAAATATTGGGAATCACTTCAAAAATCAATCAATTTATGGAGGATTCCTTTTATTAGGAATTATTATTGCCTCATAAATTCTAAATATGTTTTTTAGATTAAAAAAAGGGGATCAAATAGATATTTTAGCTCCGGGCTCTTTTATTGATGAAGACGAAAATTTTCAAAAAGGTATAGAAATCTTAAAAAACTGGGGCTTGGAAATTAATGAAAATAATTCTCTATCAAAAAAATTTGGTTATTTTGCAGGTGATGATTTAACTAGATTCGAAGAACTGGAAAAAGCACAAAATAGTAAGCTAATCATTTTTGCAAAAGGTGGGTGGGGTTCAGCAAGACTATTAGAAAAAAACCCTTCTTGGCAGCATGGTTTAATGCTTGGATTCTCAGATACATGTTCTTTACTACTATCTAAATATTCTCAAGGATTTATAGGTTCTATTCATGGGCCCATGGTTACTGGCCTTTTCAAAGAGCCAGAGTGGAGTCTTGAAAGATTAAGAAATTTACTTTTTGAGGGATATGTTGCGGACATACGAGGAATTCCTTTAAGAGGTGGGAAAGCTAAAGGAGAAATTTTAGTTTCTAACTTAACTATTGCTACTTTTTTAATTGGTACTGATCACTTTCCAGATTGCAAAGGGAAAATAATAATTTTTGAAGATATTAATGAAGATATTTATAAAATTGATCGGATGTTGACTTACCTCAGAATGACTAAAACACTTACTGAAATTGCTGGCATTGGATTCGGAAGTTTTTCTAATGATTCCTGCGACCTTGAATGGAAAGATTTACTAAAAAACTGCATTATTGAAAGACTCCAAGAGTTTGATTTTCCTATTCTTTTTGACCTCCCAATAGGCCACAGATCGGGAAATGCTTGCATTCCTTTAGGATACGTAGCCACCTTAAATGGTGATGATGGCATTCTTAATATCGATTCACCTTTTTAACTAGGGGTTCTTCACAAAAAGTTTTGCTATTTTCAAATCAATAGGGGATGTAATTTTTATATTTGAATAAGTTCCTTCAATAATCTTCACTTTCCAATTAAGCATTTCGAATAGTGAGGCATCATCTGTGACATTCCAGTTTTTATCAATTGCCATCTTATGAGCTTTTTTTAATCTATCTACTAAAAAGCCCTGAGGAGTTTGCGCTGCCCATAAATAATTTCTATCTGGTGTTTCTTTAATAAAACCTTCATTATCAACAATCTTTATTGTGTCAGTTACCTTAGTAGCCAAAATTACTGCTTCATTTTCATCTAATTGCTTGGCACAAAGGTCTATCAATTCAGGATTAATTAGACATCTAGCACCATCATGTATCAAAACTTTTTCAGCATCTTTTGGCAGCGCTTTTAAACCATTAAAAACTGACTGTTGTCTGGTGTCACCACCATTAATCCAATGAACTTTATTGGCAAAATCCTTTGTTGAATTTAATAATAAATTTTTATCTTTCGGTTGACCAATTATTCCAACCCAATTTGTTGAGCTCGCAGAAAATACAGATTTAAGTGTCCAATAAATCAAAGACTCTCCCTCTAAATCAATAAGTAATTTATTTTTTCCAGCTTTCATTCTGCTACCGCTCCCTGCAGCTGGTATTAAAAAGTGCACAATAGAAGGTCTTAATATTTTCTAGACAATTATAAATAAAAGCAATATCTTTACACAAATAGTACTACGATTGAAAATTATAAAATTTCATAATGTCCAATACAGATTCATTATCAGGCAAGGTTGCTTTAATCACTGGAGCTAGCAGAGGAATTGGTAAAGAAATTGCTTTAGAACTAAGTCGCTTTGGAGCGAAAGTTTTTATTAATTACTCTTCTTCTGATGAAAAGGCTGAAGAAGTTGTAAATTCAATAAAAAATTCAGGCGGTAAAGCTCATAAATTAAAATTCGATGTTTCAAGAGAGGATTCTGTCAGTTCAGCTTTTGAAGAAATCATAAAAATTAATGGCTCCATTGATATTCTTATTAACAATGCTGGTATTACTCGAGATGGACTATTGATGAGAATGAAATCGGAACAATGGGATGATGTATTAAATACAAACTTAAAAGGGGTTTTTCTTTGTACAAAATATGCTTCAAAATTTATGATGAAAAAAAGGAGTGGTAGTATCGTAAATATTTCATCTGTTGTTGGAATAATTGGTAATCCCGGTCAAGCAAATTATTCTGCAGCCAAAGCTGGCGTTATTGGATTCACCAAAACTTGCGCTAAAGAATTTGCTTCAAGAGGTATAAACGTAAATGCAATAGCTCCAGGCTTTATAGAAACAGAAATGACTGAAAAACTTAATACTGAAGAGATACTTAAAGTTATCCCTTTAGGGAAATTAGGAAGTTGTACTCAAATTGCAAACTTAGTTTCATTCTTAGTTTCAAGTAATGCAGGAAGGTACATTACAGGTCAGACAATCAGCATAGACGGAGGTATGAGTATTTAATTATGTACTTTCGTAAGGCTGGCCCAATTCATCTCTTAACCTTCTAATTTTTTGTAAAAGTTTTAGCCTTCGACTTCTAGCAGTTAATGTCAAGAAAAATCTTAAAGGAAAGTATATTAATGTCATAGCAATCGCTAGGATTGCGGTAAGAGTAAAAATAAGATTATTTGTTTCTTCCATAACTTAAAGATACTCTTATTTGAGTTAATTTGTATGTCCCATTAAAAAGAAATTCGGCTTTCCCCACTTAATTAAAGACCCCTTAAAAATGATTCTATGGGAGATTAGAATAGGAACAAAGATTGAGTAAACATGGCCAAACAGTTAAGTTTTTCTAATGAGTCAAGAGAAGCGCTAGAAAAAGGTGTGAATTTCGTAGCTAATGCAGTAAAGGTTACTATTGGGCCAAAAGCAAAAAACGTTGTAATAGAGAAGAAATTTGGTTCGCCAGATATAGTAAGAGATGGATCTACAGTTGCTAAAGAGATCGAGATTGAAAACCCTATCTCTAATTTAGGTGCGAAATTAATAGAACAAGTTGCATCCAAGACAAAAGAGAGTGCTGGTGATGGAACAACAACAGCAACCATTTTGACTCAGAAGATGGTTCAGGAGGGATTGAAAAATATTGCTTCTGGCGCAAACCCTATGGAGTTAAAAAAAGGTATGGAGGCAGGCCTATCTTTTGTCTTAGAAAAATTAAGTTCCAAAAGTATTTCATTAAGTGGTTCTGACATCCAAAAAGTTGCAACAGTTAGTGCTGGAGGTGATGAAGAAATTGGATCTATAATTTCGAAAGCAATGGATATTGTTACTTCAGATGGTGTAATAACTGTCGAAGAATCGCAATCATTAGAAACAGAATTAGATATAACTGAAGGTATGTCTTTTGATAGAGGTTTTAGTTCTCCATATTTTGTAACAGACCAAGAAAGACAAGTTTGTGAACTTGAAAATCCTAAAATATTAATAACTGACCAAAAAGTTTCAACTTTAGTTGATTTAGTTCCAATACTTGAAGAAATTCAGAAGTCAGGCTCACCTTTTCTAATTCTTGCTGAAGATATCGAAGGAGAGGCTTTAACTACTCTGGTTTTAAATAAGAATAGTGGGGTTTTAAATGTTGCTTCCGTAAGGGCTCCGTTATTTGGTGAGAGAAGAAAAGCTGCCCTCGAAGATATTGCAATTCTTACAGGGGCTAAGTTAATTAGCGAAGATAAATCGATGACACTTGATAAAGTATCGATTAATGATTTAGGTAAAGCAAAAAAAATAACTATCACAAAG
>QCEG01000038.1 GCA_003278535.1 Prochlorococcus sp. AG-355-N18
GTCCAGTTTAATAGATGCTAAAACATTGGAGCTATTGCCTTCAACAATATCTTTACTATTAAACGTAACGTCAAAATTACCTGAATGATATGCATCAGGTGTAAATTCTGGATCAGTTGATAAATACATCCAAGAACTACTTTGCTTATTCAAGTTGTCATCATCAGATTGAATGCCCGCAGCAAAGTCATAGTCTTTTCCATCGATACTTATTGACCAGTTAT
Source organism: Prochlorococcus sp. AG-355-N18 (assembly GCA_003278535.1). GTDB lineage: Bacteria > Cyanobacteriota > Cyanobacteriia > PCC-6307 > Cyanobiaceae > Prochlorococcus_A. The sequence continues at coordinate 225 of QCEG01000038.1, forward strand.
CTCTAATCTCGTGCGACCATTCCAAAGAAGTTTTAGAATCTAATGAGACTCCCAAATTACTAGCGATTTGAGATAAGAAATCATTTCTATTAAGAGCTACTCGATTATATCCGTAATCTGCAATAGTTATATTTGTATTAAAACTATAGACCGGAATTTCAATATCTGTCAGGCTAGAGGCTGCAAAACGGATTTCACCTTCTTCTTCTACATAATCGACAGCATTTGTAACTGCAAAATTGCTACTTATAGTGAAATCATCTTCTATATCAACTGCTTCAAAGAGGCTGCTTTCAAAATCAATGGTAAGGTCTACAGACTCTAAATTAAAATCACTGATTATTGTCTCACCTGTGATATTTAGGTAGTAAGTTTTATCGCCCTGATTACCAAGTACTGATAGATAATCAAGCTTCTCACCTTCTTCATCTGTTAGGTAGTAACCAAACTCAGCTCCGGTTTCTTCAAATTTGGGATTTAGTAAAACTACTTGTTTACTTATTGTTTCTGCCGATTCTTCTGTAATTGCTTCCTCTTCATTTGTTTCTGTAGTTTCTTCAGAAATATAAGCAGAATCTAATCCACTGATAGTATATGTATCTGAAAGAGAAATTAGACTATCTAAAGTTTTATTATCGAATGTAGCGTATGAAAAATCAGCACCCTCTAAATTTGCCCCTGAGAAATCAGTACCTTTTAATTTGTAATTAGAAAAATCTGCTCCTGAAAGATCCAACCCAGCAAGAGATTGTCCTTCAAAAATCTTGTCAAAATTAAATGTTGAAGCAATTGATTCAATACTCGGTAAATTAATCTCATCAAGTAAACTTGATACTGTAGGTATATTAATTTGATTTAAATATTTATCTAGAGTTGGGATATCTAAAGATGTAATTAAATCTAGAGGTGAAGGTAATCCAAGAGGGGTAATGAAAGTTGAAATAGAAGGGATTTCAATTTGACTAATTAAATCTTCCAGATTTGGGATAGTAATATTTGAGACTATATCAACTGGATTAGGTAATTTAATACTTCCAAGTAATGATTCTACAGTTGGGATTTCAATTTGATTAATTAAATCTTCCAGACTAGGGAATTCAATTTCAGAAGCAAAGTCTTCAAATGCTTGAAAATTAATTTCAGATAATAAACCGCCAATGTCAGGTATTAATTCTTCTATTTGAGAATATATTTCAAAAGGGGTAGGAATATTTAAAGATGCTACTAAATCACTAACTATAGGAATATTTATTTCATTTAAGAAGTCTTCAATACTTGGAATTTTTACATCCTTTAAAAAACTTTCAACACTAGGTATGGAAATTCCATTAGCGAAATCTAAAAGGCTAGGAATTTGAATTTGACTAACAAGAGCCTCTACATCAGGAAGTCCATTGTGAAAAATATCTTCAATACTTGGGAATTGAATTTGATTCAAGTAGTGTTCTACCGAAGGTATCTGGATACCACTAACCAAATCAATTGGATTAGGTAAAGATATATCCTTTACATATTCAAATGGATCTGGGAAGGAAAAATCTTCTAATAAATCTTCTACACTAGGAATGGTAAATGCTTCTAATAATTCATCCACATTTGGTAGTTTGATTTGTTTAAGTATTTCATCTGGAGTAGGTATATTTATTGATTCTGCTATTTCACCAGGGGTAGGAAAATTTAAATCCGCAATAAGTTGTTCTATAGAGGGAATTTTTATAGATTTTACTAGATCACTAACAAGAGGAATTTCTATATCTTCGACAATTTCTTTTGGGGTTGGGATATTTAATGCCCCAAGAAGATCATCTATAAAGGGTATCTCAATCATTGATACCAGGGACTCTGCATTAGGTATCTCTATATTGTTTAAGATCTCATCCACATTTGGCAAAATGAGGTTTGATATTACATCAAAAGGATCAGGAATTTCTATTTGAGAAACTAAATCTTCCGCAGAAGGTATATTTAAAGTTGACAACAACTCGTCTACAGTGGGAATTTCCTGTATGTACTTACTAATGAGATTTTCGATATTATCTACATTTTTAATAAGGGTCTTTGTACCAGGTATAAAAGTGGAATTGATAATGTCATCAAAAGTTGGAATACTTATATTTTTTCTGACATCTTCTATGGTAGGTATATAACTGAGATATGAAATCAAGTCTTCGGCAGTCGGAATACCAAATAAAGGAATACTCTGAACATCAAGAATAGGCTTGAATGTTATTCTGTCGATAAAATCTGAAACAGAAATATCTTGTCCTGCAACTGATACTTCAGGCAATTCAAAAGAAGGTATATCAACATTAATAACATCGGATACAAATCCAGCCCAGTCAATTTCAGGAAGACTTAATGCTGGATAACCGATATCTAAAACAGGTTGGTAAGATAAAAAATCATTTGGAAGTGGAATACTTGGAAGGTCTACCCAAGGTGCATTTATATTAACTTCATTTATTGCTGGAGTATCTATATCTAAAACTGGAAGAAATTGAATTAAATCAGAACTAACATCATCAATTCTTAATTCGGCACTCGGGATATTAATTTTTGGCAGTTGCAGATCAGGTATAAATGATGTTAATGAATCTAAATTTACGGGACCTATCTGAATGTCTGCAATACTGTCAACACCAATTATCTTAAGTGCATCTTGAATTGTAGGTATTTGAAAGTCTGATCCCAAAAATGCCAGAGGATCAATTGTAGGTTTGTATGCAATTATTCCAGGAACGTCAATAAAATCCAAAATACTGTCAAAAGTGGGGATTTGATTATTTATTGCAGTTGCTATATCATCGAAAGTTGGGAGACTGGAAGAAATTGAATCAACGATTTCATCAAAACTAGGTAATATAGATGAAATATAACGTTCCATTTGTTCAAAGCTTGGAACCTCTATTGAAGATGCTATCTCATCCAAAGTAGGTAACATTCCACTTATACTATTAAATAAAACGTCTTGAATCGAATCTAAAGAAGGTAATTCTATGCTATTTACTAAAGTATTTTGTACGTCAAAATAAGTGTTTTCTATTTCTCCTTTAATATCTTCAAAAGAAGGTATTTCTATCGCATTTTCTAGATCTTCAAAAGAAGGTATTTCTATCGCATTTACTACATCATCTACTGTCGGAAGATCTATTGATTCATAAAATTCATCTAATGAAGGGAAATTTATCGCATTTTCTAGTTCTTCAATATCTGGTATGCTTCCTGCAATTTCATTTGCAATATCCTCCAACGTAGGAATATGAATCATACTCCTAACTTCATTTACTAAACCATTTAACTGATTATTCAAGTAAGAAAATGATTCATTTATTTGTTGTTCTACTGTTTTTACTACTTCTACAACTGGTTCTACTATATGTTCATGTGCAGCGTTTCCCACTTCCTGTCCTGCATCATGAACAGGATTTACAATATTATCATTGGCCCAATTCCCAACAGCTTCCCAAAAAAGTAACTCTCTCCCCTGTAGGGATTTATCCAAAAGAGGGATCTGATGGTTTTTATTCTCTAGTCCGAAATTATCTTCTTTGTAAAAAAAACTCATGTTTATGGTGTCTCCTGGAAGTATGTTCCCAACATATCTTTATCGTTGGCAACTTCATTACCATCTGCACCAATGACACTACTTGCTGGTGATTCTAAAGAACCGACAAATCCTTCTAGCGCTTCAAATGCATTCTGTTCTTTAAATACTGTATTATCCCAGCTCTTATCGCCCTGGCTATCTAGATCTTCCCATGACAGATCATTAGATCCCAAGAAATCATCTACTCCAGTATGCAGACTCTTACCCCAGTCCTTATCAAGTACCGCAAGATCCAATAGATCAATACTCTCGTCATAGTTGGCGTCCACATCTCCAGCTACTTCTCCACCACTATTGACTCTCGCAGCACCGGCATTCAAGTAAGCCAGATCTTTCATAGAAACACGACCGTCGTAGTTCAGGTCACCCTGATAGGTGATCAGGTTCTTACTTCCCTTACCACTGGCATAGTTACTGAATCCTTCTGTCTCCACCTGCAGAATTGACTGACTGAGATCAACGACAGAACCGGCAATGTCTTCACCACTTGCAATTATGATGTCTGCTGTTAAG
>QCEG01000039.1 GCA_003278535.1 Prochlorococcus sp. AG-355-N18
AAAACTAAGACAACAAAAAAATATTTTAGAAATTGAAATTCTAGATAATTTATTTGATATGGCAATTGGTGACAGCATAGCTGTTGATGGAATTTGTTTGACAGTTAAAGAGATTTTTCAAAATAAATTTACTGTTGATGTTAGTGAGGAGACATTAAAAAAAACAACTTTAGGAGTAAAGTCGAACTTGAATCAGATTGTTAATTTGGAGCCCGCTCTTAGGGTGTCTGATCGTCTAGGAGGGCATATAGTCAGTGGACATGTCGATGGCCTTGGAACAGTTGAGAATATAGAAAAATTAGAGAAATCTTGGCTCTTATCAATAAAGTGGAAAAATAATAATTTTTCAAAATATGTTGTTAATAAAGGGAGTATTTGTGTAAATGGTATAAGTCTTACAATTGCAAAATATGAGCGGGAAGGAGAAATATTTACTATTGCGATAATTCCTCATACTTGGCATAACACAAATCTGAATAAATTAAATATTGGTGAAAGCGTAAACCTTGAAGCAGATGCACTAATTAAATATGTAGAGAAATTACTTTTATTTAATAAAAATAGTAATCAAGATTTATCTTCTAATAATATTTCTTCCGAGTGGCTTAAAGAAAACGGTTGGTAAAATATATTGTTTAATTTAATGGAATCAGATAAATTGTTTTTGACTCTTTTTTAAGATCGATTTTAAATTCCTGACCAGGTTCTAGACCTAATTTTTTGGTGTAGGCATGACCAATTAATAGGTTCCCATTGCCATGAACTTTAGTTTTGAATTCTGTCTGTCTGCCTCTTGAAGCTCTATTACCATTTTTCCCCAAACGACCCTTCCCTATTTTGTAACCCTTAGCTTCGATAAGCGCCCTATAGAAACTTTTTCTTAAGATTCTTCCACTTGGACCTACGTACCCACAACCTTTTGCTATCTCATCTTCAGATTTTTTACTTAATAACTTTGCTTTTTCAAGAAGTTCTTTTCCTTCTAGCATTATCTGACAAATTCATAATTATATATTCTTACTAAAAAGGAGAACTGTGGCAATATAAATTAATAAAAAATATATTTAATTTTTGAAATTTAGTTTTTTATAAAAGATACAAAATAATAAATAAAACAACCCATATTCCATCTACAAAATGCCAGTACAATTCAACAGCTTCCAATGGAAACATATTTTGACTGGTTAATCTTCCGCCATTTATTCTCGATTGCCAAGCAATAATTAAAATCATTAAAGTGCCTAAAGTGACATGTAATCCATGAAAACCAGTAAGAGCATAAAAAGTACTTGCAAATAAATTATCGGTTAATCCAAAAGGTAAATGAAAATATTCAAATAATTGACATATTAAAAATATAATTCCAAGAAAAGCAGTAAAAAATAACCATTTTTGGGAATCTGAGTTTTTATCTTTTAAAAGTGCTTTGCCTGCTTTATGGAAAGTTGCACTACTAACAAGTAACAAAATTGTATTGAGAGTAGGTATTGGTAGTTCTAATTCATAAATAGCACCATCTGGTAATGGATTTACTGCTTTATAAGTTAAATAAGCAGCAAAGAATCCAGCAAAAGTCATTCCGTCCGCAATTAGGAAAGTTATAAGACCAAACATTCTGAAGTCTTCATGTGTTTCATTAACTTCAGAATTATTTTTTTGAATTTCTTTTGAGCTATCTAGTGTTGTCATATGTTTTTATTTCTGTTCAGAAATTTCTTTACCGTAACCATATGGTTCTTCAACTAATGGAGCTTCTCCTTCCCAATTTTCAACTGGAGGTGGAGAAGATGTTAACCATTCAGGTGTAAGAGCATTCCAAGGGTTATCTCCAGCATTTTTTCCATTTCTCACACTAAGGAATACGTTAATTAAAAAAGGAATTGTACTTATAGCCATCAAAAGAGCACCAAGGCTACTAATTTGATTAACGAACTGGAATTGAGGATCATATTCTGCAACTCTTCTTGGCATTCCATTTAAACCAAGCCAATGTTGAGGAGCGAAGCATAAGTTAAATCCAATAAAAGTAATGATAAAGTGTAAAATTCCTAATTTTTCATTGAGCATTTTCCCAGTTACTTTGGGGAACCAATGATAAATGGAAGAAAAAATAATAAAAACAGTCCCTCCATAAACTATGTAATGAAAATGGGCTACAACGAAATAGGTATCATGTACGTGAATATCGAAAGGTACCTGTGCCAAAGCAACTCCTGTAATACCTCCAAAAACAAAATTTATAATAAATCCGCAAGAGAATAACATTGCACTATTAATGGAAATTTTACCTCCCCATAATGTTGCAACCCAATTGAAAAATTTTATACCTGTCGGAACAGCAATAAATGCTGTGGCGATAGTAAAGAATAATCTCATCCAAGGTGGCGTTCCACTCGTAAACATATGATGCGCCCAAACAACTAAACCTAAAACTACTATCCCCATTATTGAAAAAACCATTGTTGTATATCCAAAAAGTGGTTTTCTAGCATGTACAGGAAGTATTTCACTAACTAAACCAAAGGCAGGAAGCACCATAATGTATACAGCTGGATGAGAATAAAACCAAAATAAATGCTGATAAACTACGACATTGCCTCCTAAAACAGGATTGAAAAAACCTGTATTAGCGATGATATCGAAGCTAAGTAGAATTAAAGTGCCTGCTAAAACAGGAGTTGACAAAACAACTAATAGACTTGTTCCAAGCATTGCCCAACAATACATTGGCAATTGCATAAGTTTTAATCCTGGCCTTCTTAGTTTGATAATGGTCGCGATAAAGTTTATTCCACCAAATATAGAGCTGCCTCCAAGTAATAGAACGCTCAGAATCCAAATAATTTGTCCAGATTGAGGAGTAGTTATGCTCAAAGGAGGATAAGCCGTCCATCCAGCCTGAGCAGCACCCTCAACAAAATAGCTTGCTACCAGCATCAAACCAGAAGGAGGAATTAACCAAAAAGCAACAGCATTCAATCTTGGGAATGCCATATCTCTTGCACCTACATAAAATGGAATTAAATAATTTCCAAAAGCACCATTAACTACAGGCACTATCCAAAGGAATATCATTATTGTTCCGTGTAGAGTTAAAACTTGGTTATAAACATCTCTCGGCATAAAATCAGACATTGGACTAACTAGTTCAATTCTAATGGCGCTCGCTAAGGTTCCTCCAATTAAATAGAAAAGAAAACCGCAGACTAAGTATTGTATTCCAATTACTTTATGATCAAGGCTAAAACTAAAGTATCTAAGCCAGCCTTTAGGTTGAAGGCTTTCATTATTAGTTTTTTGTGGATCAATTGATATTGTCATAAATCTACCTCTGATTTTTTATTTTTGTTAAACCATTCGTTGTAATCAGATTCTTCTTCAACAATTATGGAGGCTCTCATCCCTCCATGATATGGGCCACATAATTCTGCGCAAATTATCGGATATTTTCCTACTTTTGTAGGAGTGAAATTCAGAATAGTAGGTTGCCCAGGAATAATATCCTGTTTAATTCTGAACTCTGGCACCCAAAAAGCATGTATAACATCTTTGGATTCCATTTTCATTGATACTTTTTGATCAACAGGAACGTGTAGTTCTCCTGATATGAAATTGCCCTTGGGATAATTGAATAGAAATGCAAATTGCATAGCTGAAACTTCAATTGATAAATTATTTATTGCTATTTCATTATCAGAGGTTTGACTTATTCCAGCCCAAATTTTTTCAGTATTAGAACTCATCATTTCGTGGTTATGATTTAGTTCTTTCATCCCTCCCATTCGATCGTAGATGTTGTAGCTATATAAACCTATTAATAAAACAATTATTGAAGGGATAATTGTCCATACAATTTCTAAGCTTAAATTTCCCTCTAAGGCTATGCCATCGCCTATCTGACCATTTCTTTTCCTAAACTTAAATAAGCTATATATAACAGCTATTGTCATTCCTATAAAAATGATTAATCCAATGATGAAAAGAATTTTAAAAAGTTCATCGTAAATTGGTGCGTTAATACTTGCTTCAGCTGGGAGCAAATTTACATTAAAACCAATCCAAAAAGATATAGCAAAAACGAGGGAAATAATTAGTATTAAATAAAAGTTTTTATTTAACAATTGAGCTCTAAAAATTTGTATTTATATCCTCAAGATATTCATTTTTTTTAATCCTGCATCCTTTGTTAAAAGAAAAA
>QCEG01000040.1 GCA_003278535.1 Prochlorococcus sp. AG-355-N18
CTGAAAGTCTAGAAAAAATGTATAGCATAATAAAAAATGCATATTATGTAGGAATTAACCACATAGAAACAGCACCCTCTTATGGTGATGCTGAATCTCTTATTGGAAATTCAATAAAAAAATTAGCAATAGAAGAGAATATAAAAGAAAAAAATTGGGTGATTACTTCCAAAGTTTTACCAAAGGGTGATTTTGACTTTTTAAAAAATAATTTTAAAAAGTCTCTTAAAAATTTAAATCGCGAGAAAATTAATAATCTTGCAATTCACGGACTCAACTTAAAACAACATCTAGATTGGGTTCTTTCTGGAGAGGGTAAGAAATTCATTTCTTGGATACTTGAGAAGGAACTAGTTGATCAAGTGGGTTTTAGTTCTCACGGAAGTTATTCACTAATTCAAGATGCAATTAACTGTGAAGTTTTTACTTTTTGTAGTCTTCATTTACATTATTTAGATCAATCTAAGATTGCTTTAGCAGAGGAAGCTATAAAAAAAGGTATGGGAGTTTTAGCAATATCACCTGCAGATAAAGGAGGTAGATTGTATTCTCCAAGTGATATTTTGATAGAGGCCTCTAAGCCTTTTCATCCATTAGAATTAGCGTATCGATTTCTTCTCGCAAAAGGCATTACAACTTTATCCTTGGGGGCGACAAACAAAAAAGATTTTGAATTTGCGCATAAACTTAGAAACTCATTTGAGAAGCTTACAAAACTTGAAAAAAGCGCCCTTAATAAAATTGAGGAAGTTTCTAATGAAAGATTAAACTCAACCAAATGTGAACAATGTAGATCTTGTCTTCCATGTCCAAATGAAGTGCCTATTCCAGAAATACTTCGTTTAAGAAATATATCTATTGGTTATGGCCAATTAGAATTTGCAAAAGAAAGATACAATTTAATAGGAAAAGCTGGCCACTGGTGGGAAGAAAAAAATTCCTCATTTTGTCAAGAATGTAATAAATGCGTTCCTAAATGTCCTAGTAAATTAGATATACCAAATTTATTAAAAGAAACTCATAACTTATTAATTGAAAATCCCACAAAAAGATTATGGGGATAAGGACTCATTCCAGATATTTTTAAGATTAATTTTTTGTTCATTTGTTAAGACAGGGAAAGACCAACTATTTTCCCAACATTTCTCAGAAGGTCCTGAGATGGGGAGCATTTCAGTTTTATATTTACTTTGCAAATAATCACTATTGAATGGAAGATACCAACCCTGGCTTACTAATTTATCTACTATTGATTTATTTTCTAAAGATTTAATCCATGTCATTAATATTGCATTATTTAGATTTGATCGACTAAGTAGAAAATGCCACATCAAAGGTACGCCTTGGCTAGGGAAAACTAAGGAAAGCCTTGGATCTATTTTTAAATATTTTGAACAAAGACTATAAGGAACTATTGCGACAAGAGCATCAGAATTAATCAACCAATTGAGCATATTTTTATCATCAAATAACATAGCTTGGCTTTTGAGTTTTTTTAAAGAATTAGATGAATTAATTTTTTGTGCAATTGAAAATATTATTCTGGGACTTTGAGGAAAAATAATTTTCCCAGTTAATTTTTCAGAAAGAAGAAAATCCCAAGATGTTCTTGCTGAAGTTATTAATTCTTTATTATTTTTAATGATGATTGTATAGGGTACTACGCCAATAGGAAATAATTTACTCCTCTGATTTTGATTAAAGCTTCCCAAAAAATCTATCGATCTCTTATCCAAATTTTCGAATAGTGCATATTCATTTATTTTTTCAAATTCTGAAAAATCTATACTAGAAATCCATCCATCATTTATTAACGTAAAGTCAGAATTCAAAATTGTGTTTCTATTTTTTTGTAGCTGAATATTTTCAAAATTAATTTTTTCCTGCTTCCAATCTTTTGGAATCGTATCTTTAAAAGATTCTGGATAAAAAGAATTTTGTAATGCAATTTTTACTTTATTAGGTAGATTACTGCAAGAGTTTAAGAAAAATAAAAGAGAAAGCTTACCACAATTTAAAAATTCTCTTCTGGTTGCAAATTTTGAAAACATTCAGTAATCCTTCTCTAAAGAAATTTGACCTAGGCCCTTCATCATTTCCAGATTTTGTTGACACAATGAAACTATTTCTTCATTTTTAAATCCATCTAAGAAAGCAAGCAATGATATTCCACCAGCACCTACACCTTCTTTTACATGACCTAATTCATAATCCTTCAATTCTTTGTATTTTGAAGATTTAAAATTTAAAGGACTCGCTAAACCTAATAATTTGACATCATATTTTTCATTAATTAGATTTACTAAATCATTTAGAGAATTATCTTTCACAAGCCACCCAGTTGTGGCAATAAAAACATCTTCAATAAATTCATCTTTATTTTTTTCACCTAAAAATTCTAATACAAGCAAAATGACTGCTAACATCTGACTTCCTCCAGACAATATTACAGGTTGTTTTGCTAACCTGGCACCAATTAATAGACCCATTGAAAAAGCTTGAAAAGGATCACCTACTGCCGCGACAACATCAAAAGAGTCAGAATCAGCCTTGAAATTCGCATTTAAAAGTCCCCTTTTAATTACCTGTCTTCTTAGTTCTCTTGGAGCTTTAAATAAACTACTCCCTACTAAATTAGATACCTGCAAACCAAAAGCTTCCATTACTGCCTGAGCAGTTGTGGTGCCCCCGGGTACAGATTCAGAAATTAAAACTGATTGTTTTAAGGATTTTCCTATCGCAAGACCTTTCTCATAGAGATTTAAAACTCTCTCTTTAGTCATCGATTTACCAGTAGTAAGACAATTTGATGGGCCCAAATTTCTATCTTCTACAACCAAATGATTAAAATAAGGCTTTGCTCCCATTCCCAGAGGAACAATAACTGGATAAGTATTTATCAGCTTTGAACAAACATGACTGATTAGGGCCGGAGTTACTCCTGCATTGAGAAGAGGCAATTTATATTTATGATCTTTTGAAGCACCCTCAAGTAAAAATTCAGCATCTGCGAGAGCAGTTGTTCTCCTCGATTTTGGATTAATACCTGCTGCGGAAATTCCTGGAATTTGTGATGTGTTAGTGCCAGCAATTATAAGAAATATTTTTAAATTTTTAATATTCTTTTTCAGTATTTCTATCTTATTGAGTTGTCTTTTTTTATTGGATTCATTTCCAAAAAAATTTATCCCTAATTCTGTACTGTACATTCTTACTTTTTTTAATTATTAAAATCAACTAAGCTATTTAACAATCTTGGAGGATCTGGGATGGTTAATTTAAATCTAGGAAACAGAGAATAGGCAACTACATGTACAGTTAAAACATAAACTATTTCTTGAAAAATTATTAATAAAATTGCACCTAGTTGTATACTCAAAATTGAGGGATATAAAGGTAAATTAAATAATCCAATTAACTTTTCTATTAGACCATGACTCGCTCTAGTAATTAACACCCAAAGATTATCTCCAACCAAAGTAGATAATGCTATTACTCTTATTAAAAAGCCAAGGGTTCCAATAACAACTCCCCCAGTTAAACTAAGTTTCCAACTCTTTTCTTTAAACCAACACCAACCTAGCCAAAAAGCCAAAATCCCATAAGGAAATAAAAATAAAGTTCCTCTAACAGGACCCATAATTATGAATAAAAGTAGAAATTGTATTAAAAGTCCTTCCAATGCAATTTTACTTCCCCTTCTCAAGTGCAACAAGATCATTGGGAGGGGTAAAATCAACCTTAATAAAGCTCCCCCAATTGGCAGATAATATAATGCAACCCAAAATAAAGACGAAAGAGATGCTAAATAAGAGGTCTCGACAATATTTAATGCTTCAGTTTTTGTTGTTATTTTCATTTTTTGTTGAATATTTTTAATTAATTTTTATTCATACTTTTATTTTTTGAATCTAAGATACGTTCAATCTTTTCTATTTCAAAATTTACCTCAGAATTACTCAATATGGAACTCAACTCTTCAGTGGGATCTTTTGGATCTACATCTTTTAAAATGAATATT
>QCEG01000041.1 GCA_003278535.1 Prochlorococcus sp. AG-355-N18
TAATGTAGAACTCTCTAGAACACTTTTTCTTCTTACTAATTCTCTAGCCCTTCTCGCAGCTTCTGCTGCATTAAAAGATTGAATTGCTTTTTCAAGAATCAAGTCCAAAATTCCAGGATTGAATTCCATATATTTTGTGAGAGCCTCCCCAATGAGGGAATCTACAATTCCTCGTACTTCAGTATTTCCTAATTTTGTTTTTGTTTGCCCTTCAAATTCAGGATCTGGAACTTTTACTGATAAAACAACAGTCAATCCCTCTCTAATATTTTCGCCAGCTAAATTTTTTTCAATATCCTTTCTTTTGCCTCTCTTTTTTGCAAGATTATTGAAAGTTCTTGTCAGAACTGTTTTAAGCCCTTCAATATGAGTTCCTCCATCAATAGTTCTGATATTATTTGCAAATCCTAAAATATTATCTGAATATACATCTGAACACCATTGCAAAGCTGCTTCCACATATACATTTTCTTTCTGTGAGTCAACATAAATTATTTCAGGATGAATAGAATCCTTTTCAGCATTCATGTATTCAACATATTCTTTAATGCCACCCTGATACAAGTAAATTTCTTCTTTAAAAGAACCATCTGAAAATTGATTTCTTTCATCTCTAAAAACAATTTTTACTCCGCCATTAAGATAAGCTAGCTCCCTTAATCTAGATGAAAGAAGAGCGTATTCAAATTCAATTCCTCCCGTAAAAATCGTTTCGTCGGGTTTAAAGCAAATAGTTGTTCCTTTCTTAGATGGTTTACCAGTCTGCTTTTTAGTTTCCAATTCACCCTTTGACACACCTTTTTCAAATCTTTGATTAAATTCGCTTCCATCCCTATAAACAGTGACATTAACCCATTCGCTTAGAGCATTCACAACAGAGATTCCTACTCCATGCAGACCCCCTGAAACTTTATAACCACCACTTCCAAATTTACCTCCTGCATGAAGAACAGTTAGTACAGTTTCTAAGGCACTTTTCCCTGTTCTTGGATGAATATCTGTTGGAATACCTCGTCCATTATCAGAAATTAAAGCAGAACCATCTGCTCGAAGAACTATTTCTATGTGATCACAATGTCCCGCAAGTGCTTCGTCAACCGAGTTATCAACTACCTCATATACTAAATGGTGTAATCCCCTTGGTCCTGTTGAACCTATATACATCCCAGGGCGCTTACGAACTGGTTCTAACCCCTCTAAAACCTGTATCTGCTCCGCGCCATAATCATTTGAGATTTTATTAGATCTTTTGTCCTCACTCATTTAATATAAAAAAAAATTAGACTTTTAAATGTTATTTTTAAAAGGTCTTTCATTAAACTTACCACCACAGTAAGATAAAGGCTCAAAGTCAATTAAAAATTTAATCACTTTAATTATATAGCTAATATTTTTTTCATCAGAAATTCATATGTCTGCGTCTCTACCTCATGTAATAATTTTAATTGGACCTACTGCAAGTGGCAAAACAGAATTAGCTATTGAAATTGCGGAATATTTTAAAACTCATATACACAATATTGATTCAAGACAAATTTATAAGTCCATGGATATTGGAACAGCCAAGCCATCTAAAATCCAACAAAAAAAAATTAAGCATTTTTTAATAGATATCGAGGAACCTATCAATCCAATTAATGTAAAACAATTTCAAGAAATTGCTCAAAAATCTATTGAGGGGGAAATTAAACAAGATAATTTACCTTTTCTCGTTGGAGGAAGTGGGTTGTATATGAACTCAATAACAAAAGGATTTTTTGTACCAGATGTCCCTCCTCAAAATAATTTAAGAAGACAATTAGAAGAACTAGGTCAGGAAAAATGTTGGGACCTGTTAAAAAATTGTGATCCATTATCAACAAAAAAAATTAATTTTGCTGACCATATAAGAACAATAAGAGCTTTAGAAGTCTTTTATGTAACAGGAAAGCCTTTATCAACTCAAAAAGTTCAAAAACCGCCTAATTGGAAAATCCTAGAGCTTGGGCTAGATAGAGATAACTTAAAAGAAAGAATTTTTCAAAGAACAAAAAATATGTTTTTATCTGGAATTATTGAGGAAACGAACCAACTGATCTCTCAATACGGATTTAATTTACCAATATTAGAAACCATTGGTTATAGAGAAGCCAGGGATGTTTTAAAAAACCGTTCAACAATTGACAAAGCGATTGAGTTAACTGCACATAAAACAATCCAATTTGCCAAAAGACAAAAAACTTGGTTTCGTAATAAAAATAATCCTCTTTGGCTTAGTAACAAAAACCTGCTAAAAGATGCAATAATTAAAATAGAGTCTTTTTTAAGCTAACTTTATAGAAATAGATTTTGTTCATCATCCAATCAATTTATTTAATTAACTGAATGCCCCCACGCCCACGCTTTGACCGACGAGCTCCAGTTAGAGAGCTACCAAATATAAATGAAAGAATAAAATACCCTCAATTGAGAGTAGTTGATTCAGATGGCAAACAATTAGGCGTCATAGATAGATTAGAAGCATTAGAAATAGCATCTCAAAGAGAACTTGATTTAGTTTTAGTGAGCGAAAAAGCAAATCCTCCTGTTTGTAGAATCATGGACTACGGTAAATATAAATTTGAACAAGAAAAGAAAGCTAAAGAAGCCAGAAAAAAATCTCATCAAACAGAAGTTAAAGAAGTAAAAATGAGGTATAAAATTGACAAGCATGATTATGATGTTCGCATTGGTCAAGCTACTAAATTTCTAAAATCAGGAGATAAGGTAAAATGCACTGTAATTTTTAGGGGAAGAGAAATTCAACACTCAAATTTAGCTGAGACACTTCTTTTAAAAATGGCTAATGATTTAGAAGAGCAATCAGAAGTTCAACAAAAACCAAAAAGAGAAGGAAGAAACATGATTATGTTTTTAAGCCCTCGCAAAACTCCTCTTATTAAAAAAGATGTTGGATGATAAATTGTTATCAAACAATATGACGAATGTTAAAGTGTCACTATATTAAAAATTAAATTACTCAGGATTTTTCTAAAGTGCGATTCCATATTCAACAAGAAAGTGATATCCCAGCATCTACTCAACTAAATAATCAAATTTGTTTTGCAATTGCAGCAAGACATTATCCGCCAGGACACAGACTGCCCAGTACGAGACAACTTGCAATGCAGACTGGACTCCATCGGAATACTATAAGCAAAGTTTACAGACAACTTGAAATAGATGGAGTTGTTGAAGCAATAGCTGGATCAGGTATCTATGTAAGAGATAATCTTACCAAAAGAGAATTTACAAAATCACTTTACTCAAAAGATAAAATCAGTAAGGCACCTGATCAAGAAGCAAAGAAGGTTATTGACAACTTAATAAGTCTTGGATTCACTTTACAAGAGACGAGAGAGATATTGAACAATGAAATTGATTGGCGTATTAAGTGCGGATCAAGAATCATTGTCAGTACTCCTAGAGAAGATATTGGAGCTTCTATGTTAATAGCAGAAGACCTTTCAACAACAGTTAATGTACCAGTAGAAGTTATTCCTATGGAAGAATTAGAAAAAGTTTTAAGTAATTCAAATAATGGTACGATTGTTACAAGCAGATATTTTTTGCAACCTCTAGAAAAAATTGCTAAGCAACATGGAGTTCGCGCAATTGCAGTTGACTTGAGCGACTTTCAAAAAGAATTAAAAATTCTCAAAGAATTAAATGATGGAAGTTGTGTAGGTATTGTTAGCATAAGTCCTGGTTTATTGAGAGCAGCAGAAGTAATTATACACAGCATGCGTGGTAGTGAATTAATGCTTATGACAGCAATCTCAGACAATAACAATAGATTACTCTCACTTTTAAAGGCTTCAAACCATATAGTGTGTGATGGACCGAGTTTATCAGTTGTAGAAAACACATTAATAAAAAATCGTTCTCATTTGATTAGATTACCTCAAATAAT
>QCEG01000042.1 GCA_003278535.1 Prochlorococcus sp. AG-355-N18
GTCCAGCTTGATTGAGGCGATAACGTCTGTTTCATTGCCGATTCCATCTCCAAGAGACATTTGGAAGAGGGATAATGGAATTTCAACAATGCCAGGGAAAGAAATTTTATGATCGTTCCATTTTCCACTAGTAGTGAAGTGAACATAGTCTTCATTACCTGAATCATTAGGTTCTTTTCCAGCCCAATTTCTATATGTTGAGTTTGATGAATCTGCCCAAACAAAAGAACCTTCATTGGCTACATCATTAAGACCGATCCATTTATTATCTCCAAAAGTTGAATAAAGGAATTGATTTTCTGCAGCGTCATTAACTGTTACAAGGTGACCACCTAATTCCTTAGCTTTAGAATGAGCATCTTCCCCACTTGCACTATCAATTAGAAAATAAACACTATCTCCATAGTAATAAGGATTAATAATTTCAGATTGAGACGAATAAGTACCAAAATCAGATAAACTTGCGGCTGTAAATCTTAGTGAACCTTGTTCATAAGACACAGAATTACTCACAGAAAATTTGCTTTCAATAACTACATCAGATTGAATATCAATTGAATTAAATAAGCTGCTTTCAAAATCAACGGTTAGATCTACTGACTCTAAATTAAAATCACTGACTAATGTCTTACCTGTGATATTTAAGTAGTAGGTTTCATCACCCTGATTACCAAGTACTGATAGATAATCAAGCTTCTCACCTTCTTCATCTGTTAGGTAGTAACCAAATTCTGCTCCTGTTTCTTCTATTTTGGGATTTGGCAATCCATCATTGAGACTGGATAGCTTAATTTCTGCTAATCCTTTTACATCGCCCCAATTAGTCAAAGTATTTAATGTGCCCCAATCCTCTTGGATATCGTTCCATGTTAAATTTCCACCGAGTACAGCAACATTTTCTACCCCTCTAGAATTATCCGGTTGACCATAAGACCAATTTGTATATTCATAAGGTTGTCCACTGCTCCATTCCCAATTACCTTCATTATCAATTTCACTTAAGCCAATCATTAGACCTAATCCTTCTGATGATCCAATATAAACTTCATTAAAATTATTAAAGATAAAATTATTTTCTTCTTCGTCATTAATAGTAACTAGATTTCCGCCTAGTTTATTTGCATTAGCTTCTGCTTCTGACCAAGAGGGTCCTTCTACAATTACGTATGCAGAATCTCCTCTTTGAACAAACGGTATTTCTGCTAAGCCAACATCCATATGTTCCCAATCACTTTTTTGGTCGTTCCATACCGGATTGTTGTTGCTATTGTTGTAAGCGAAATCTTCATTTTCAAAATTGTCAGGTTGACCTTCATCCCAACTAGTAAAAATTGCTTCTTCTCCACTAATCCATTCCCAATCTCCTTCAACTTCTTTATCTGTAAAGCCTATCCATCCATATAGGTTATTGTCGTACAGCCATTTATTCTCATCTGCATCATTAATAGTTACTAGATGCCCACCTAATTTATTTGCATTAGCTTCAGCTTCTTCCCAATTTGGTCCTTCAACTATTTTATAAATACTATTCCCTCTTATAAGAGGTTCTATCTTTAATCCTAAATCAACCTCTGGGTTAGTATTTTGTTCTGTTGCTGATTCTTCTTCTGCAGATCCTGTTAATTCTGTAGGTTCTTCAGGAACTGGTTGTTCTATTGTTGTTTCCTCTTCTTGTAAATCTGTAGTTGTTAATTCCTCGTCTACATAATCTCCGACAGTGAGATAATCTAAATCAGAATCTGAAATAGAGAAAGTTGTATCAACAGTGATTGTCAACGAATCTGATTCTGCTGATACATTTCCTGCCGCATCGCTGAATTTAGATGAGGAAACTTTTATTACTCCGTCAGCAGTGCTGTTGTCAAATGGCGTAAATCCTGCTAAATAGCTTGTTCCCGATCCTGAGAAATCTGTAATCGTTCCGCCACTAACACTAATATCTTCTACAGTGAAATCTGTGGATGCTTCAGAAAGAGTGAATGTTATGTAAGCTGTCTCGCCTGCAGTCAAGTCTGCAAATCCGTAGGGTGAACCAGCATCAATATCTGATGTGATACTTATGGTTGGAGCAACAGTATCAATAGTGAGTGTAAAGGTATCTGTTTCTACTGTAACATTTCCTGATGCATTTGTTGCTGTAGTTTCTGCAGGAACTGATTGTTCTGTTGCTGATTCTTCTTCTATAGATTCTATAGTTGTTAATTCCTCTTCTGTAGATTCTGTAGGTTTAGTTGTTAGTTCTTTAGGTTCTGGAGCAGTGAAGATTGCACCAGAAGTATCAATATCACTTGGAATATTAATTGCACCATAGAGATTTGCACCCGTCAGGTATGCACCCTCTAGGTTCGCACCCTTTAGATCTGCACCACTAAAGTCTGAAGGCAGGTATGCGCCTGTTAGGTTTGCACCCTTTAGATCTGCGCCACTAAAGTCTGAAGACAATAAGTATGCGCCTGTTAGGTTTGCATCCGTTAGATCTGCACCACTAAAGTCTGATTGTCCTAAATCTGCACCCTCTAGGTTCGCACCTTTTAGGTTTGCAAGCGTTGAGTATGAAAACCTTAGGCTTGCAGAATCAAGAGATGCATACTCTAGATTTGCAAGCGATAGATCTGCAACATCTAGGTTTGCACGAGATAGGTTTGCACCCTTTAGGTTTGCACGCGATAGTTTTGCATTACTTAAGTCTGCACCACTTAAGTCCACATCCCTCAGGTCTGCACCCGTTAGTTCTGCAAAGGATAGGTCTACGTTAGGTCTTATTTGGTAACCGTTGACATCCATCTCCTTAATTATTGCTTAGAAAAAATCATAACTACAATCATTTTGCCTTATTTACAAAATTTTTTATAAAGAGAATTATCAAACTCTCATAAACACAGTAATCAAAAAGTATTAATACGATACTGTTTAAGAAATGAATGTATTAAAAGCTACTTTAAGGGGTTTAATTTCCACTATTTCTTTATCCTAATGAACCATGATGTTAGAGAGGAACCTTGACTGCTTCGTTGTAGGAAAGCCAAGGATGGGCTTCTTTTATTTGTTGTGTTCTGTCCATTTGTATTAGTTTTAATTGATTAATTATCTATGAGTAGTTTTCGATGGGGTGGCATGGGGTCAATACGAATACCCGCTCTATCGATAAGACGTAACAGGAATTTGTTTAAAAAAATGCAGATGCATTCTCTTAATATTCTTCTAAATTTTTCTTTAAATTACTCTTCTAAAAAGTTTATAACCTAAATAATCTCTGATTAATTTTCCTGGAAGTATGTTCCCAACATATCTTTATCGTTGGCAACTTCATTACCATCTGCACCAATGACACTACTTGCTGGTGATTCTAAAGAACCGACAAATCCTTCTAGCGCTTCAAATGCATTCTGTTCTTTAAATACTGTATTATCCCAGCTCTTATCGCCCTGGCTATCTAGATCTTCCCATGACAGATCATCAGATCCCAAGAAATCATCTACTCCAGTATGCAGACTCTTACCCCAGTCCTTATCAAGTACCGCAAGATCCAGTAGATCAATACTCTCGTCATAGTTGGCGTCCACATCTCCAGCTACTTCTCCACCACTATTGAATCTCGCAGCACCGGCATTCAAGTAAGCCAGATCTTTCATAGAAACACGACCGTCGTAGTTCAGGTCACCCTGATAGGTGATCAGGTTCTTACTTCCCTTACCACTGGCATAGTTACTGAATCCTTCTGTCTCCACCTGCAGAATTGACTGACTGAGATCAACGACAGAACCGGCAATGTCTTCACCACTTGCAATTATGATGTCTGCTGTTAAG
>QCEG01000043.1 GCA_003278535.1 Prochlorococcus sp. AG-355-N18
GGTGATTTAGATAAGACTTTAAACAATAAGGCTAAAATTTTACCTGTAATATTATGTGGAGGCCAAGGCTCGAGATTATGGCCTTTATCAAGAAAAAGTTTTCCTAAACAATTCTTATCAATAAGCAGCTTGAATGAGAAATCTTTACTTCAAAATACTCAAAAAAGGCTTGAAGGTATAAAAGACTTAATTGAACCAATATTAATTTGTAATAGTGAGCATAGATTTATAGTTGCCGAACAAATGCGAGAAATAAATATAAATCCTTACTCAATTATTCTTGAACCATTCGGAAGGAATACAGCTCCAGCTGTTCTATTGGCTGCATTTAAATCGCTAGAGATTGAAGATAACCCACACTTATTAATACTTTCAGCTGATCATCATATTAAAAATGAAAAGAAATATAGAGAATTAATAGAAATTGGTAAGATCTATTCTGAAAAAGAAAAACTGGTAACCTTTGGTGTTGTACCATCATCTCCTGAAACAGGTTACGGTTATATAAAATCTGAAAAACCATTTAATCTTCAAAATATTGAAGGGATTACAATTGAAGAGTTCATTGAAAAGCCAAATTTTACAAAAGCAAAGGAACTCATAAAAGATAAATGTTTTACTTGGAATAGTGGAATTTTCTTATTTAAAGCAAAAACAATTATCAAAGAAATAAAGAATTTAAATCCAGAAATTTATGAGGTTTGTAAAAAAACATTTAAAAACAGTGTGAATGATCTCGAATTTAAAAGACTTGACCAGAAATCTTTTGAACATTGCCCAAATATTTCTATTGATATAGCTGTTATGGAAAAAACAAATAAAGCTGTAGTTCTTCCTTTAGATGCAGAGTGGAGCGATATAGGAAGTTGGAAATCTGTATGGGAAAACTCTCCTAAAGATAAAGATGGGAACTTTACCAAGGGTAAAGTCGTAAGAGAAAATACGCAAAATTGTTATTTGTATAGTGAAAATAAAATCCTTGTTAGTTTAGGTATAAAAGATCTAGTAATAATTGATACAGCTGATGTAACTTTAATTGCAGATAAAAACGAATCTCAAAATATTAAAAAAGTAGTTAACGAATTGCAATCTCAAAATATTAAAGAATCTGTGGCAAATAAAAAAGTTTATCGCCCTTGGGGATTTTATGTGTCCATATCAGAAGGTAAAAGATTTCAAGTTAAAGTTATTCATGTAAAACCAGGAGCAAAGCTATCATTACAAATGCATCATCATAGATCTGAACATTGGATTGTTGTAAAAGGAACAGCTGAGATAGAGATAAACAATGAAAAAAGTATTTTGACCGAAAATGAAAGCACTTATATTCCACTTGGCTCAAAGCATAGACTTCTTAATCCTGGTAAAATTCCATTAGAAATTATTGAAGTTCAAAGTGGAGCTTATGTTGGAGAAGATGATATTGTAAGATTTGAAGACCTTTATGGTAGAAAAAATTAGGTTTTTTATCATAAAAAAAATATTATATTAATGCCATTACAAAGTCCTTTTAAAAAACTAATTATTCCTATCAATTCTTTTTTAGTTGATTAGCTGATTAGAAATAAAACTTTAATATTTTAAAGATATTTATTTACTAGGAAAGGTTTGAGTCTTAGAAAATATAAAAACTATCTTCTAAATTTTGCTATTTGTTATTTATTAATAAATTTGATAAAAATTAATTTGAAATTGCTCACTCTTATTAGATAAAATAGAATAGTAATTAAGAAAGTTTTGAAGAAAGCACTCATAACAGGAATTACTGGTCAAAATGGAAGTTATCTCGCTGAATTTTTACTAAGCAAAAAATATATAGTCCACGGTATTAAGCGAAGATCAAGTAGTTTTAATACAGCAAGAATCGATAATATATATCAAGACCCTCATTCAGATAATCTAAAACTAATACTTCATTATGGAGATCTTACAGATAGTACAAATATTATTAATATCATTGAAAAAGTTCAACCTGATGAAATTTATAATTTAGGAGCGCAAAGTCATGTTGCAGTTAGCTTTGAATCACCAGAATATACGGCAAATTGTGATGCACTAGGAACTTTAAGAATTCTTGAGGCAGTAAAATTACTAGGACTGGTAAAGAAAACTAAAGTTTATCAAGCAAGTACAAGTGAATTATATGGTTTAGTTCAGGAAATCCCTCAGAAAGAAAGTACACCTTTCTATCCAAGAAGCCCTTATGCTGTTGCTAAATTATATGCTTACTGGATAGTCGTTAATTACAGAGAAGCTTATGATATTTTTGCTTGTAATGGAATTTTATTTAATCATGAATCTCCTAGGAGGGGAGAAACTTTTGTAACAAGAAAAATTACTAGAGGATTATCTAGAATAGATGCTGGATTAGAAAAAGAAATTTTCATGGGAAATCTTAACTCACTTAGAGATTGGGGGCACGCGAAAGATTATATTGAAATGCAATGGATGATGCTTCAGCAAGATAAGCCAATTGATTTTGTAATAGCTACTGGCAGACAAGAAAGTGTGAAGCGATTTATCGAATTAACTGCTAAAGCTCTTAATTGGGGATCTATTATTTGGGAGGGTAGTGGTGTGGAGGAGATAGGTAGGCGAGAGGATACAAACGAAATAGTAATAAGAATTGATGAAAAATATTTTCGACCTACCGAAGTCTCTAATCTATTAGGAGATCCTAGTTTAGCTAAGGATAAATTGGGTTGGGTCGCCAAGACTACACTTGAAGAAATGGTTGATGAGATGGTCCAATATGATAAAGCAGAAGCGCAAAAAGAGGCTTTACAAATTAAAAAAGGCTTCAATATAAACTCATCAATAGAATTTCCACCTAGTTTTTAAATTATTTTATTTATATAGTATTTTTCATTATTATTTTGTTTTAGGTATATTTATCCTTTTAAAAAAGACATGTTCTTTTGGAATCCTTTTTTATCCACTGGATATATTTTTAGAAACAAAGCTTTAGCTTTATTTAATTGCTCACGTTGGGCATCGGCAATATCATTCATTTCGGTATATAAATTAGAATATCTTTCAAGTTCTTCATGTACTTGTTGTAGCTCTTTATCCCTTTGTTTTAACTTTTTCTCGTAGTCTGTTGATTTGTGGATAAATGATTTCTTCTCTATCTCGAGTTTGTTAGCTGAGACTTTAAGAGCTTTATTCTTTTCTGAAATTTGATCATTCAGAGAAGATATCTTGGAAGAGAAATCAGATTTCTCCTGATCAAGCTGTTTAATTTTCTGATCTTTGTTTAGAAGAGAGGAATTTGCCTCTTCAAGCGACTTCTGATTTTCTGCAATTTGATCATTCAGAGAAGATATCTTGGAAGAGAAATCAGATTTCTCCTGATCAAGCTGTTTAATTTTCTGATCTTTGTTTAGAAGAGAGGAATTTGCCTCTTCAAGCGACTTCTGATTTTCTGAAATTTGATCATTCAGAGAAGATATCTTGGAAGAGAAATCAGATTTCTCCTGATCAAGCTGTTTAATTTTCTGATCTTTGTTTAGAAGAGAGGAATTTGCCTCTTCAAGCGACTTCTGATTTTCTGCAATTTGATCATTCAGAGAAGATATCTTGGAAGAGAAATCAGATTTCTCCTGATCAAGTTCTTTAATTTTCTGA
>QCEG01000044.1 GCA_003278535.1 Prochlorococcus sp. AG-355-N18
GAGCCACAATTCCTAATTCAGAGGTCATTAAAAGGATATACAGATAGTTTTGTAAAGAAGGACAAATCAATTACTTCTGATAGGGTTAAGAGAAACACAAGTTTTGAAGATTATTTTGCTCTAAAATCTCAGATAAGAGGCAGAATAAAAAATTGGGATTTAGAAATAGATAAGAATTTAAACTCTTTTGATTTTAATAAATTTTCAGATGCATTTAGATTTAAAACTGAATTGAGTAAAGAAATTGATTTACTAGATTCAGAATGGGAAAAAAGTTTCTATGGAATTTATAGAGAGAGGGTCTGGAATGGTTCATTAGGTGAAGCAGAAATTTACTCAGGTTATGGTTCAAAATTGCAAAAAGAAAATACCTGGATAATTGATGGCATCAACAAGTCAGAATTTTTATCTTTTGGTTTGGCTAACATAACAGCTGAGGCTTTAAACACAAAAAATCTTGTAACTAACCTAAAAGGTAATTTCTTTTATTCTCTTGATCAGAAATTTCCAATTAGTATTGGAAAACCTAAAAAGAAATCTATTGATATTTCATATAAGTATATTCCTGAACCAATCACAAAAGGTTTAAGTCTGAATACAAGACTAGAAGGATCATATTCTTTTTATGAAAATGGAAATCATCAAGAATATTTAGGGCTAGGTTTAGGCCCAGAATTAATATTTGGTAATTTTAAAAATAAAACTTTTGACTATACTCGTATAAGTCTTTTACCTTTCTATAAATTTGATAGTGGCGAAAGTGTTTTCAAGTTTGATCAGAATTATGAGGACTTCACCTTAAATATTTCTTTTGATCAGCAATTATATGGACCAATTATTCTCAAAAGTTTTGGGGTTTTGAACTTAACAAACGATTCAAATGATTATGGTGAATTTATAGATTCTAAAATTTCTTTAAATTGGAAAAAAAGATCCTATGAAGTTGGTATTTTTTATCAACCTCATAATCAAGCAGGGGGAATCTCTTTCAAGTTATTTGGATTTAGATAGCCAAGACTAATTAAGAGTTAAATTTTATATAAATTAATTGGTTAAATTTATTTTCTATTAAATTTTCATTATTAAGTAGTGTTGAAGTAGCATCCCATTCTCCTGATAAAAACATTTTTCTTGAGCTTTCCTTAATCTCAAGATTGAAATTTAAATCTTTTGATTTTGCGGATGAATTTTTAAGATCAATTTCTAAGAATAAAGATTGATTATCACAATAGTTTTGTATTTCTTCTATCGATTTTTTAGGTAGCGTAAAACATGGAATTCCTATCGCAATACAGTTACTGTAAAAAATGTCGGCGAAACTCTCGCCTATGATTGCTTTTAAACCCCATCTCATAAGCGCTTGGGGGGCATGTTCTCTGCTAGAACCACATCCAAAATTGCTATTAACAACTAGTATTGAGGCATTTTTGTTTTCCTCTAGATCAAAAGGATGCTTTCCTTTTAAAGTTTTTCTATCGTCCTCAAAAACAGATTCACCTAATGAATCAAAGTTAACACACTTCAAAAAACGTGCTGGAATTATCCGATCTGTGTCAATGTCGTTACCAATCAAGGAGATACATTGCCCGTTCATATTTGAAATTTTTCCAATTGGTGGAGTAAACTCTGTTTTCATTAGTTGATAAACTCTCTAACATCACTGACTTTGCCATTAATTGCAGCAGCAGCAACCATTGCTGGACTCATAAGAAGTGTTCTTCCACTGGGAGATCCTTGCCTACCCTTGAAATTTCTATTACTAGAACTAGCACTAACTTGATTACCTATAAGCTTATCTGAATTCATTGCTAAACACATTGAGCAGCCAGGCTCTCTCCATTGAAATCCAGAATCCTTAAAAATCTGATCAATACCTTCTTCTTTTGCTTCAGTTGCCACTTTTTCTGAACCTGGAACTGCAAATGCTTTGACATTCTTGGATACTTTTTTGCCTTTTAATACTTTAGCTGCAACTCTTAAGTCACTGATTCTTCCATTAGTGCAGCTACCTATGAAACAAACGTCTACAGGAGTATCTTTTATTAATTGTCCTGGCTTGAAACTCATATATTCATAAGCTTCTTTTGCAATTAATTTATCATTTGTGGATAAATCATCTAAAAGAGGGATTTGTTGATTAATGCTTATACTTTGGCCGGGAGTAATCCCCCAGGTTACTGTTGGTTCTACTTTAGAAGCATCTAATTTAATTACATCATCAAAAATTGAATTTTCATTGCTTTTTAATGATTTCCACCATCTGAGCGCTTTATCCCAATGCTCATTTGTTGGGGCACATAATTTATTTTTAATGTAACTAAAGGTCTTTTCATCAGGGTTAATGTAGCCGCATCTTGCTCCTCCTTCAATAGACATATTGCATATCGTCATCCTTTCTTCCATTGATAATTCATGTATCGCAGGCCCTGCGAATTCATATGCGAAACCTACTCCTGCTTTTACACCAAGTTTATTAATGATATGAAGGATTAAATCCTTAGCATAAACACCCTTAGATAATTTATTGTCACACCAAATCTGTCTCACTTTTAATTTGTTCATGGCTAAGGTTTGGGTGGCAAGAACATCTCTTACTTGACTTGTACCTATCCCAAAAGCAATTGACCCAAAAGCTCCATGAGTTGAAGTATGAGAATCTCCGCAAGCGATTGTCATTCCTGGCTGAGTTAGGCCTAATTCCGGTGCTACTACATGAACTATTCCTTGATTACCACTACCAATATTAAAAAATCTTATTTTATGTTCTAAGCAATTCTTCTCAAGAGTCTCAATCATTTGTTCAGCTAGATTATCTTTGAAAGGCCTGCTTTGATTATCTGTTGGCACAATATGATCTACAGTAGCAATAGTTCTTTCAGGGAATTTTACTTTTAAGTTTTTGTCTTTTAAAGCGCCAAATGCTTGAGGACTAGTCACTTCATGGATAAGATGAAGACCAATAAATATTTGATCAGATCCTCCAGGAAGACTTGAAACTTTATGTAAATCCCAAACTTTATCAAATAAGGTATCTTGACTCAATTTGTAAAAATAGTTACTTACTATTCGATAATAGGATTAATCTGAGGCTGTTCAAACAGACATTTACACTTAGTGTTTGAATTTCAATTCTATTTCGTGTTGAGTTAAATAGTTTTTTTATATTTGTTATGTGATTATCTGGTCCTGAAATCGAGATATAGACAAGTCCAACAGGTTTATCTTTACTGCCTCCATTAGGACCAGCTATTCCACTAATTGCTATTGCCCAATCTGCTCTTAATTTATCTTTTACATTAATTGCCATGGCCTCACAAACTTCTTCAGAAACAGCTCCATATTTTGTAAGCTTCTCTTCAGAAATATTTAATAATGAATTTTTTAGCTCATTACTGTAGGAAACTATACTACCTTTAAA
>QCEG01000045.1 GCA_003278535.1 Prochlorococcus sp. AG-355-N18
TGTATTGGCACTTATCGCACTTATCGTAATTGGAGGTGCTACTAGAGTCATGGAGGCTGGACTTGCCTGTCCAGATTGGCCGTTATGTTATGGATCTTTTTTGCCTTTTAATCATATGAACCTAAGAGTATTTCTAGAGTGGTTTCATCGTCTAGATGCTTTTCTGGTTGGCATATTAATTCTTTTTAAATTTTCCCTTTCAATTATATGGAAAAATGAAATTCCAAATTGGTTACCTAAAACTTATTCATTATTACTTTTTCTCGTTATTGTCCAAGGATCTTTTGGAGCTTTAACAGTAATAAACTTGCTTGATTCATATACTGTTACTGGCCATCTTTTAATAGCTTTTCTACTTCTCATCACAACAATTTCAATAAATCAAAATTTAGAAAATGACGATATAGAAGAGCCATTGATTTGGTGGAGATTTTTATTGTTTTTTCCTCTTTTACTTACTCTTATTCAATCTTTTATTGGAGTAAGGCTTTCTTCAACCTGGTCAGCACATATTTGTTTATCTTTTAATAAACAATGTCTAATTCTAAATACTCATAAATTATTTGCTTTTCCAATTGCTTTTTCAATTCTATTGATTATTGCCACTGCAATTTATAAGAGAAGTTTGCTAAATGAAAATTGGAAATATCTCTCAGCACTTATTTTTCTATTGTTTTCCCAAATTGCTTTGGGTGTTTTTAGTCTTAAAACAAATTTGAATGAACCTATTTTTATTATCGGTCATCAACTTAACGCCTCTTTATTTATTGCGATATTAACAACATTAATTTTTAGAAATCCTTTTAACAAAAAAGGTCTAAACCACTCCCTAAATTCTCAAATGGTTGGTATCAATTCATGAACAGTAGTAACTTAGAAAACTTGAACTATAAATCTTCAATTAGGGATGAAGTTGTACCTTCAAGAAAAAAAATAACTTTGCCGCCTTGGCTTGAAGTAGCAAAACCCAGATTAATCCCACTTTTACTGGCAACAACTTTGGGAGGAATGGCTTTAACTGAAGAATGGCCTTTGTCTTCACCGAAACTTATCTGTACTTTAGGAGGAGGCGCTTTGGCAGCAGCAGCAGCAGGAGCTCTTAATTGCTTGTGGGAAATGGAATTAGATAAGAGGATGAAAAGAACTAGCAAAAGAGCCTTGCCAGCAGGAAAGTTGTCATCTCAGACTGTATTTTTAGCCGCTGTATCATGTACTTTGGCAGCTTCGATGCTTTTAGTAAGTGGTGTAAATTATTTGGCTGCGGGTTTAACTCTTCTTGGTTTATTTAGCTACGTAATTTTATATACAGTTATTTTGAAACCTCGTACAACAAAAAATATTGTTTTCGGAGGAGTTGCTGGTGCGATACCACCCTTGGTTGGAGCGTCTGCTGCCACAGGACATGTAGGTCTTAGTGGTTGGTGGTTGTTTGGTTTAGTAATGTTATGGACCCCAGCTCATTTTTGGGCACTTGCAATTTTGTTGAAGGATGATTACGCATCTGTTGGTATTCCTATGCTCCCTTCTGTTAAAGGATCTGTTTTTACTGCTAAAGCGATTTCTCGTTACGGATGGGCAACAGTTTTAATGAGTATTATGGGAGTCTTTGCTTTACCTGAAGGGGGTTTCTTATACGGAATTATGTTATTGCCATTTAATGGAAGACTTTTGCAATTAATAAATGAATTAAATAAATCTCCTGATGATCTTTCAAGAGCAAAGTCTCTTTTTAGGTGGTCAATTCTCTATATGTTTGGCATTTGTCTTTTAATATTAATTTCCAGGACTCAACTATCCGTAGAATTTGAGCAGCAATCTATGCAGATATTTTTATCTATAGTATCCCTGCTTAGTAATTAAATTAGATGTAAAATGTTTTTTAAGTAAATTGTAAGTTTGATGGACTATATAAAAGTAAAAGGGCTTTCAAAATCTTATTCAGATATCAAGGCATTAAAAAATTTATCAATGGAAATTGAAGCTGGCACATTATTCGGAATACTAGGTCCAAATGGTGCTGGCAAGTCAACACTAATAAAAATACTCGCTACTTTAATAGAGCCTGATAGTGGAGAAGTTTTTATAAATAATATTAATCTGATAAAAAATTCAAGGAAAATTAGAGAATTAATTGGTTATGTTGCCCAAGACATTGCACTTGATAAAATATTAACTGGACGAGAGCTGTTGGATTTTCAATCAGATTTATATCACATCAACAAAAATAAAAAATTTGAAAGGATAAATAAATTAATAGATCAATTAGAAATGAATGATTGGATTGATCGTAAGTGCGGAACTTATTCAGGGGGAATGAAAAGAAGAATAGATCTGGCAGCTGGACTTTTACATTTGCCCCAAGTATTAATTTTGGATGAACCTACAGTTGGTTTAGACATTGAAAGTAGAAATATTATATGGCAACTTTTGAAAGATTTGAGAAATAATGGAATGACCATTATTTTAAGTAGTCACTATCTTGATGAAATAGATAAATTGGCTGACAGATTAGTGATAATTGATGATGGAAGAGTTATAGCAAAAGGGACTCCTGCAGAGCTCAAAAATAAATTAGGAGGAGATAGAGTAACTTTGAAAGTAAGAGAATTTAGTAATCAGGAAGAAGCAAAAAATATATGTAAAATTTTATCTTCAATAGATGGAATTAGTCAGATTATCATAAATGAAGCTCAAGGTTTCTCGATAAATTTCGTAGCAGATAAGCAAAAAGATTTACTTACGAAGCTAAAAGTGGAATTGGCCTTCTCAAAGTTTGAAATTTTTTCTCTTACCCAAAGTCAGCCAAGCTTGGATGATGTATATCTTCAGGCAACTGGGAAAACATTATTGGATGCTGAAATTTCTATGGCAGGGAAAAGAGACCTAAAAAAAAAGAATCAAAGCAATCCATGCGATAAAAAAAATTTTGGTTAACTAACTATAATGAATAGTAATTACTGCTAATTATGGAATTACAACAGTATAATTTATTTTTTTTATATCAAGAAACATTTGCCTTAACAAAGAGATTATTTATTCAATTAAAAAGGAGACCATCAACTCTTTTAGCAGGAATTTTACAACCAATAATTTGGCTTTTTTTATTTGGGGCATTATTTTCTAAAGCTCCTGAAGGTTTTTTACCAGGAGTTGATTCTTATGGAAATTTTTTAGGAGCAGGACTTATTGTTTTTACTGCTTTTAGCGGAGCCCTAAACTCTGGTCTTCCTTTAATGTTTGATAGAGAGTTTGGATTTCTTAATAGATTACTTGTGGCTCCTTTAACCAGTAGA
>QCEG01000046.1 GCA_003278535.1 Prochlorococcus sp. AG-355-N18
ACTCAGTATATTCAGGAAGAAACTAATAAAATTATTAAAATTTTATCAGAAATTATAAACAGAATTTTTGATAGTAGTGAAGATGAGGACTCATTAATGCCTCCTCCACAAATATGGTCCAGAGTGCTAATTTGGACATTGGGAACAGGAAGTTTATTTTTAATTTCTTGGTCTTTTATTTTTAAGGTAGAAGAAACAATTATTCTTCAAGGTGAGATCTCTACAAAAAGTCCTGAAGTAAAAATAGCTGCAATTGACTCTGGAAAAATTTTGGAAGTTTTTGTTGAACCTTTTGAATTCATAGAAAAAGGTAAAAACATACTTGTTTACTCAGATGACGAAACACCAAAAAGACTTTCCAGTTTATTAATAAGAGAAAAAATCATTCTTTCCGATATTGAAGAAACTAAAACTAGCTATCAAGTTGATAAAAAAAAGCTTAACAATACAATTAATTTTAATGAATCTTTAATTAAGAAATTATCTTCGTTGGTTCCTCTGGGCGTAGTTTCGAGGCAAGAGTTTCTTGATAAAGAATATCAACTTTCTCAGGCCAAATTAGATTTAAAATCGTTAAATCAGGATTTTATTATTTCCCTAAACAGTTTAAAGAAAAACCTTGAAGAAGTTAAAATAGGTATTGCAGAGACACAACTGAAATTGAATAGATTTGTTGTAAAGTCTTCAATTACTGGATATATACAATCATTACCTTATCAAAGTCCTGGCGAGCTTATTCAACCAGGGGAAGTAATTGCGACTATTGTACCTGATATGGATTTAATAGCAAAAGTTAGTGTTCCTTCTAAATTAAGTGCGCCAATAGAAATAAATGCAGAAGCTGAATTAGACGTTGATGCATATCCATCTTCTGATTTTGGTTTTGTAAATGCATTTGTAGCCTCGATTTCTCCAATGTCAACAACTTCAAGTGAAAGTCCACAAAAAAATTACCAAGCAATTTTAGAGCTGGATATTCCAGATGAAGATTCAAAAATATCAATTTCAGATTTAAGGCCTGGCATGGGATTAAATGCCAGAGTTAAATTAAGAGAAAAACCCTTAATATCTACTGTTTTCACTTTTTTTGAAGAACTTTTTCTTCCCCTTTCAGAGAATAGTTAATTTGCAAATATTAAGACAGTTGCTTTCATTGTGTTAAAAGGATAATTTGAAGATATATTCTATAAATCCTTTCAAATAAAAAATTGACTAGTTCTGATCCTGAAAAAAAATCTCCTATGTTGTCCTTTGAAGGAAATAAATATCCATTACAAGATTTACCTAAAAAGACGCAGGAACTGGTCAAAGGAATGCAAGTGGCTGACACCCAACTAAGAATGCATGAAGATACCATTAAAGTTTTAGCTTTGGGTAGACAGGTATTGGCCTTACAACTTAAAAATGCACTCAAAGATGTGACTCCCTCTGAATAAAAGTTTTTAAAAATACAAAAAAAAATTTAAACATTAATCTTTTAAAATGTTAGTCTTTTTATGGATATTTTTTAGAAATTAATCATTCAATAACTAAACCATATTTCTTGGTATAAAAAACAAATTTAAAAACCAAAATTTAAGTGGTGATAAGGTTTATTAGAAATTGCTAACTAAAAAATTAAAGTACTTCAAGGATGATTTTAAATTTTGATAAAAATAAGTATTATCTTCAAAAATAATTTCAATAATGTATTTTAGAGAGTGCGAAATTTATAATCAGAAATTCTTATGAATTTTCTCTCTAAAAAATTAAAAAGTAAGTCTTTTTTTGTATGTTGGAACAAGTAGTTTTTATTTAACAATAGTTTATGAGAAATCTTATAAAATGTAGTATAAGATACATTTTTTTGCTTAATATGTTATGGGGTGATACAAAAAAAAATAATTTAATGTGAGTCTTAAAATTTTACTTGAATAATTGCCGGTAGCTAAGCGATAATGACTAATGAAGAGAAAGTTTAATTTTCAGAGAAAACTAAATGCCTAGTTTATACGCCGAATATTTTCCTAGTATTGGAATTGCTGCTGAACCAATTTCTATTGGAATTATTGATGATCCATATTTAAATTTAACGCCGGATTACTATCCTTCTTATGATACAATTATTCCTGATATCCCAATAATCTCCAGCGTTAATGAAATTGAGTTGGATCAGCTAGGTTCTGATGAAAATGGTTCTGATTCTGATGGAAACAATATAAATGGTTTTAATAGTAATGAAGGATTAAAACTTGGTTACTACTTATGTGATGAAGATGGCAATCAAATTGATTATTTATCAGTTCTTGGCCGTCAACCAGACAATGTTTACACTCTAAAAATAACAGGAAAATCTCTTTTAGATGGATTTAACTTAGAAGCTTTAGATCTAACAGTTGATTTTGAAAGCAGCATATTTAATGTTGATGATTTCACTATAAGTAGTAATTTTGCAGTTACAAATGCTGTTGATTATGTAAAAGAAGAAGGTGAAATCCGCTTTGCTGCTGCAAGTCTTTCTGACTTAGATCCAACAATTACTTCCGAGTATGTTGGAGAAACCGATATACAGGTTATTACTTCAGTCAAGCACTGGACTGGAGCAACTGACGGATACGACTTAAGGCTTCACATCAATTCTGCATTAGAAAATTATAACGGTGTAAAATCTCTCACTGTTGCAAGGAAAAATGATAGCGGAGAATGGGAAGACATTGTAACCAAATCAGATGAATCAGGACTTACTGGATCTCAATTATGGAGAGTTGGTACATGGAATTGGAATGATGAATTACGATTCCAATCTGAATATGTTGATAATGAGGGTATTAAACATATCAGTAATTCATACATGAATAGCGGTCAACCGCGTATTAATCATACTGTTTATGTTGATTCTTATGATTCATTTGCTAATTTTACTGATACCAAAACTCACGTTTTAGGTAATGGAATCGGCAATGAAACAGACGTTATCGCATCAATCAAGCTTGAC
>QCEG01000047.1 GCA_003278535.1 Prochlorococcus sp. AG-355-N18
TTTGAAAATCTTTTTTCAATTGGAGTATAAATTGACCCACTAGGATAAATCAATATGCTATTTTTCTTAATACATTCTTTTTTTAAAAATAAATATGCAGCTTTCCTTTCTTTATAATTTAAATGATTAAAATTAAAATGACCGAAATTTCTTAGTGAAATCTCAAAATAAGGAAGTAATTTTTTTAAATGTTGATCTACTGTTGTTACAGTAGGAAATCTAAATATATATTGCGTAACAAAAATATCTAACGGATTATCATGATTAGCAATATGTATGCCTTTTTCGAGTAATTTCATTTTAATTTCTTTATTTAATTTAAAAGACAAACCCAAAGATTTTGAACAAAAATATGCAGCATAAATTAAAAAGATTTTAGCTTTTTCTTTGAAATTCAAAAAAATTAATAGGAGGTTAATTAAGTAGAGAATGTATGAAAAAATAAAAAGATTAAATCTTATTGAGAAAATTATTATTTTTTTCATTTTAATATTTATTACTTATTTAAAAACAAATACTCTCTCAAAAGGAAAGTAACCATCAAAATTACCGTTTATTTGAGAATTTTCTAAGATAAATTTATAAAACTTGTTAAATAATAATTTGTTTACTTTCTTTGGGTTCTTAAAAAATAAAACTAAATTTTTTTGATCTGCTAATCCTTCAAAATTATAAGGCGCTATACCTAAGGCTTTAATCGGTACAGAGTGGTATAAAGATTGATAACCTACGGTGCTATTAATTAATATAGTACCCTTACAAAATCTGTTAGTAAAAATTCTTGAAAGAGGAAAATCATGGATATATGAAACCTTATCTTCGATATTAAATTCTCTGGAAACATTTACAATAAACTCTAAATAATTATTGTAACCCCTATCTCTAGGATGATGCTTAAATACTAATTTTGTATTTTTTAACTTTGCAGCAGAAAAATTTTTTATTACTTTATAAATAAATTCATTATTATTAGAAAATTTAGATCCTTTTAAAATTTGACTATCAGTTTCTACTTGAAGTATGACTAAGAAAAACGGACCCGTACAAAAACTATTTATTTTTAACTTTTTTTCACTAATCTTATAAAAAAACTTTAAAAAGAAACCTTTTAATTGAAACCACAAAAAAATAGGTTTTGGTTGAAGTTTATGCTCAAACTCAACAATTTTATAATTTTTAAAAGCATGATTTACGAAAGAAATTAATTTCCATACTTTTCTAATCCTCAAGCCCTGATTAACTGGAACGGGAAAACTTTCATATAATGGTTGTTTTTCATAAAAATCACGATTAGCGATAAAACTACTTGAATAATTAACTCCTTTATCTTCTATTGTCACGAAATTTGGTCTTAAATAGCCTAATTCAAAAATATGAGAATTTATTAAATAGCCTTTTCTCTCTAATTCGTCGCATAGAGTTAATGCCTGCTTATGTGGAATCAATACATTACCGTACATGAATATATGCTTTATTTTTTTTTTAATTATTATTTCCTCTAAAAATTCTTTAAATTGTGAAATATCATCTTCATATTTAATTGTGGAATTTTTTGAAAACCCGTATTCATAAAGAGGAAAATTAATTTTATAAGTCCTAACATTATTTTTCTCTAGATAATTTGATAATCTTGAAAAAAATGTGCCTAAAGGACCAATTAGTAATAATACTGATCCTTCTATCAAAATCTTTTTCTTAAATATTGGCCTATTATTTTGTATTGTCATCAAAAAACTTTTCTTTTTTTTAAAAAATCTTTATATGCCCCCCCAATATCTAAAAATAATTTGTTCCATATTCTTTTTTTCTTTCTTATTAAGATATATTTCATCAATAACATCCTCTACTTCGGTATGGGAATTTAACTTCGAACTAAAATAATATGGGTAATCAATAATTGCTATATACACTAATTCCTCTAAAGTTAGTTTTCTCGTTCGCCTTTCTTTCGTTACTTTACTCATAACTTTATCATCCGTTAACCCCCAACCTGAATAAAAGGGCAAACCATAACATGTAACTGGTATATTTCTTATGAGTGCTTCAAAGCCTCCTAAGGAGGTAAAAACCGCAACTCTACTTGATATCTCAAAAAGGTCTTTTAATACTGTTTTATATGCTATTGAATCTGCAATATTTTTTATAAGAACTTCCTCTGAACCTTCAGATCTCAAACCATGCTCCAAATCTGGATGAGGTTTATAAATTATATAGTAATTTGGATAATCTTCTCTAACCTTACGAACTAGTGCAAAATTTGTTTTTTTAATTGTATCGTTAGGCACACCAAATACTATAGAGTTATCTGTCTCAACCTGACCAAGGACTAAAATTATTTTTTGTTTTGATAAAAATTTTTTTTGAAGAGAAACTCTTTCAGTTCTAAGATTATATTTACTTATATTTTTTATTTTTATCTGGTTTATCAGTTCATTTGCTCTATATAATTCTTCATCATTGACAGCTCTCGTCTGAAGTAGTTCTTCTAAATCACTTGTTTTACTATAGTCATAGTGAATACCTTTTTTATCAAAAACTAAACTCATTGGTGAAAACAAATCACCTCCAAGACCAACAGATCTTATAAAACCATCTTCAACTGCTATAGAAATATTAGTATTTTTTAAATTTTTAACTGAATTTATTGACTTTCCCCAAAACAAAACATCTTGC
>QCEG01000048.1 GCA_003278535.1 Prochlorococcus sp. AG-355-N18
TTCGAACCCACGGTGCCCTTGCAGACACGCTAGTTTTCAAGACTAGAGCCTTAAACCACTCGACCACCCCTCCAAAAGGGTTATTCAGTTTTAACCACCTAAGTAGTATAGCAAAGGGAAGTGACAGCCTACAATACGAGTTTTAGCCTGTTTAAAATTGCCTATATAGTATTTCCTAACTCTTGACATATACTTGACATTCTGCGACATTTTAGGACATATATTCGGAAACAATTCGGAAACAGACTAACCTAACCAAATGGCAAGAATTTTTGGAATTGGTAACAAAAAAGGGTCTGGCGGTAGTGTACCAGGTAGGGGTCTGGGTGCAACAAATTCGGAAACAGATTCGGAAACACTTTCGGCAATATCGGACTTAAATAAGAGACTTAAGACAAGAAATATAAAAGCAAAGCTGGTCGTAGGACGTAATCATTTATTTATACGTGGAACTTATGCTGATTCTGATGGGATAAAAAAAGAGCGTAAGATTCCAACCAGATTGAGTGCTGATATAAATAACCTCGTCTCAGCAGAAGCAAGAATATTGACCTTAACTGAATATGTGAACAAAAACGGATTCATTCCAGATCAGTTGATGTGGGACGCACCTAAGTTGGAAATAAAAGGTAGTAGCAAAGGGACAACAGTAAGTGAAGCTATAAAAGTATTTGAAATTGATTACTGGAAAGACAAGGACAGAAGTAAGTTACCGAAGCAACAGACCTGGAAAGGAATACTTGGTCACTTCAACAAACTTCCCCAAGATTCTGTTTTGAATATGGGAGTTTTAATTGATGAGATAAAACAAAGTGAACCTGAGTCTGATAAAAGAAGAAAACTCTGTCAGTACTACAAAAGACTTGCTGAGGTAAATGGACTAAGCAATGTTGAACTAATTGATGACTATGTTGGTAAGTACAAAGCCAAACAAAGAGTAAATATTGACCCAGCAAAGTTAATTGAGTTAGTAGAAATGGTAAGAGATAACGAAAAGTGGGGGTGGCTGACAGCAAGTTTGTTCGTATATGGCACTCGTAGCGGAGAAACTTTTTCACTCATACCCGACTTAGATAGCGGTACTGCCACAAGTGTTTGTATTCCTAAAGGTAAGAAGTCTATGTATATGAAATATCCAATAGCACTTACAAAAGAACTGGCTATCAAATGGGAACTGGATAATATTCAACGAGAATATACTTTTGACCTAAACGACTATGACCCTACTCGAACTAAATATCTTGGCAACCAATGGCTCAGGTACTTAAAACCTAGAGCAAAGGAGTTAGGTATTCCGTTCCTGGAACTGATAGACATTCGACATAATTGGGGAGTCAGATCAATACATGCTGGGTTAGATGCAAGGGTTGCCAGTAAATCTATGGGGCATTCAATTAATACTCATTATTCTGTTTACAACTCAACTTATGAACAAGTTGATGCTATAAATGCAAGTAAGAAAATAAATAAATGAAGAAACGCTTACTACTTGCACCGCTATATTAAATACGATTGACAGTCGATCTACAATAAGGGGCAATTAGCTCTTTTTTTTTATGAAGAAATTTTTAATACCTTTATTAGCTACTATTGCACTACCTACTGTTGTTAATGCAAATGAAAATAATGGCAAATTATTAGAGTATAAAAAATTGATTGAAGAGGGATATGAGATT
Organism: Prochlorococcus sp. AG-355-N18; assembly: GCA_003278535.1. GTDB lineage: Bacteria > Cyanobacteriota > Cyanobacteriia > PCC-6307 > Cyanobiaceae > Prochlorococcus_A. The sequence continues at coordinate 1,677 of QCEG01000048.1, forward strand.
TTAGATGACTTAGTTTTAAGAGATGAAAAAAATCCAACATATGAACAATATATGGAAGAATTTTCATTAGCGCTTGAAAAATGTAATAAAGCTATTGCAATGATTCCTGAGAATAAAGAGGGTTATTTATGTAGAGGATTTATGGTTGGCTTTCATAAAAAAGGACCTTCAAGAATTAGATATCAGAAAAAGGGTTTAAAAGACTTTACTAAGGCTATCAAAATAGATCCTGAATATATGGAAGCTTATTTCTTAAGAGGTGATCTTGGCTTTAGTATGAGAAGACTATCAGGATCATCAATAGATGCTAGAGCATGTAAAGATATTAAGAAAGCATATAAAAATAACTTCCCAGAAGCAATCGAGTATGTAAATCAATATAAAACTTTTTTAAAAGAAGATAATTGTAGTTTTTAAAATAGGTGAAACGCTTACTACTCCCACTACTAGCTGCTCTTGCTTTACCTACTGCTGTTAATGCAAATATACAAATCAAAGATAGATTAGATACTCCACATATTAATTTTATTAGTCAAAGAGCAATAGCCAATGTTGACTTAGAATTTGATGAACCTTCAGGTTTAGTTTTTGATGTAGATAAAAAGTCTCTTTGGACGGTTAGTGACGACACTTCCAAATTGTTTAATTTAGATCTTAAAGGAGATATAAATCGAAAAAAAACAATTAATTCTCCTCTCGATGAAAGTGAAGGTATTACCTTGAATAAAAAACGTAATCTTTTAGTAGCTGTAATAGAATCTCAATATCCTAAAGTAGTTACTGTTGAATTGGATAGCGGAAAACATAAAAACTACTTATTAAGTGAAATGAAGAATTTTTCACTTATAAAAAAATTCTTTAAATTGCAGACCTTAAATAAAAGTCATGGACTAGAGGCAATAACTTTTTTACCAGAAGAGGAAACATATATTGTTGCAAAACAAGATTTTCCAGCAATGCTAATAAAAA
>QCEG01000049.1 GCA_003278535.1 Prochlorococcus sp. AG-355-N18
TTGGTATTGATGGAATAAGGAGTGGTATTAGTAAGCCCCTCTACATCGAAAGCAGTAATTTTTCCTGTAATCGCAACACCATCTTCATCTCCACTTCCTGAGGTACCAGCTGTTATAACTGTTGAGTCATCCACTGCATTAACTGTGATTGTTATATCTTGTGTCTGAGTATTATCATCATCATCAGTTATAGTTACCGTAAAAATATCGGTACCATATTGATGTAGATAAGGTTCGTAAACCCAATTACCTAAAGAATCAATTGTTGCAATACCACTGTTACTGTTACTACTGATTGAGTAGGGAGAATTATTAGTTAAACCGTCAACATCAGTTACTTCTATCTTTCCTGTAATAGGGCCACCGTCTTCATCACCACTTCCTGAGGTCCCACCAGTTATAACTGTAGGGTCATCCATTTGATTAACAGTAAGTGTTATATCCTGTGTCTCTGCATTACCGTCATCATCAGTGACAGTTACCGTAAATGTATCTGTTCCATTGAAGTTCGCATCGGGTGTATAACTCCACGCTCCACTAGTTGCATCTATCGTTGCACTTCCGTTGGCTCCATCTGCGCTGACTGTAAAATTTGGTGTTGTTAAACCATCAATATCATCAGTGGCTGTTAATGTTCCTGTGATTGCTCCGCCATCTTCATCTTCGGCTCCTGTGGTGTCACCTCCAAATGTTGCCGCATCATTTACTGCATTAACAGTTACGCTTATATTCTGTGTCTCTGCATTACCGTCATCATCAGTGACAGTTACCGTAAATGTATCTGTTCCATTGAAGTTCGCATCGGGTGTATAACTCCACGCTCCACTAGTTGCATCTATCGTTGCACTTCCGTTGGCTCCATCTGCGCTGACTGTAAAATTTGGTGTTGTTAAACCATCGGCAGTATCACTCGCTGTTAATGTTCCTGTGATTGCTCCGCATCTTCATCTTCGGCTCCTGTGGTGTCACCTCCAAATGTTGCCGCATCATTTACTGCATTTACCGATGTTGAAAGTAAAATACTAGCTGATGATATTGCCGTATCTCCCCCATTTGTGGAAGCATCGATTATTGATCCGCTAGCAAATTGATTTTCAATATAAATTGTATTTCCATCTTCTTGCCCTATAAATAAATCTAAATCAGTATCTCCATCAATATCAACAAATGCTGGTTTAGCTAAATTAGCAACATTAGAAATCCCAAAAGGATTTGGAATTGAGGCCGCAAAATCTGGATCATTTGCTGTTCCGACATTCTCTAGGTATTGTATTGATCCGTCATCTGTACCAATAAAGAGATCAAAATCATCGTCGAGATCTAAATCAGCAAATGATGGAGTAGTATCAGTTAAATCAATATCAATATTGAAAGGGTTAGTCACTGCAGCTTTAAATTGCGGTGCTACTGAAGTGCCTTCATTTTCAAAATAAAAAATATCTCCTCTAGAAGCACCAACGAATAAATCGAGATCCCCATCATTATCAATATCTACAAATTCAGGACTAGAAACCCTGTAGTTTCTGTTGTCGACAAGTCCAAAGGGATTTTCAAAGGCAACCGAAAAATTTGGATCATCGGCACTACCTGTATTTTCTAAATAATAGAAATCTCTAGTTTCGTTACCTATAAAAACATCAAAATCACCATCATTATCAAGATCTACGAATGAAGGTTTTGCATCATTATATTCTGTAGCACTTAAGCCGAATGGGTTTACAAGAGAGGTAGTAAAATTTGGATTGCTATTTGTACCAATATTCTGAAAATAATATAATTCTCCATCTGCATTACCTATAAAAGCATCAAAATCAGAATCACTATCTATGTCAACTAAAAATGGTGCTGCAGTCTCACCAACATCTCCAAGATTAAATGGATTTGTGATTGGAGTGGATGATGAATAAACTAGATTAGTATCGATTAACCTTACATTTAAATCTCCTGGACTTCCATTGAAATTAGCTGCCGGAAGAAATCTTATATAGTCTTTTTCTGATACAAAAAGGCCTTCGGTTTCACTTAATGAAGTGCTTATATTATTCCAATTAACTCCCCCGTCACTTGACCATTGCCATTCTCCTTCTGAACTTTGACTTAAATTTGATGTAACAATTACACCTATAAATTTATCGTTATCAGTATCTGTATAACTTGCCGAAAAAATACTTGAAACTAATTTACCGGATGGAGTAGTTAAATCCTCCAAGATTGAATCTAAAGTTTGATTTCCATTGGCATTAGGTGCGGCCATTAAATTTTATTC